>CACYOR010000135.1 GCA_902775985.1 Oscillospiraceae bacterium
TATTGCTTCTGAGCGTCAACAGGAGGCGGAGATCGAGGTGCAGCGCAAGGCAGTGGAGCAGCAGCAAAAACTGGCGCGCAAGCGCCACGAGCGTGACGCACGCTAAGGGGCGGTCTGTATTGACCGGCTTCCATTATATTACGAAAAGAGGTGAAACGAATGCAAGAAATAGCACAACTGCCGGAGTGGTTCGACGGGAAAAAGGTCAACGAGATTTTGTTCTGTCAGGAGTTTCTGGCAGAGCACCCGATGGTCTGCGTGAAGGGAACCTTCTTCACAGTGGACAAGCGCATCACCGATGAGCGGGAACTGAAAAAGCTGATCTATGACAAGCTCAAGGGAGCGGTCAGCAGCGGCGTGGCCAAGAAACTGGACAGCATCCTGGAGGTGCTGCGCTCAGAGGCCTATCTGGAAGATCTGCCGCTGCAAACCGACCGTATCCATGTGGCGAACGGGACGCTGTTTCTGGATGGCACCTTTAACGAGGACAAGGAATACTGCCGGAACCGGCTGACGGTAACTTATGTTCCCGATGAACCCGCGCCGGAGCGCTGGTTTAGTTTTCTCCATGAGCTTTTGGACGCGGAGGACATTCCTACGCTGCAGGAGTATATGGGCTACTGCCTGATCCCCACGACCAAAGCCCAGAAAATGCTGATGCTGGTGGGCAAGGGCGGCGAGGGCAAGAGCCGGATCGGGTCAGTACTCCGGGCGATTCTCGGCGACAACATGGTGAACGGAAATCTGAACAAGGTGGAGACCAACCGCTTTGCCCGCGCCGACCTGGAGCACGCGCTGCTGATGGTGGACGACGATATGAAAACAGAGGGGCTCCCTCAGACCAACTATCTGAAATCCATCATCACGGCGGAGCTGCCCATGGACCTGGAGAAGAAAAGCCAGCAGAGCTACCAGGGCGAGCTGCACTGCCGCTTCCTCGGTTTTGGCAACGGCTCGCTGAAAGCGCTCTATGACCGCAGCGACGGTTTCTTCCGCCGCCAGATCATCCTGACCACCAGACGCAAGGCCAAGAACCGCGTAGACGATCCCTTCCTCTCGGAAAAGCTGATTGCCGAGAAGGAGGGGATTTTTCTTTGGATGCTGGAAGGGCTGAAGCGCCTGATCGACAACAATTACAAGTTTACGATCAGCGAAAAGGCGAAAGAGAACATGACGGAAGCTGTATCCGACGGCAACAACATCGTCGAGTTTATGGCCTCCGAGGGCTATTTCCGCTTCAAGGCGGACTACGAGGTCAGCACCAAAGATCTGTACGCGGTGTATAAGCTCTGGTGCGAAGACAATTCTCACAAGCCACTGAGCGAACGAAGCTTCAGCCTGTTCCTCCATGAGAACGAGGATCGCTACAATCTGGAGGCCACCAATAAGATCTACCTCGGGAACGGACGGAGAGTCCGGGGCTTTCTCGGCATCGAGCTGCTGGTCAAGCCCAACAGTTTTTAAAAAAGAACAAAAAAGATCCGTACAAGCGTACCAGTGTACGGGTCAGCCCGTGCTGTAGTACGCATGTACGGATGTACGGATAATTTCAACTCTTATCTATATTTTTATCTTCGCTGAAAGGAGGAAGTGCTTATGAATGAAACCGTGGCTGCTGTGAATCAGCCGAAGACTCAGTTCAAGGATTACCCGGATGTGCTGACCGTACAGCAGACCGCAGAATTACTCTCGGTATGCAAGAACACCATCTACAAGCTGATCCGCGAGAATGATCTGCCTTGTCGGCGGATCGGATCGGCCATCCGGATTCGGAAGAACGATGTGATGGACTATATACGTCAGTAAGAAACTGTGAATCAAACAAATGAATTATGTGCTTGAACAGCCCGCTGTAGCAGGTTATAATGACCTTGCAACAGCGGGCTATTTTTGCACCTGTCATCGAAAGGAGAAATGATAACCATGACAGGCAGCCTGCAAACCAAAAATAATATCTACTATATCGTTTTGAACACCTATGAAAACGGCAAACGGAAGCAGAAGTGGATCAATACGGAGCTTCCGGTAAAGGGCAACAAGACCAAAGCACAAAAGTTGCTGCGGGAGACTTTGAAGGAGTATGAAAAGGCCGAAGAGCTTCGTGCCCAGCAAGAGGCGGATCGGGCCAACATTCCCTTTGTGGACGCAATCAAGCTGTGGTATGCCGACAAAACCGGAGACTTTGAGCATCCCATCGACGAGGTGACCAAACAGGGCTATGAGGCACTGATGAAGAACCACATCTTCCCGTATTGGGAAGAGAAGGGAACTCTGCTCCGGGAGATCACCAAATTCAATCTCCAGGACTATATCAACGAGAAAGCAAAGAATGGTCGGCTGGACGGGAAAGGCGGCTTGGCTCCACGAAGCCTGCGGCTTCTGAAGAACATTCTCAATCAGACGCTGCTCTACTGTGTGTCTGAAGGATTGATCTCCATGAATCCCTGCCAGTTCGTAAAGCTCCCGGTCTGTGAGCGGTATGAGGCGCATTTCTATACAAAGTCGCAGATCGATGAACTGCTGGAGAAGATCAAGGACGAGCCTTTGTATCCGCTGATTCGGTTGACCGCCCTGTACGGTCTGCGCCGCAGTGAGGCGCTGGGCCTCTGTTGGGACTGTGTGAACTTTGAAGCAGAGACCATCAGCATTCGCCGCACGGTTTCCAAGGTCACCACCGTAGTCGCCAAGGATAAGACCAAGAACACGTCCAGCCGCCGCTCATTTCCCATGACGCCGGAGATCAAAGAACTCCTGCTGAACCTGAAAGCGCAGCAGGAGAAGGATAAACAGTTCTTCGGGGACACCTACCACGACTGCGACTCCGTGTTCCGGTGGAGCGACGGCAGGCCATTCTCGCCGGACTATGTGTCGGACAAGTTCCCCAAACTGTTGAAGGCCAACGGGATGCCGCATATCCGTTTTCATGAGCTTCGTCACAGCGCCGCCAGCAATCTGCTGAACATGGGCTTTTCGCTCAAAGACGTGCAGGAATGGCTGGGGCACAGCGACATCAAAACCACAGCCAATACCTACGGGCATCTGGACGCCAAGCGGAAGCTGTCCATGGCCGAAGCTCTGGTGAGCTGAAAAAGTGGCCTGTTTCCAGGCCAAATGGGTGTTAGAAACTGTTAGAAAAAGTGTTAGAAGAGCGCTTGAATGCACTTCAAATGGGAATCTCTGCCAAAATCAAAATGGGACGAAAAGTAAGAAAAAAGTCCCAAATCCTTTCGGATTTAGGACTTTCTCTAATGCGTCGTACCCGACGTTGATGGTGGAGATAAGCGGGATCGAACCGCTGACCTCTTGAATGCCATTCAAGCGCTCTCCCAGCTGAGCTATACCCCCAGATGCTTTAGGGCCGGAGCCCCAGTCTTTGACAGGACGCGCGGGGATCGGCCGCGGTGAGGCGGACGGAAAAGGGGAACGGATTGCCACGGCCCCCAAGGGGCCTCGCAATGACAGGGACGGAGGAATATGCGCGGAAACGAAATGGAGCGAGTTTCCTCTGACGTCTCAGCGACGCTAGATCGGCCAGGTGGGGAACCAGGCCAGCAGGCGGGAGGCGGAGACATTGTCCACCGGGGTGCCGGCCAGTACCGGATAGAACATCACGAAGAGCAGCAGGGACACGGCGGCGAAGGGGATCGCCCAGCGTAGCCAGTCGGGCTTATTCTCCCGATAGAGGGCGAAGACATAGCCCAGGGCCAGCACGAGAAAGACCGAAGAGGGGAAGTAATGATAGGCGAAGGTGAGCCGGGAGATGAACACCCAGGGCAGCAGCTGGGCCAGATAGCCCACCAGAAGAAAGGCCGCCCGCCGGTCGCGGCGGAAGATGGCCGTGTAGAGCAGCACGAACAGGCTCAGGAAACCGCCCCAGCAGAGGGCCGGGTTCAGAAAGGCGGCGATGCTGATCCGGCGGCCGTCGGAGAAATACTCCAGATAGTAGAGGATGGGGCGGATGTCCAGCAGCCACTGATACCAGCGGGAGGAGTAGGGGTGCTCGGCCACGATGCCCGCGTGGTAGGTGAACATGAAGCGCTGGTTGTCCAGCACGGTTTTCAGATAGGCGCGGGAGAAAAGCGGCTGGCCCAGGGCCTTGCCGTAGGGCAGGTAGGAGAGATAGTAGATCAGGCAGGGCAGGGCGATGAAGACCAGCAGACAGAGCCCCACGTTTTTCAGAAAGGCGGGGAAAAGAGAGCCGCGGCGCTTCTGCGCGGCATGCTCCCGGGCGCGCCTCACCCAGTGGGCCGCCCAGAGTACCGCGAGCCCCGCCCCGGCATAGAGGCCGGTCCACTTGCTGGCCGCGCCCAGGCCGAAGCTCAGCCCACAGAGGGCGAGCGCCCAGGGGGATTCCTCCTCCAGCCAGAGCAGCAGGAAATAGTACATCAGCAGGATGAAGAAGACCCCGTAGGTGTCGATGGTGGCGATGCGGGTCTGGACAAAGTGCATGAAGTCCGTCGCGAAAACGATCGTCCCCAGGGCGGGCACCCAGCGCCCGCCGAAGAGGCGCTTGAGCAGCAGATACATGACGGGCAGCATCAGCACCCCGAAGAGAGTGCCGGAGAAGCGCCAGCCGAAGGGCGTCATGCCGAAGAGCAGGATGCCCAGGGAGAGGATCTCCTTGCCCAGGGGCGGATGGGAGATCTCATAGGGCCAGACGCCGTGCAGATGCTCCCAGGCCGTGCGGGCGTGGTAGATCTCGTCAAAATAGCTGGAGTTCATGAAATCGGAGCGCTCGGGCACGGTGTCGCCCTCGTCGATGAGCTCCGGCGCCTCCGATTGGAGCGGCAGCAGCGCGTCGGCGACGTCCCGCACCGCCACCTCGCCCAGCCAGGGATTGCCGTTGGTGCAGGCGATGCGCAGATAGCGGATGGGCCGCAGCGCGTCCGCCAGGGGGAGGGAATCCCATTTCAGCACGGCCACGTGGTTCTGCTCAAAGCGCGTCAGCTCTGTGAAATGCTCTCCGTCGGGGGAGGTCTCGATGGCATAGCCGCCGATGCCCACGCCGGGGAAAAGCTGCAGCGTCTCCGCCTCCGCGCCCTCCGGGAGCGTCAGCACCACGCTGCGGCCCTCCATGGGCACAAAGCTCTCCGGCGAGCGGGTGTTGCCCAGGTTCCGGAAGGCCACGAGAGCGTAGAGCAGGGTGATCAGCGCCAGGATCAGGGCGTCCCGCCGGTCAAAACGGCGCTCACAGGCCTCCGGCAGGGCGCAGCGGGAGAGCAGCGGCAGGCCGGAGAAAAAGGCAATCAGCAAAAGCGCCGCCGCAATGGGCAGCGCATAGGTGAGAAGAAACATAGGGTAGATCCTTTTACATTGGGATTAGGCATCAGGTATCAGGGGAAACGTGAAAACCTTACCGCGTGTCATTGCGAGACCAGTCCGCAGACTGGTCGTGGCAATCCGTAAACGCCTTGCCGCAAAGCTTTTCCCGGGCCTCGCTTAAACGCTTCAGCCCGAGAAAAGCGCGGCTGCGGAAACTGCGCCTTTGCTTCTTCTGCCCCCGGCAGCGCAAAGCTGCAGTTCTCCCTGCGGCCAGGGAAAAGAGAAACGGATTGCCACGTCGGGCTTCGCCCTCCTCGCAATGACACCGCCATGACAATTCTGATCCCTGATGCCTTTTATGCCTTTACATCAACACTTCGTGCAGCTCCTTGACGGAGGGGAGCACGTAGCTGGGCTTGCGCTCGGCGGCGTCCAGCATGGCCTGGGTCGTCTCGCCCGAGAGCACCAGCACCGAGACCGAGCCCGCGTTCTGGGCCACGGCGATGTCCGTATACAGCCGGTCGCCCACGGCGCAGATCTTCTCGTTGGGGATGCCGGTCATGGCGGAGATGACGTCGATCATGTTCCGGTTGGGCTTGCCGATGTAGGTCGGTTCCCGGCCGGAGGAGGCCGTCAGCAGGGCGCAGATGCTGCCGCAGTCGGGCAGGACCTCGTCATGGGGCATGGGGCAGACCCAGTCGGGGTTGGCGGCGATGAAGGCCGCGCCGCGGCGCAGGAAGTGGCAGGCCTTGTCCAGCTTCTCGTACACCAGCTCCGTGTCGAAGCCCTGGACCACCACGTCCACGGTGTCGGCCTCGGTGTGGCCGTTCTCGTCGTTCACCAGGTCGATGCCATAGCTTGTGAGCTCCCGGTAGAAGGCCCGAGTGCCGGCGAGATAGACCTTGGCGCCGGGGTGTTGCTGGTTCAGGTACTGGCCGGTGGCCATGCCGGAGGTGAAGACATTCTCCGCCTCGCAGGGGAAGCCCAGGCGGCGCAGGCGGGTGATGTAGTCCGTGCCGGCGCGGGAGGAGTTGTTGGTCAGGTAGATGTACTTCTTGCCGAGGCGGGGCAGATCCTCCATCAGCGCGATGGCGCCGTCGTACACGTCGTCGCCCAGATACAGGGTGCCGTCCATGTCGAAGAGGAAGAGTTCACAGTTACGAAGGGCGGTATAGTCGATCATGGTTGTTATTTCCTTTTTTGTTTTGTTTGTAGGGGCGGGGCTTGCCCCGCCCGTCAGAAGCGGATGCGTGCCCTGGATTGCTCGGGAGGGGCAAGCCCCTCCCCTACGGCACAATGGGGACTTTTACTCGTCCTCGGCTGCTTCTTCGCCCCAGAGCAGGGCGCACTTGACCGCCCGGTCCCAGCCGCGGATCAGCTTCTTGCGGTACTTCTCCTCCATGGAGGGGGTGAAGGTCTTGTCGATGACCCAGTTGGAGCGGATATCCTCCAGGTCGGACCAGTAGCCCACGGCCAGACCGGCCAGATACGCCGCGCCCAGGCCGGTGGTCTCGATGCAGTGGGGGCGGTAGACGTCCGCACCCAGGATGTCGGCCTGGAACTGCATGAGGAAGTCGTTGGCGCTGGCGCCGCCGTCCACCTTCAGCTCCGCAATGGGGATGCCGGAATCCCGCTCCATGGCGCGGGCGATGTCATGGGTCTGATAGGCCAGGCTCTCCAGCGTGGCGCGCACCAGATGGGCGCGGGAGAAGCCGCGGGTGATGCCCACGATAGCGCCGCGGGCGTGCTGGCTCCAGAAGGGGGCGCCCAAGCCGGTGAAGGCCGGGACCACGTAGCCGCCGGCGGTGTCGGGCACCTTCTCGGCGAATTCCCGGCTCTCCTTGGCGGAGGTGATGACGCCCAGCTGGTCGCGAAGCCACTGGATGGCGGCGCCGGCGATGAAGATCGAGCCCTCCAGGGCATAGTCGACCTCGTCGCTGGTGCTGGCGGCGATGGTGGTGACCAGGCCGTTCTTGCTCTCCACCGGGGTCTTGCCGGTGTTCATCAGCAAAAAGCAGCCGGTGCCGTAGGTATTCTTCATGGTGCCCGGCTCAAAGCAGCACTGGCCGAAGAGGGCGCACTGCTGGTCGCCCGCCGCGCCGGCGATGGGGATCTCCCCACCCAGGACCTCGAAATCGGTCTTGCCGTAGACGCAGGAGGAGGGCTTCACCTCGGGCAGGAGGGAGGCGGGAATGTCCAGGAGCTTGAGCAGATCCTCATCCCACTGGAGGGTGTGGATGTTGAAGAGCATGGTGCGGCTGGCGTTGGTGTAGTCGGTCACATGGACGCGGCCGCCGGTGAGCTTCCAGATCAGCCAGGTGTCGATGGTGCCAAAGAGAAGCTTGCCCGCGGCGGCGCGGCGGCGGGCGCCGGGGACGTTGTCCAGCAGCCACTTGATCTTGGAGCCGGAGAAATAGGCGTCGGGAATGAGGCCGGTCTTCCGGCGGATCTCGTCGCCGTAGCCGTCGGCCACCAGCTTGTCGATGATGTCCGAGGTGCGGCGGCACTGCCAGACGATGGCGTTGGCGATGGGCTCGCCCGTCTCCTTGTCCCAGATGACCGTGGTCTCGCGCTGGTTGGTGATGCCGATGGCGGCGATGTCCGCGGCGGTGACGTTCAGCTTCGCCATGGCGGCGTGGGCCACGTCATAGGTGGTCTCCCAGATCTCGTTGGCGTCGTGCTCCACCCAGCCGGGGTGGGGGAAGATCTGCCGGAACTCCTTGTTGACAACGCTGCAGAGATTGCCGGATTTATCGAAGAGGATGGCGCGGGAGCTGGTCGTGCCCTGGTCCAGGGCCATGATGTATTTCATGGACGATTACCCCTTTCGGTATAGTTTGGTATGTTTTTCCGATAAAAATAATTATATCGTAGAGTACGGCTTTTTGCAAGGGAATTGCGCTCCGCCGCTGCCGGTGGCAGAAGAAGGCGGGGCGCAATTTGTGCAGCGGTCGGAAAACGCAAGGAAAAGCGTAAGCCCGCAGCGTTTTC
>CACYOR010000136.1 GCA_902775985.1 Oscillospiraceae bacterium
TGACCCCTGATGCTCAGGCATCAGGGGTTATGATTTCTCTCTCCGTCACAAGGATATCCGCGTTTCGGTCATGCTCCTCCGTGGCAACATGCGCCAACTCCTGGGCTGCGAAAGCCACAAGGACGGTTTTTGCCCTGTCACAGCGGGGCAGATAGCGGTCATAGTAGCCCGCGCCGTGGCCCAGGCGATGGCCGCAGCGGTCAAAGGCCACGCAGGGCAGCAGCACCAGGTCGATCTCCTCCGGCGAGAGCAGGAGCGAGGCCTCCGGATCCGGCTCCCAGATGCCGTAAGGCCCGGGCTTCATCGGGCCCAAGGGGATGCGAGCCTCCATCACCCCCTGCCCGAGGCAGCGGGGATAGGCGATCCGGGCTTTGAGCTTTCCTTCCACAGCCCCCAGATCCACCTCATCGTCCAGCGCCCGGTAGGACAGGATCGTTTTGGCCGCATGCAGTTGGGGCAGGGCCAGCAGGCGGAAGCAAATCTTCGCGCTGGCGGAGGCCCGGGCCGCCGCAGTCATGGCGCGCCGGGCCCCGAGGGCCGCACGCCGCTGTTTCGTTTTATCCGCGCCCATGCTTCAGTACCCTCCGGGAGACCCGCAGCAGCTCCGGCAGCACAGCCGTATAGGCCGCGGCCTTCCCCAGGCAGATCACAAGGCGGGGAAGGAAGCTGCCGAAGATATAGACCGGGGAATAATAGCCATAGATCTTGCTGTCCAAATACAGGACAAGGGTATTGAGCAGAAAGATCAGCAGGCTGCTGGAAAAGACCGCGAGGGCCAGCCGCTTCAGGCTGAGCTCCTTCTCCCCGTTGGCGATCAGGCCCACCAGCAGGCCCGCCAGCATATAGGGCAGGATCCACAGCGGCGTCGTCACCGAGACGCCGTAGCGCAGCAGCTGATAGACCAGCGTGCCGATCCCGCCGATGGCCAGACCGTCCAGCGGTCCGAAGAGCAGCGCGCCCAGCAGCACCGGGAAGCCCTCAAAGGTGATCTTCAGGTTTCCCAGGTCGATGGACAATACGCCCAGCACCGCGCACATGGCCGCGAGCATGGCGTCAAAGGCCAGTCGTCTTGTTTTGCTCATAAAAAACTCCTTTCGTGACAG
This sequence comes from Oscillospiraceae bacterium, assembly GCA_902775985.1. Lineage (GTDB taxonomy): Bacteria > Bacillota > Clostridia > Oscillospirales > Oscillospiraceae > Limivicinus. The sequence continues at coordinate 1,104 of CACYOR010000136.1, forward strand.
GTGCCACGAAAGGAGAAGGGATCCTCTTGTGGCAGCGGAAGCGGCGACAGCACCGATTTCGTCCGCAGACAACTTCCCATCCTGCGGCACTCCAGGCCCGAGGGCCAACGCGCTGTTCCTACTCTGCGGGGAAACACTTCGTTTTCCCCTTTAGGGTGATTATAGTAAAGGTCCCCGTTTCTGTCAAGTCATCGTCTCGGCCGCGGTAACCACGTGCTTCATCAGGATCGCCGTCGTGATCGCGCCGACACCCCGGGGCACGGGGCTGAGGGCCGCCGCAAGGGGCTCCACCGCCGGAAAATCCACATCGCCGCAGAGCTTACCCTCCGCGTTCATCGTGGTGCCCACGTCGACGACGACCTGGCCCTCACGGACATAGTCGGCCGTGATCATACCCGCGGAGCCGGCGGCGACCACCAGGATATCCGCCTCGCGGCAGCGCGCGGGCAGATCCGGACTCTTGCGGTGGCAGAGGGTCACCGTGGCGTCCCGGCCGGTCATCAGCAGGGCGAGAGGCCGCCCCACCACCAGACTGCGGCCCACGATGGTCACCCGTTTTCCCGTGAGGGGGATGCCATAGTAGTCCAGCAGAGCCAGCACCGCCTCCGGCGTGCAGGGGCAAAAGCCCGGCCCGCGGCCCACAAAGACGCGCCGCAGAGAGGAGTCGGTGGCGCCGTCCACGTCCTTCTCCGGGCGGAGCGCCGCGCAGACCCGGTGCTCCTCGATCTGCCTGGGCAGCGGCCGCAGCAGCAGGCAGCCGTGGATCAAAGGATCGGAGCTGATCGTCTCCAGCAGCGCGATGACCGCCTCGGTGCTGCTGTCCGCCGGGAGGACAAAGCTCCGGCTGCGGATGTCCGCTTTCTCGCACGCGCGCAGAGCCGAGCGCTCATAGCTCAGGCTGCCCGGGTCCTCGCCCACCCGCACGATGGCCAGGCAGGGCTCGATCCCCTGTTCCCGCAGGGCCGCGATCCGGCTTCTCAGTTCGATGCGGAGGGTATCCGCCACCGGGGTTCCGTAGAGAATCTCGCTCATGTTTCCTCGTTTCTCAGCGCCAGCAGCACGCCGACCTCGATCTCCTCCAGCAGGGCCAGGCCCTGCTCCAGGGCGGTCTCCGCCAGCGCGTTCAGGCGCTGGGCCTCCGCATCCTCGGGATAGGCGCGGGTGTTCACGAACACGTTATACGCCGCGCACAGCAGCGCCGCCCGACAGGCCGCCGCCGCGCATCCCACATCGGAGAGCATCAGCCGGCTGGCCATCGCTTTCAGGCGCGTCAGCAGCTCCGCCGTCCGGGTGCACAGATGCAGCATTTCCGCCGCCGCCGCGCAGGCGTCCAGGGAGGCGCGCCGCAGCGTCTCCGCCCGATTCGGCTCCTCCCGGGGGATTCGATAGGCCGCCGCCAGGGGGAGAAAGGCCGCCGCGTCCGCGTCGATCTGCCGCAGGAAATCCAGCCGCAGCGCTTCGCAGTCGGCGGTGATGCCGTCCAAAGCCGCTGCGTTCTCGGCGCAGGCCTTCTTCCCGGCGCTGAGCCGGGCCGCCATGGCGCCCAGCGAGGCCGCGAGCGAGCCCATCAGGGCCGCCGCCCCGCCGCCGCCCGGCGTGGGCGCGGAAGAGGCCAGGGCCTCGGTAAAGGTCAAGAGAGATTCGTCCATTCTTTACTCCTGTAAAAGCATTTTTTATCGCAGGCGGAGCAGCAGCACCACGAACACCAGCGGCACGATGCCCACCATGATCAGCAAAAGCGGCGTGGCCGCCGCACCCAAGCCCGTCCCTCGGGCCGCGCAGAAGATGCTCCAGGCGAAGAAGAGCGACAAGCCTGTCTTCGTGATCCCGATCAGAGTTTTGCTCAGGCGCAAAGCCCGGGGAATGTTCGCCGGGCGAACCCCGCTCACGGTGTTCCAGGTGGAGGGCATGTGCTCCGTGAGGGTGACCAGCCCAAAGAGAAACCAGGCCAGGGCGAGGGGCGTCAGAATCGTCGTCTTGTTGTTGCCCCAGGCGTCCACCGCGCCGTGAAAATCAAAATGGGAGGGCGGATGCTCCGGCAGGGTCTTCCAGGCCAGAAGGACATAGAGCGTCGCCGCCAGCAGCGCGCCGAGGCTCAGGCCGCTCAGGACCCGGTCATACCAGCGTGTACGGACTTTCACGGTCTCCCTCCTCTTCTGTCTTCCGCCATAATACTTACTATAGGATTATTATACGAAGTTTTATTTCCGCTGGCAAGGCCCTTGCGGAAAAATCGATCTTCCTTTATACTGGGCAGGAAAGCAATTTTCTGATGGGAGATACAACATGAAACTGATTATTGCATCCAACAATGCCCACAAGCTGGTGGAGATCAAGGCCATTCTGGGCAGTATGTTTGAGGAGATCCTCTCCCTGCGCGAGGCGGGGATCGACCATGAGACCATCGAGGACGGGGAGACCTTTCTGGCCAATGCCGCCAAAAAGGCCCGGGAGATCGCCCAGATCTCCGGCTGCTGCGCCCTGGCCGACGACAGCGGCCTGTGCGTGGACGCCCTGGGCGGCGCCCCGGGGATCTACTCGGCCCGCTACAGCGGCGTACACGGGGACGACAAGGCCAACAACCGCAAGCTGCTGGAGGAGCTGAAAGACGTGCCCGATGAGCAGCGCGGCGCCCATTTCACCTGCGCCATCGTGCTGGCCCGGCCCGACGGGAGCCAGGTGGAGGCCGAGGGCTATTTCTACGGCCGCATCGCCCACGGGGAGAGCGGCGAAAACGGCTTCGGCTACGACCCGCTGTTCTATCTGCCCGAGTACGGCTGCACCTCGGCCCAGTTGAGCCCCGAGGAGAAAAACCGCATCAGCCACCGCTCCCACGCCCTCCACAAGCTGTTGGAGGAGTTGGGGAAGGAATAAGCTCTTTTACGCCATGCTCCCCTGCCGTACGGCAGGGGAGCATGGCGTTCTGTTAAACTTGATAATCAGTTGCCGCCGGAGGAAGAGGACGAGGACGAAGCCGAGGAGGCCGCCTCCCGATCCCGGATCATATGCTGAAGGGTGATCAGGATCGCCACCACGGTTTTCTCATACTCCGGCCGATAGATGTCGATGCAGTACTTGTCGTGCAGGGAGAACATCTTCTGGGCGATGACGGCGATGATCTCGCCGCTCGCGTCGTAGAGCTCAAAATTCAGGCCCAGGATATTGCCCTGCAGCTGCCAGCCCAGGCCCTCGATGTTGGTGATATCCTTGATCAGATGGAAGAGCTCGTTGGACAGCTCAAAGGCCGTGCCGTCCGCCATGGTGATAAAATGCCGCTCATGGAGGCTGAAGACTTTCCGCTCCATATGCGCTACGAACTTTCCGTCCCCATCGAAAACATCGGTCTTATCGTGGAGCGAGGGGAACTTCGTCTCCGCCCGGTAGACGACCGTCCCCTTTTCATCCGTGATCTCGATCCGATGGTGCAGGGTCATCACCTTGCTGCTGGTAAAGAGAGAACGCTTCGGCTCTCCGAAGTGTAACACGTTGTTGACGTTGGCCTCTTCCCCGGCCTCGCGGAAGCGATGATATTTGGAAAATGCGCCCATTTTTTCTCCCTCTTTCTCTGTGGGTTTCAATCGCAGTAATAGTATATCATATTGCCCTGATAGAATCCAGTCCCAGCTCGGATCGCGGTGGGAATTTGCACATGATTCAAATCCCTTCCCCTTTATGCAAAAGCAGCCCGGCCGCTGGCCGGGGCGCCTCAGGCTGTCGACAAAGTCGGTTTCTGTCATTGCGAGGAGCGAAGCGACGTGGCAATCCGTATTCCCCGAAAGTCCCATGTTTTCTGACCTTTTACCGGAGAACGGATCCCTTCGCCCGCGCCAGATGCGCAGAAGGTGAATTGCCGCAAAAGGCCAACGGATTGCCACGACCAGTCTGCGGACTGGTCTCGCAATGACAAGAGAGCCTTTTGCGGCAAGAGAAGGCTGGCTCGGAATGACACGTTTTGAGGTTTGTCTACACATTGAGGCGGAGGGTTAGGGATTTGCTTGCATTTTTCGCCTTGCGTGAGAACGGCGAAAAATCAAGGTATTCGACAGTGTGCGCACTGTCGAATGCACAGCCCACCGGGCTGTGCGGACATGATTCAAATCCCTAACCAATTAAGAAACGCCCCCGAGCTTGATAGCCCGGGGGCGTTTCTTGGCGGAGGGTTAGGGATTTGAACCCTAGCACCGGAGTTACCGGCCTACGAGATTTCTAGTGTTGTACCCCGAACGGACTTTAGCGGAAATTGGGAGAAAATAGCGCCTCTTTTTGGAAGTCCCGGAGAGCCGTCAAAGCCGCTTATTTCAAGGCAATTTTACCAGCAAAGCCGCATGGCGTCAAGGATAATTCGAACTCACCGCCTTAGCCCTCAAAATGGCCTCCAAAACAGGAAAAAGGAGAGAATATGGGGAGAACGGAGAGAAATCAGGAGAGAAATACACCGATCTTCTGCTGTTGGCAAAAAAGATGAGAGGTGTATGACATGAACGCAACGACCCAATATCAAGACATATTAGAGCAGTATCCCATCTACATGACAAAAGATCAGATGTACCGCATTTGTCATATCAGCAAAAAGACCTGCCTATTTCTTCTGGAAAGCGGCCTCGTTCCCTGCCTGGACAGCGGGAAGAAAACCCGGCGCTTCAAGATCAAGACAACGGATGTGATACATTACCTGGAGGAACGAGATCGTCACCCCGAATACTACAAGCCGCCGGAGGGCTATGTCTTGTCCGAGCATGATCTGCTTGTGATGAGGCAGTTCTATGAAAAGGAACTGGCGTCCTGGCCAGATGTAATGACCATAAAGCAAGTATCCGCTTTCACAGGGTACGGAAAAACCTCTGTTGAACGGTGGTGTACCAAAGGGCATTTACAGCATTTCTGTATCAAGCAGAAATACCTTGTCCCCAAAATCTACTTGCTGGATTTCCTTGTGAGTTGGAATTACATAGGGATCGCCGTAAAATCGGAGTTACATATTCAACGGAACAAACAAATATGGGCGCAGGCAAAAACGCACCCTTGAGTGGAGAACCAATCGTGCGTATGATGGAATCGAAGGGAGTGTGTGATATGAAAAAGCCAAGATACTACATTACTTTGAACTCAGAGGAAACCCGTCTTGTGCTGCGCAGTCTCATCCGGATGAAAAACCGCTTGATCCAGGAAGGGCGCTACACGGACTGCGTGGATGAACTGATCGCAAAGATCGCCGCAAAATGACAGTTCAGAATTACATATGGATTTTTGAGCCGCTTATTCTTTCCGGAATAGGCGGCTTTTTTCATGCCCATACATAGCCGCTCATCGCCGTGAGCGGCGAATTTGGTAAAGAAGGAGGAAACCAAAATGGCGAAAACAAAGGTCATTGCCATCGCCAATCAGAAAGGCGGCGTCGGGAAAAGCACCAGCGTGTACTGCATCGGCGCAGGCTTGGCAATGAACGGCAAAAAGGTCTTGCTTTTGGACGTGGACCCCCAAGGTGATCTGACCAAGATGCTGGGCCAGCGCAAGCCGCATGAAATGCCGCTGACGCTTGCCAATGTGATGAACGACATTGTAGCGGGTGTGGAAAGCGGTGGGCATCCGGAAATCCTGCACCATGCGGAAGGCTTCGACTTTGTGCCGGCCAACCGCAGCCTGTCCGCTGTGGAGGTGGGGCTGGTCAACGTGATGAGCCGCGAAACTGTCCTGCAGCAGTATGTCGACAGCGTAAAAAGAGACTACGATTATGTGCTGCTGGACTGCCGCCCCTCGCTCGGCATGCTGGTCATCAACGCGCTGTCGGCCTCGGACTATGTTCTCATTCCCGTTCAGGCGGACTATTTGGCTGCCGAGGACATGACCGAACTGATCGGAACAGTACAGAGCATCAAGCGTCAGATCAACCCCAAGCTGAAGATCGGTGGGGTGTTTCTCACGATGGTGAATGAGACCAACTTTCGCAGGGACATCGTGACCTCGGTGAAGGAGAACTTTGGGAAGCATCTGCCGGTGATGAACACAGTAATCCCGGCGACGGTGCGCCTGGCGGAGATTAGCACTGCTGACAAAAGCATCTTTTTGCATGACCCCAAAGGGCGCGCGGCGGACGCCTATCGGAATCTGGTGCAGGAGGTGATGGACATTGGCGAAAAGCAACGTATCAAGTCTGCTGACCTCAGTCGATGACCTGTTTACAACTCAGGCTGAGCGTGACGCCGCCAACCAAGAGAAGGTCGTAGAGATCCCTTTGGATGAGATCAACGACTGCCCAAACCATCCGTTCAAAGTGAGAATGGACGAGGCCATGATGGAAATGGCCGACAGCATCAGACGCTACGGCGTGCTCGTTCCCGGCATGGTGAGACCCAAGCCGGAGGGCGGCTATGAAATGGTGGCCGGCCATCGGCGAAAAATGGCCAGCACACTGGCGCAAAAGGAAACCATGCCCTGCCTAGTGCGCAATCTGACCGACGATGAAGCCATCATTATCATGGTGGATTCCAACTTACAGCGGGAAAGTCTGCTGCCCTCGGAAAAAGCCTTTGCTTACAAGATGAAGCTGGAGGCCATGAAACGCCAAGCTGGCAGACCAAGCAAAGAAAATCCGGCCCCAGTGGGGTCGAATTTATTTTCTCGGTCAAATGAGGAACTTGCAGCGTCAAGCCCAGATGGAAAAACCCAGATCCAACGCTATATCCGCCTCACCTATTTGATCCCGCCGTTGCTGGACATGGTGGACGAGGGAAAGATCGCCATGCGGCCCGCTGTGGAATTGTCCTATCTGCCCGAAAAGGAGCAGTGTACGCTCCACGAAATGATGGAGCTGGAGGACTGCACCCCGTCTCATGCCCAGGCTATCAAAATGCGGCGCTTTGCCGAGGAGGGCAAGCTCAGCGAGGATGTCATCCTGTCCATCATGCAGGAGGAAAAGCCCAATCAGAAGGAGCAGTTTCGTATGCCGAGAGAACGGATCAGCAAGTATTTTCCTGCGGGGACGCCCGCACAGAAGATCGAGGACACCATCATCAAGGCTCTGGAGCTGTATCAGCGCCAAAGGAACCGGGACAGAGAACGGTAGCGCCGCCAAGGGATCGGTATGCCTTTTCATCAAATCAAGAGAAATACTGCGTCCCCCTCTCCACACCTCTCCCCCCGGATTTACCAGCTGTACCAGCCGAAAACAAGAATCTGCTCCTATGCCCCTGCAACGGTTTCATCCGACAGGGGCTTTTTTCATGCCCGGCTGAGCAAGAATTCAGCCGGAGCTTTTAACATGGAGGTTCGCAATGAAACACAAAACAATCCTGCAGTGGATCGCGGCCTTTGCCCTGGCCGTGCTTACCGCTTTTTCCATGCTGCCTGCGGCCACGGCCTACGCCGCAGGCGAAGCGGGAACCGTCACGTTCACCTACTGCTATGACTCGGACGGGAACATGATCCTGTATAACGGGGAAACCAACGTGGACGGATACACCGCCCTACTGTATCCAGCCCGGCCGCCATCTGCTGGTCAACGACACTCTGTACAAGAGTTCCTCCGCCGCATGGAATGCTCTTTCAGTCGGTCAAAGAAAAGCCATCGGCCTTGCCCTTCTGTACGGATACCAGGGCAACTGGAGCAATCTCAGTGGAAGCGATGATGAAAAATGGGTCGCCACGGCGGAGATCATCTGGGAATTTGTGACCGGCTGCCGGGAGTCCTCGCCGCCCTACCGTCAGGTCAGCACGGCCATCTATGACATTCAGTTTGGCAGCAATCAGCCCAACTATGGCACCAAGGCTGTCTATGACACGATCATCGCCCTGATGCAGCGGCACAACACCATCCCCAGCTTTCTGTCCACATCTGCTGATGTCGCGTCCAAAGATCTGGAGTACAAAGATGGCACTTACAGCCTTACACTGACGGACTCTAACGGCGTTCTGTCTGAGTTCAATTTCTCCAGCTCCAGCCGGGCTGTGTCCGTGACCAAGTCCGGGAACACACTGACGATCAGCGCTTCCGAGCCTTTCCAGGATGTCGTTTGCATTACGGCCAGCCGCAACAACATCCCCACTGTCAGCTCCAGCGCAAAGATTATCGCCTATGGGGATGTGGACCTGCAGGACGTGGTGACCGGCGTGGAGAATGCCGATCCTGTATACGGTTATCTGAATGTGGAGACGCCTACCGGGAACATCGACCTGAAGAAAACCTCGGAGGACGGCGTCGTTGCCGGTATCCGCTTCACGATCTCCGGTTACACCGTGACCGAGCAGAGCATCGACCGCTATCTGCCCCAAGATGTGCAGCGCGTCACCGTGATCGGGGGCAGGACGACGACGGTAACCTTCAACAACGTCCTCAAGCGCGGCGATCTGGTCGTGACCAAGACCTCTGAAGATGGCATGGTCGAGGGGATCAAGTTCCACCTTTACGGCACCTCACTCTCCGATCTGGCTGTCGATGAATACACCATCACGGATGCCAGCGGCAAAGCCACCTTCAAGGATGTGCTGATCGGCACCGGCTACACGCTGGAGGAAGTGGACACGGCAGCAAAGTACGTCGTTCCCGCCAGCCAGAAAGCCGCGGTTGAGTGGAACAAGGTGACGGAAAAGAGCTTTTCCAACATCCTTAAAAAGTGGAACGCTACCGTGACTAAGAGCGACAGCGCCACAGGCGCAGCCCAGGGCGACGCCACGCTTGCCGGAGCGGTCTACGGTGTGTATAAGGGCGACGCGCTGGTGGACAGCTACACCACAGACGGTAACGGTCAATTCACCACGGATTACTACGTCTGCGGCGATGACTGGTCCATCCGAGAAATCAGCCCCTCCGAGGGCTATCTGCTGAACTCCGCCATTTATCACGTTGGCGCCGAGGCTACGCTCTACACAGTGGAGTACAACAGCACCGCCAACGATGTGACAGAGGATGTTGTCAAGGGCAATATCGCCATTATCAAGCACACCGACGACGGAGAAACGCAGATTGAGACTCCGGAGGTCGGAGCGACCTTTGCCGTGTATCTGAAATCGGCCGGCAGCTATGACGCAGCCAAGGATAGTGAGAGAGACTTTCTGACCTGCGATGAAAACGGCTTTGCCCAGACGAAGAATCTGCCCTACGGCATCTATACCGTCGAGCAGGTTTCCGGCTGGGACGGTCGGGAGAAGATGCCCGCCTTTGATGTGTATGTGGCTGAGCATGGGCAGACTTATCGCTATCTGATCAACAATGCCTACTTCCAGTGCTATATCAAGGTCATCAAGGTGGACGCTGAGACCGGTAATCCCATTCCCTATGCGGGCGCAGGCTTCCAGCTCTATCGCCCGGAT
>CACYOR010000137.1 GCA_902775985.1 Oscillospiraceae bacterium
CATGCCCCGGACATGGACGCCTGAAGCGCTGGCCAAACTCAACGAAAAGCGGTACGAGTACAACGGCAAGAAGCTCACGCAGTACGAGGCCAGCCAGATCCAGCGTGCCAACGAGCGGGAGATTCGCAGGTGGAAACGGGAATACAAGGCAATGGAGGCCGCCGGGCAGGACACGTCAGAAGCCGCGGCGAAGATTTCCTACTGGAACAAGCGCCAGGATGATTTCCTCCAGCAGACGGGCTTCAAGCGGCAGCAGAGCCGGGAGGAGATCGCTGGTTTTACATGGAAGGATCAGAAGACCGCCAGCGAGCAGGCGGCGGAGGCGATGAAGAAGGCCCAGTCAATGGATAATGCAGCGGATGTATATCCTGTCGGGAAGATCGACATAGAAAAATATCGCTGTGTTACACCGGATATTGCGACTGAAGAAGTGGTCATTACAGAAGAACGGATTGTGCACATTAAGGAACACCATCCTAATGATTTTGAACGATATTCTGGATATATGCAGGATATGGTTGAGAATCCGAAATACATCATCGCTGATTCAGATCCAAACACCGCAGTGCTATTAAAGCAATACGAAGAGGATGGTGAGCAGTTCAGACTTATTCTGAGACTTGCTGTAACCAAGGACGAGAAGTATAAAAAGAACTCAATAATTACTTTCTTGAGAATCAGTGAAAAGACTTACAAAAAATATATCAGGAAGTATACACGAGAGGGGAAAATCCTTTACAAGTCAGGATAATTGAACTATAATATACATAACAATAAGAAGGCTCTTTGAAGTGGAGAGATTGTGTCACCACGCACCTTCTAGAGAAGGTTATAAGAAATGCAGGGACAGGCACACCTGCCAAAGAGCAAATTGGCTGAGGGTTACCTTTCGGTAACCCTCTTGCCATATCAACAACCGAACATCAAGGAATTGCTTCGATTTCGATGCAATTCCTTTTTTGTTACCAAATTTCGCCCGGCGGCGGGCGTAATAAGCCGCATTCCCTGTGACGCGACCACGTGAAAAGCATAGGAAGGAAAGGAATTCAGCATGAAACGCGAAGAAATCAAAACCCTCATTCCCGAGATCACCAAGGAAGCCCTCGACGCCATCATGGATATGAATGGCAAGGATATCGAGGCAGCCAAGGCCAACATCACCGCGCTCACCACGGAGCGTGACGGGCTCAAGGCCCAGCTGGCCGACGCGAACACCGCAATCCAGTCCTACAAGGACATGGACATCGAGGGCGTCAAACAGTCCGTGAAGGACTGGGAGACGAAGTACAACACCGATACCCAGAAGCTGAAGGACGATCTGGCAGCTGCCAACTACGGTTTTGCCGTAGAGCGTGCGGTGTCCGGGCTGAAATTCACGTCCGAGAGCGCAAAGAAAGCCTTTGTCGCGGATCTGACGGGGAAGAAGCTGCCGGTCCAGGAGGGCAAACTCCTGGGCCTTGAGGACTTCACAAAGACCTATCGGGAAACTGACCCCGGCGCTTTTGCACCGGCGGATGACGACAAAACGCCGATCTTCTCCCGTGGTGGCGGAGGCGGCGGAACACCTGGCAGCAACGACGCGCTCCGCGCGGCGTTTGGCCTGACTACAAAGAAGGAGTAAATCATTATGCCTAATTCTATTGCACTGAGACAGCAGTTTGTGACGTTGCTGGACGAGGTTTACAAGCTCGCCAGCCTGACCTCCGATCTGGACGGCAGCCCTGAGCTGGTCCGGGAGGGCGCAAACGCAAACGAGATGGTCATCCCCATGCTGGATATGCAGGGACTGGCCGATTACAGCCGGAACAGCGGCTACGTGAATGGCGACGTGACGCTGACCTATCAGACGGTAGCCTGCAACTTCGATCGCGGCCGTATGTTTACGGTGGACAACATGGACAACCAGGAGAGCGCCAACATCGCTTTCGGGCGTCTGGCCGGTGAGTTCATCCGGACCAAAGTAGTCCCTGAGGAAGACGCCTTCCGCTTTGCGGCTTATGCCGGCGTGACAGGGATCTCCAGCGACAGCGGCGCCCTTGCCACTGGCGCAGATGTGATCGCCGCCATCCGGGCCGCTATCACCAAGATGGACGAAGACGAGGTGCCTCTGGATCAGCGGTATCTGTACATCACGCCGACGCTGATCGGTATGGTGCAGGATATGGATACCACCAAGAGCCGGGAGGCCCTGTCCGGCTTTGCAAAGGTGGTCAAGGTCCCGCAGACCCGGTTCTATACCGCCATCAAGCAGAATGACGGCACGACCGCAGGCGAGGAGGCTGGCGGCTATGCCAAGGCCGACGGCGCCAAGGACATCAACTTCATGGTGATCCATAAGCCTGCGCTGATCCAGTTCTCCAAGCACGTGGCGCCGAAGATCGTATCTCCCGACGTGAACCAGAACGCCGACGCCTATAAGTTCGGGTACCGCAAGGTGTCTATCGCCAAGACGTACAAGAACAAGGTGGCCGGCATCTATCTGCATCACAAGGCGTAAGGAGGTTAGCGATATGGGAAGAGTGATCGGCCTCGTTTTTGACGAGGAGCCCAAGTACGTCTGCCCTATCTGTGGAAAAGCGTACAAAACCGCCGAGGGTCTGGAAAAGCACACAGCAAAGGAGCATTCCGAGGAAAACCGGAACGCTGAGGAGTGATGGACCGTGGCCGATGTAATCATAGACGATCGGCTCCTTGACGCAAACTGCCAGGAGAAGATCGAGGAAAACTTCAACCGAGTTTTGGACATGATCGATTCCGGCGGCGGCTCCGGCGGAGGTGCTGGCGTGTTCTGGGTGAACATCACAAGCCCGGTCGGTGGTACGACCTGGACGGCGGACAAGACCGTGGACGAGGTGCTTGCAGCGGCGGAAAGCGGTCAGCTGGTTTGCGCCGACTTTGACGGGCAGTATGTGCCTCTTGTTAACAGCTACGCCGAGGAGGACTACGCAGACCTAACCTTTACGGTCATTATCCCAAACAGTTATGATCCCATCGGGAAAAAGTTGTTCATTGAAAGCACCAGGATAGGCTACAGCGCGGAAGGAACCGTGACCAATTTGGCCGTTGAGACAGGTACTTACAGTTTCTCCGTCTCCAAAACAGGCTAATCCACAGAGCAAAACGGAGCCGAAGGGAAAAATGACACGAAGGGAGAAAAGCAATGGATGCAGTAAGCTATGAGTTTTACCGGGATACGTACCACGGGGAACTGACGCAGGCCGCATTTGAACATGCTCGTGTTTTCGCCGAGGCGTATGTGGACGACATCACCATGGGGAGGATCCCCGACGAGCTGGAAGAGAGCGTGGCGCTGCGGATTCGGCTGGCGGTCTGTGCCGTTGCTGATCTTTACGACCTGACGTCTTCCAGAACAGGCATCGCCGCAGAAACGAATGACGGAATCAGTGTAACATATGAGTCTGGTACCGGCAGGAGCGAGGAGCGAGCGTTCTATAATACCGCCGCCGTCTATCTGGCTCAGACTGGTTTGCTCTATCGGGGGGTATGCTGATATGCTGGCATGCACGGAAACGGTCACGTTTGTGAGGTTGGTGAAGGGCGTGGACGCTGACACCTACGAGACTGCGGAGATTTCCGGCGTGAGCTGGTTCAACAAGACCAGGATCCGGACTGAGAATAACGGTGTTGTGTATAACAATGCCGTTCAGATCCGGATCCCGGCGGCCCGCGTAAGCGCGTTCCTGCCCGCTGTGGGGGATTTCGTCGTGCACGGCAGTATCTCCGGAAGCATCGAAAAAAGGTCAGATCTGGAGCCGTACAAGCCCAGAAAGGTCATGGCTGTTGGAGACAATCGCAGAGGAGGACTGCCGCACGTGGCGGTGATCGGACAATGATCGTATTGGGTAAGATCCAAGCGGATCTTGAAATCTCAAAAATCCTGGAAGAGCGGGGGCTTGGGGCGTCGAAAGCGGCAACGATCCACATCGCCGGCGTGATCCGTGCCCTGTGCGATCCCTACGTCCCGTTTGCCCAGGGCACATTGAAAAACACGGCACAGGTTGTCAATGACGCCGCAGGCGTAGGAATCCTCTATAACACGCCATATGCCCATTACCAGTATACCGGCGAGGTATACGGCCCCAATATCCCGATCCGTGATGCGGCAACCGGGACGATCGTCGGATACTATTCCCGGAAGGATATCAAAAAGCATCCAACAGGCCGAGAGATCAATTACTCCGGCGCGCCTATGCGCGGCAAGCAGTGGGAAAAGCGGATGATGGCCGACCGGGGAGACGATGTGAAGCGGGAGCTTGCCCGTTATGTTGGAGGTACGTACAAATGACAATCATTGAAGCAGTTCGGGATTATCTGCGACAGTGGCCAAAGCTGCAGAATGAGCGTGTGAACGTGGACTTTCTGCCAGAAGACCCCGTGACGTTCTCTGTGGACGTAACTCCTGTCACACCAGTCGTGAGACGATACATAACAGGTTTGAGTCTGCGGCAGTTTTCTTTCGTCTTGGCGACCCACGCGTATTACGGCGCCGAGCTTCGGCAGCAGTTGGACAATCTGGGTTTGTTTGAGGACTTCGCCGACTGGATCGAAAGGCAGAACCGCAAAAGGAATTTCCCGGACTTGGGTGAAGGACGGGACGTAAGAAGTATCGAAGTGACAACGTCTGGGTATGTTTTCGCGGAAGATGCGGAATATGCCCGATATCAAATTCAGTGCCGAATGCTCTATGAGCAGGAGGCCGACTATCTGGAAAAGGAGAATGACTGATTATGGCAATCCCCAATTTTACTTTCAACACCCCGGCCGGTCAGACCATCGCCCGCGAGCTGCTGATCGCCTACCTGAATACCGGCACGGCTTCCGAGCCTGTCTGGAGCGCCGTCGGCAAGCGCGTGGAGGACAGCTCCAGCGAGTACGACTGGCAGACCGAGACCAAGAAGGACATCCTGGGCAGCACCAGAAGCCCATCGTGACCCAGTCCTTCGAGCCCTGCGAGCTTGACGCCGGCGATCCGGCGCAGCTGGCCCTGTGGCAGATGGGCATAGTGGACCAGGACGCGCAGGCCCTGGCTTCTCAGGACATGCTGATCGTGCACTTCTACGCTACCCCCAGCGGCGGCGCCACCGGCGCGGCGTTTGCGGAGCGGTACGCGTCCTGCATGATCGAGATCACCGGCGAAGGCGGCGAGGGCGGCGGCAACATCGGCATGCCAATCAACGTCACCTACGGCGGCGAGCGCACCGTGGGCACTGCCACCCGCACCGGCGGCGTGGTAACCTTCACCCCTGCGGCCTGAGGAAGGAGATCTGAAAAATGGGTAACGTCATCAATTTTAGCACCGGCCTGGAGGAGTACGAAATCCCCGGACCGGGCGGCACCGTAAAGGTGCTCCTGAACCTGACCGACCTGGCCTTCATCGAGCAGATCTTCGACACCTTCAACCGGATGGACGAGAAGCAGGAGGAATACTCCAAGGCCATCGAGGACGCCAAGGACACCAACAAGATCTTCGACGTCCTCCGGGGCATGGAGAAGGAGATGCGCGCCGAGATTGATGGCGTGCTGGGCGAGGGCACCTGCCAGGGAATCTTCGGACGCATGAGCGTCTACGCCCTGGCCGACGGCCTGCCCCTGTGGGTCAACCTCATGCTGGCGATCATCGACGGCATGGACGAGGGCTTCATTCGTGAGAAGAAGGCCACCAACCCGCGGATCAAGAAGTACACCGAGAAGTACAAAAGAAGAGCAGCGGGGCGCTAATGTGCCCCGCTTATTTTTTGCATTATGAACTATGACCTTCCGACAAGCATCGAGATAGACGGGGCAGAGCATCCGATCCGGACAGACTTCCGGGCGGCGCTGGACATCATGGAGGCGCTGCAGGACCCGGAGCTGGACGACAACGAGAAGATCCTGGCCGCCCTGGACATCTTCTACCTGGAGGACCTGGAGACGCTGCCGGACCTGCAGACAGCCGTGGCGGCGCTCTACTGGTTCCTGGACGGCGGCCAGGACCGGGGCAACGACAAAGCCGGGCCGCGGCTGGTGGACTGGGAGCACGACTGGGAGCGGATCATCGCCCCGGTCAACCGTGTGCTGGGCTTCGACGCCAGAACCGTTAGACCGGACGCCGACGGTGCAGGCTTGCACTGGTGGACGTTCCTGGCGGCCTACATGGAGATCGGCGGCGACTGCCTGCTCTCCCAGGTGGTCCAGATCAGGGAGAAGATCAAGCGCGGGAAGCGTCTGGACAAGTCCGAGCGGGAGTGGTACCGGCGCAACCGCAGCATGGTGGACCTGCCCACCAACTACACCGACGCAGAGAAAGAGATAGAGAGACAATGGACAAAGGGGTGAGACTATGGCAGACGACAGAGCCATCCGGATCCCTGTCGATATAGACGACAAAGCCGCCCAGAAGGAGCTGCAGGCGCTGACGCGGCAGATCCAGAAGACTGCCAAGCGCAACGCCATCGCCGAGCAGCTCCAGACGGCACGCCAGGAGGCCGTCCAGGCGTACACCGAGGTGGAGCGGCTGCAGAAGGCCCTGGACGCATCCAGAGCCAAGACCAGCGGCAGGGACGCGACCGGGAACCCGACGCAGTTCGTCCAGGAGCTGGAGCGGCAAAAGCAAATAACCGCCGAGCTGAGCACGCAGGAGAAGATCCTCAGCCAGAAGGAAGCCGCGGCCATGCGCCTGGAGCAGCAGGACGCACGCCTGGTGGCTGAGATCGACGCGCAGAACGGCGCCTTGCAGAACACCGAACAGCAGGCCGCAGCGGTCAACAGCCAGCTCCAGCAGCAGGCCACGAAGCACTGGCCCCAGATCAGGGACCGGGCGCGGGAGGCGCTGCAGGGTGCAAACAGCAACTTCAACAGGAGCCTGAAGAGCCTGCTCCGGTACGGCTTCGGCATCCGGTCGGTCTACATGCTGTTCCGCAGACTGCGGACGGCGACCATCGAGGGCGTGAAAGCCTTCGCGGCCTACGACAGCGAGACGCAGACCAGTATTAACAACCTGAAGACGGCCCTGGGACAGCTCAAGGGCGCGTGGGCGGCAGCCGTGGCGCCGATCTTCAACGCCGTGGCCCCGGCAATCCAGTGGTTCATCGACCTGATCACGGCAGCCGCCAACGCCGTCGCCACCTTCTTCGCTGTGGTCCAGGGCAAGAGCTCCTACAAGAAGGCGGTCTACAATCTGGACGCCGTGGGCGAAGCAGCCAGCGGCGCAGCGAGCGACGTGGAGGAGCTGAAGAACCAGTTCAGCGGCCTGGACGAGATCAACACCTGGAACGCCGACAACGGCGGCGGAGGCGGTGGCGGTGGTGGCAGCGGAGGCTCCGGCAGCGGCCTGAGCTACGTGGATCAGGCCATCGACATGAACAGCCGGGCGGCACGGCTCGGCGACTTCGTCCGGGAGAATCTGGAGAGCGTGGAGCTACTGGTGGACATCTTCGGCTTCGCTATCGGCGTGATCCTTCTGTGCTCCGGCAACATCCTCCTGGGCCTGGGCTTTATGCTGTACTTCGGCTACAAGGGCATAAAAAACGCCACGGCCAACTGGGACGCGATCAGCGAACAGCTGAACGGCGCCCTTGGTAAGGTGGTCGGGATCGTAAGCGCAGCGCTCCTGGGCATCGGCGCGATCCTTGCCTTTTCCGGGGCCAACATCCCGCTGGGCCTCGGCCTGATGGCGGCAGGAGCAGCCAGCCTTGCCACCGTCGTCGTGGCGAACTGGGGCACCATCACGCAGAGCCTGGAGGGAACTCTGGGCGACGTGCTGACCGTAGTAGGCAAGGGCACGGTCGCGATCGGCGCGCTGCTGGCCCTCAGCGGTGTGAATATCCCACTGGGCCTGGCGCTTATCGCGGCTGGGATCGCGACGACCTTCGCGGTCAAGCAGGCACAGACCAGCGCCAAGGGCTTCCTGTCCAGCACGATCGCAGACCTGGCGGACGTGGTCAAGGACGCGGCGCTGATCGCCGGTCTGATCGCCATGGTGACCGGCAACGTGCCTCTGGGCGTCGCACTGCTGGCCATGGCTGGCATCAGCGCGGCGATCTCCGGGGCGAATAAGGGCGAGACTCTCAACGGCACCCCGGTGGCCTCCTGGATCGAGCAGAAGCTCAAGGAAGCCGCAGCGGCTGAGGACCTCAACGCCTGGCTGAAGGACAACCCGGAGGTCGCGGACTATATGGACAGCAACCCCAACGCCTGGCTGCGGCTCCAGGAGCTCCGGGATGCCGGGCTGGAAGAGGCCGGCAGCGGCGGCACGACGGACGCTAACGTCTCCGTCGGCCTGGAAAAGAACACGACCAAGTGGAACAAGGACGCGGACACCGTGATCAAAGCCGTGAGCGCAGGCAGCCAGCTGGGCGCAGCGCGCGCAGCTTCCACGATCAAAAGCAACGTCCTGATCAGCGCTCTGAAGGGGCAGAACTGGAGCGAGGACGCGGCAGAGCTCGCCACGACCATGAAGGAGAAATACGTCACCGCCCGGGTCGGTCTGACCAAGGACAACTGGAGCACGCTCCAGGCCTACGTGGAAGGTTCCACCGGCGGCAAGGTCGCCAAGGGCGTCGGCCTCTCCAAGGAGGGCTGGGCAACCGTGCAGGCATACGTCAACGGCTCAACAGGCGGAGCGGTGGCCAAGGCCGTGGGCCTGTCCAAGACGGGCTGGACCACCCTGCAGAACTACGTCAACGCCAGCCCCGGCGGCGCCGTGTCCAAGGCAGCGGTCTCCGGGTCGGCGTCACGCTGGCAGCAGGCGCGGCACGGTACGCGGCTTCCGGCGGCTACATCACCAACGGCGAGCTGAAGTCCTGGGGAGTTCCCCAATACGCCGGCGGCACCACCAGAGCACACGGCACCATGTTCGTGGCGGGGGAAGCCGGTGCGGAGATCGTCGGAAACATCAACGGGCGGACGGAGATCCTGAACCGGTCCCAGCTGGCGTCTGTCATGTACGCGGCGGTAGTGTCCGGCATGGCGCGGGTCCTGGCCCCGGCGGTGACCGTCCTGGACCGGATCGCGGACCTGCTGGCCGGGCCGCAGCTGGCGGCAGCCGGCTCCGCTGTGGCCGCTGGCGTGGTCGTCCCGCCGCAGTTCACCCGCGGCGGCTCTGACCGTCTGGGGCAGATCGCCGACATGCTGGACCGGCTGGAGAGCCGTCTGGGCGGAGGCGCCGGCGGCGGGTCGTACCAGTTCACCGCGCAGCTGAACCGGCGGACCATCTTCGACGAGATCATCGCAGAGGCCCAGCTCCGGCAGGCGCAGACGGGGCGGAACCCGTTCAACTTCTAAGGAGGGCAGACAATGGCCCAGAACAAGATTATGATCAACGGCTGGAGCGGAACGCCCCAGCCGGACAGCGGCTTGGAGTTCGCCTTCGAGACCACCTACAGCAGCGACAGCACGCGGGTGGTGACCGGGCCGCTGAACTTCTCCCCGCTCTTCACTGTGGAGCGGTACAGCTACACCCGGAGCGGGATCCGGTCGGCAGACCTGGCCACCCTGCTCCAGCACGTCATCGGGAAGACCTTCCAGCTGACCAGGTTCTCCCCATACTACGGCACATGGAGGACGGACACCTTCTACGTCGGCCAGGGCTCCCTGCAGATCGGGGAGCTGGACGACACCACGGGCGTCTTCGACAGCGTCAGCTTTAACATGATAGGGGTGAGCCCGATATGATCAACGTATCAGAGGCATGGCGCGAAGCCATGCAGACAGGAACACGCTACTACCCGACGGCGTCTCTGACGCTTGCCAGCGGCACCGTGCTCAGCCTGGCAAAGGGCAACTTCATGATCGACAACAACGGCTACACCGACGGTGCAGGAGCCAACGCCCTGCCCGTGGGCGCTGCCATCTGCCGGACGATCCGGCTGGAGCTGGCCAACGCAGACGGGCGCTTCACCGGCACGGACTTTCAGGACGCCGTCTGCCGCCTGTCCCTCAACGTGGACCTGGCGAGCGGCACGGAGGCCGTGGCCGTCGGTGTGTTCACCCTGGGCAAGCCGGAGACCTTCGGCGAGACGGTGATCATCAACGGCCAGGACGACATGCACAAGGCCGACCGGCCCTACACCACCGCGCTGACCTATCCGGCCACCGCTCTGGCGGTCTTGCAGGAGGCGTGCTCCGCCTGCGGGATCACGTTCACCGCCACCAGCATCCCGGAGGGCACGTTCAGCATCCCGGAGGCACCCAGCACCCAGCTGACCTTCCGGAGCGTGATCGGCTACGTGGCGGGCCTGTCCGGCGCCTGCGCGAGGATCAACCGGCTGGGCGTGCTGGAGGTCGTCGCCTTCGACTGGAGCGCTCTGGCGGCACAGAGAGCCGCACAGACGGCCTCCGGCATCCACGACCTGACGCGCTACACCGAGATCCAGATGGAGATGCAGGACGTGACGGTGACCGGCGTCAAGGCGGAGATCTACGACGACGAGACCGGCGGCACGTCCGAGCTGCTGGTCGGTGCGGAGGGCTACACCCTGACCATCGACAACCCGCTGATCGCAGGCCAGGAGCAGACAGCGCTGGCCACCATCGGCGCCGCTCTGATCGGCGCGCAGTTCCGGATCCTCCGGCTGGACCACGTGGCGTACCCTCTGGCGGAGTTCGGCGACGGCTGCCGGATCACGGACAAGTCCGGCGGCTACGTGTACACCGTGATCACCGACGTGGACTTCACCTTCCACGGCTTCACCGTGCTGACCAACAGCGGCGAGGCGCCGGAGCGTGCCATGGCGACGTACACCGCGCCGGACACCTCCGCCCTGGTGAAGGCAGCCGCCCTGGTCAAAAGCGAGAAGACAGCACGTGAGGCAGCCGTGGAGGCGCTGGCCCAGCAGCTGGCTGGTGCAGGCGGCCTCTACGAGACGACCGAGACAGCGGCAGGCGG
>CACYOR010000138.1 GCA_902775985.1 Oscillospiraceae bacterium
CTCCGGGGATCTGGAGGCGCCAATCACGGTGCAGGGGGAGGACGAGCTGGCCATGCTGGCCGGGGAGATGGACAGCATGCGCAAATCGGTGATCGAGCGCATGGGCAACGAGCGTCGGGCCTGGGAGGCCAACTCCGAGCTCATTACCGCCATCTCCCACGATATCCGCACGCCCATGACCGCGCTAATCGGCTATCTGGGCCTGCTGAACGAGGGCAGCTTCGAGGACACGGAGAAGGAGAAGCAGTTTATCGCCTCGGCCTATGATAAGGCCATGGAGCTCAAGGACCTGACGGACGAGCTGTTCAAGTATTTCCTGGTCTTCGGCCGTGCGGAGTTGCAGATGGACAGGGAGGAGTACGACGGGCGATTGCTGCTGGAGCAGCTGCTGGGCGAGACGGAGTTCGACCTGACGGACGCGGGCTTCACCGTGCAGCGCATCGAATTCGAAGGGGAGTGCACCGTGCGCACGGACCCGCTGTACATCAAGCGCGTGGTGGACAACCTCATCTCCAACGCCAAGAAATACGCCGACCGGTGCCAGACGCTGCTGATCGTATCGGAACTGAAAGACGGCAAGCTCTCCGTCAGCATGTCCAACGCCGTGGCGAAGGATGGGCCGCGGGTGGAGAGCACCAAGATCGGCCTGCGCACCTGCGAAAAGATCATGGACGCCATGGGCGGCAGCTTCAGCACCCATCTGGAAAACGAGCGCTTCACGGCCGAGTTTGTCCTGCCGGCGGAGGAAGTTCAGGCAACAGGCATTAGAAAATAGGCATTAGAGAATAAGAAACAGGGGCGGAAGATTCCACCCCTGTTTTCTGATGCCTGATTACTAATGCCTGTTGCCTTCCTTTTACCAGTTATCTTCCTCGGTGCCGTCGTAACCACCGCCGCAGCCGCAGGAGCAGCCGCCCTCACCGTGGTCGCCGCAGCCGCAGGAGCAGCCGCCCTCGCCGTGATCGCCGCCGCAGCCACAGCCGCAGCCGCCGTACTCATTGGCAGGGGAAACGGGCAGCTGGCCCGTGACCAGCAGGTCGGAGGCCGTATCGGCGTCGCCGGAATAGCCCACGACGGGGATGATGCCATAGGCGAGCAGCGCGGCCTTTGCCTCAGGGCCCATGTTGCCCACGATCACCGCTTCCACGCCCAGCTCTTTCATCAGATCGGCCATGGCCTGGTGCCCGGAACGCTCCCCGGTCTCTACCAGGGTCTTCTGACAGTCGGAGACATATTCGCCGTACTCATAGACGGCAAACATGTCGCAGTGACCGAAATGGCCGTGGATTTCGCCGTTATTGTATGCAACCGCAACCTTCATCTTCAGATTTCCTTTTCAATATAGTCGACCAGACCGGCAATATGCTCGCCAGGGACGGATTCCACTTCGCCGGCATCCACCATCGTGGCGACCACCGGGTCGATGGGCAGGCGGGTATAGTGCTCGATGCCGAAGCTCTCGGCCACGGAGGCCACCTTGCTCTCGCCGAAGATGGCGTGTTCCTTGCCGCAGTTGGGGCACTTGAAGTAGGACATGTTCTCCACGATCCCGAGGACGGGCACATTCATCATCGAGGCCATGTTCACGGCCTTGGCGACGATCATGCTGACCAGATCCTGGGGGGTGGTGACGATCACAACGCCGTCAATGGGCAGGGACTGGAACACCGTCAGGGGCACGTCACCCGTTCCGGGAGGCATATCCACAAACATATAGTCCACATCCTGCCACAGCACATCGGTCCAGAACTGGGTCACCGCGCCGGCGATGACCGGGCCGCGCCACACGACGGGCTCCGTGTCGTTCTCCAGGATGAGGTTAATGGACATGACCTGGATGCCGGAGGTGGTGGTCACGGGGATGAGAAACTCCTCCGTGCCCATGGCCTTCTGGGTGATGCCGAAGGACTTGGGGATGGAGGGGCCGGTGATATCGGCGTCCAGCACGGCGCAGCGGTGGCCGCGGCGCTGCATCTCGGAGGCGAGCATGCTCGTCACCAGGGACTTGCCGACGCCGCCCTTGCCGCTGACAACGGCGATGACCTTTTTGACGCTGGAATAGGGGTTGAGTTCCTTGAGAAAGCTCTGGGGTTCCGTGCGCTCCCCGCAGTTCTGGGAGCAGCTGGAGCAATCGTGATTGCAATCACTCATGGTGGCGTATCTTCCTTTCACCTGACGTGGTATGAGTTCGTTTCAATTGCGTACAATGCGCATCAGTATTATACAGCTTTTTTCCAAATAGTCAACACGGGGCGCCTTGAAGGACAAAAGAGGAAAGGGCGGAGGGAGAATTATGCACCGGGGTTGGTTCCGCGCCGTAGGGGTCGGCGTCCTCGACGACCCGCGGATTATGCGCCGGGGTTGGTTACACGGCGTAGTTCCGACCTTTGCGGTCGCCCGCGGACATGGTGCAATGTTGGCGGGCGGCTATTAGCCGCCCCTACGGCATAAACGGAGGGCTTGTGTTTAACCGGGGAACGGGACGTCCGGAGGCCGTCCCCTACGGGGAAAACGGCAAACAATTCTTTAATCTTTCTTAAGAATGGGAAGCTCTGCTTGAAAGCGGGCACGAAATATAGTATAATACCTCTGTTTAGGCACACAATATATTACGAAATGGTAACAAAAATGGAAGAAAAAGCAAACCGGCGGCGCGAACGCCGGCACGATTTCCTGCTGAGCCTCTGCTTCCTCTCGCCCAGCTTCCTGGGCGTGGCGGTGTTCTTCATTGTGCCCTTCGGCGTGGTGGTTTATTACTCGCTGATCGATGGGGTCGGCTCACAGAATTTCGTCCTGTTTGACAATTTCATTCGTCTGTTTCAGAACTCCGCCTTTCGCATGGCCTCGCGCAACACCCTGCATTTCTCCGTGATCGCGGTGCCCCTGGCTGTGATCCTGGCCATCGTGCTGGCCCTGCTGCTGGAGGCGCGCATCCCGCTCAAGTCCCAGTTCCGCACCTTTTTCCTCAGCCCCATGATGGTGCCGGTGGCTTCGGTGGTGCTGATCTGGCAGGTGCTGTTCAACTATAACGGCACGGTCAACGAGTTCTTGACGCTCTTCGGCGCGGACAAGATCGACTGGTTTCAGTCTGATTACTGCCAGATCGTGGTCATGCTGCTCTTTCTCTGGAAGAACCTGGGCTATAACATGATCCTCTTCATGGCGGCCCTGTCCAACATCCCCAAGGAGCTGCTGGAGGTGGCGGACGTGGAGGGGGCCAGCGAGTGGTATAAGTTCTTCGCCATCAAGCTGCGCTATCTCTCGCCCACGGTACTGTTCGTGACGATCCTCTCCCTCATCAACTCCTTCAAGGTCTTCCGCGAGGTCTATCTGCTGACCGGGGACTATCCCTACGAGAAGCTCTACATGCTCCAGCATTTCATGAACAACACCTTCAAATCCCTCGACTATCAGAAGCTCTCCGCCGCGGCGGTGGTCATGGCCCTGGTCATGGTCGTGCTGATCGCGCTGCTCTTTCGGGCGGAGGACCGCTTCGGAAAGGACGTGGAGGGATGAGGAAAAAACGTTATTTCAGCCGGGGCGTCATGTTCCTGCTCTGCGCGGTGTTCGCGGTGATGTTCCTGCTGCCGACGGTGCTGACCATCACCAACTCCTTCATGTCCGAGGCGGAGATCAAGTCCAACTACGGTATGATCTTTTCTACCACCACGGGCGGCTACGTCTCCAAGACGGTGAACCTGAAGTTCATCCCGGACAAGGTGACCCTGAGCCAGTATGTCACGGGGCTCATCAAGTCCCCGGAATATCTGATTAAATTTTGGAACAGCGTCTTCCTCGTGGTGCCCATCGTGCTCTTTCAGGTGGCGGTGGCCTGCGTCGCGGCCTACAGCTTTACCCGCTGGCGCAGCAAGGTCCGCAGCGGCATCTTCTTCTTTTACGTGATCCTGATGCTCATGCCCTATCAGGTGACCCTGGTGCCCAACTATCTGGTCTCCGACTGGCTGGGCCTGCTCAACACCCGCTGGGCCATCATCCTGCCGGGCATCTTCGCCCCCTTCTCCGTCTTTCTGCTGACCAAGTTCATGCGCCGCATCCCCTATTCGCTGATCGAGGCGGCCAAGGTGGACGGCGCGGGGGAATGGGAGATCTTCACGCAGATCTGTCTGCCCCAGTGCCGCTCGGCGATCTATTCCATCGCCATTCTGGTGTTCATCGACTATTGGAATATGGTGGAGCAGCCGCTGATCCTCCTGCAGGACGCGGATGCCCAGCCTCTGTCGGTCTTCCTCTCACAGATCAACGCCGGGGAGATCGGCCTGGCCTTCGCCATGGCCACTGTGTATATGGTCCCGTCCCTGCTGATTTTCCTCCACGGGGAGGAGTACCTGGTCGAGGGCATCGCCAATTCTGGAAGTGTGAAAGGATAAAAGTCCCATGGAAAACAAAACGAAAAATCGGGATTGGGTCAAAAACGCAGCCATTATTTTCCTCTCCGTGCTGCTGGTGCTGACTTTCTTTTCCAATACCTGGATGAACCGGAGCCTGCCGGAGGTGGCCACCCAGTATGTGACCAGCGGCTCCATCACCGCCAAGGTGCGCGGCACGGGCACGGTCTCGGCTGTGGGGCTGCACACCGTCAAGGCCGACCAGACCCGTGACATCCGCGCGGTCATGGTCAAGAGCGGCCAGAAGGTGGAGCCGGGCGATGTGCTTTTTGTCCTGGGCCAGGGCGAGGCCTCGGCGCTGGAACAGGCGCAGGAGAATCTGCGGCAGCTGCAGATCAGCTATCAGCGCTCGGCCATCAACGTCCCGACCGTGGACTACTCCCTGCAGGAGCGGCGCATCGCCGACCAGGAAGCGGCGGTGGAAGAGGCCCGGCTGGCCATGGAGGAAGCGATCTGCCCATCAAGCAGCTGGAAGCCGCCAACGCCGAGGTGGCTGCTTATACGGCGGTGCTGAAAGAGGCGGAGAATACCGTCGCGGCGGAGCAGGTCGTTTATGATACCTATAAAAAGGCCTATGATGACCTCTATAATCAGACCAAGGAAACCTGGGATATCACCATTGTGGACAACCAGGCAACGCTGGATTCAGCGGTAGAGGCGAGCACCGCTGCCGAAGCCGAAGCGGAACGGCTTCACATCGCATATGAAGCCTTGAAAGCAAAATACGAGAGTCAGCAGGAGAGTGGTGTCCCCGAAGGGGAGGAAGAAGTCACTCAAGAAATGCTGGATCAGGCGCAGCAGGAATGGAATGCCGCTATTGTGGCAAAGGATCAGGCCAAACAGGCCGAGGAAAAAGCTCAAGCAGACTTGGATAAGGCAATTCAGGGAGAAAAAGATGCCCTGGACGCCCTGGACGATACCTCTGTCAAGGCCCAGGAGGCCAAGCTCAACCAGGCCAAGGCCGCGGTGGAGGAGGCAAAGGAAAACCTGCGCATCGCGACAGAAAAGCGCGATGCTATCCAGGCTACCGTGGATGAGATCCTGGATCAGGACGGTGTCAGCGAGGAATATACGGCGGCAAAAGGCTTATCAATCCGCCAAGGATTATCTCTTTGAACTCCAGTACAATCTCCAGCAGGAGAAGATCAACGACTCCAAGTCCCAGCAGTTGAGCTATCTGGACCTCTCTGACATCGGGGCACAGATCGAAAACGCCAAGAAAAAAGTGCTGGACCTCTCCGGCGGCGAGGAGAACCAGATCACCGCCAAGGTGGCCGGCACGGTGCAGACCGTGGAGTGCGCCCCCGGGGATACCAAGCTGAAAGACGACGTGCTCTGCACCATCGAGGTGCCGGACATGGGCTATACGCTGAGCTTTACCGTCACCAACGATCAGGCCCGGCGATTGAAGGTGGGGGACACCGCCACCGTCTCCAACTATTACTGGGGCAACGAGATCGTCGCGACGCTCAATAACATCAAGACCGATCCCAAGAACCCGCAGAACAACAAGATCCTTACCTTCGATCTGGAGGGCGACGTGAACGCCGGGGCGGAGCTGACCCTTTCCGTGGGCCAGAAGAGCGCCAACTACGACAACATCGTGCCCAACAGCGCCGTCCGCAGCGATACCAACGGCAAATTCGTGCTGGTCGTGGAATCGAAGAACTCGCCCCTGGGCAACCGCTACTATGCCCGCCGCGTGGCGGTGGAGGTGCTGACCGAGGACGATATGAACTCCGCCGTCACCGGGGATCTGGGCTATGGCAGCTATGTCATCACCACCAGCAACGCCCCGATCAAGAACGGCGATATGGTCCGCCTGGCGGATAATGGCTGATGAAAACAAGAAAGAAAAACCGCCGCGTGCTCTGGGGCATAACGGCGGGCCTGGCTTTGGCGTCGCTGCTGTTTTTCCTGCTGGCGGCCCATCTGGGTGACAAGCTGACGAGCCAGCAGATGGCCGGACGCTGGAAGGGCGAGAGCGAGATGAACTTCGCCCAGGTGTCCTGCTATGTGCCGGTGGACGAAAAGCTGTCGCTGGAGAAGGTCTATGCCTTCCGGCAGGAGCTGCAGAAAGCCCTGCACAACGCGGCGGTGGATCTCAGCAGCGACGGCCAGCTGCAGCTGGACGCCTGGAGCACCAGCGGCAAGCTGAACGCCGCGACGGA
>CACYOR010000139.1 GCA_902775985.1 Oscillospiraceae bacterium
TTTCGATACCGACATAGTATTAAGGAGGAACTGCTATGAAAAAACTGCTTTCGATCCTGCTGCTCCTGGCCCTGGTGCTGAGTGTCAGCGCCGCCGCCTGCGCCGAGGACAATCCCCTCGCCCGTTACAGCGACGAGGAACTGCGCCAGCTCTACGAGGCCGTCCGGGAGGAGATGATCGCCCGCGGTCTGCCCCTGGCCCAGGAGGTCACGCTCCGGGAGGGCAAGTTCATCGTCGGGGAGGACATTCTCCCGGGCAGCTACACCCTCAAATGCCTCTCCACCGCGGGGGACGACTTTGGCGGCGTGTATTCCGCGCTGGGCGACGCGGCCAGCTCCCTCGGCGGTGAGGACTGGGGCGGCCTCTTCGGCTCCCTGGGCGGGATGATGAGCGAGGTACTCAACACCCAGGTAGAGATCCTCGGGGACTACGGCGCGGTGCTCAAATCCTTCGAGCTCAAGGCCGGGGACTCCGTGCGTGTCACGCTGACGGAGAACACCGCCCTGCAGATCAGCGACGGCACCTGCGTCCTGATCGCGGATTAAGGACGCCAAACGGCGGCGGATTCGTAATCGTACGAATCCGCCGCCGTTTTGCCGCGTTTCGCTCAGTCCTCGATCAAAATCCGCACCATATCCTCGGCCGGGTCGATGAGGGGGAGGCGGGTGATGGCGCGCAGAGCCTCGCTCACATAGGGGAAATGGGTGCAGCCCAGGACCAGCGCCTCGCAGCCGCAGGCCTCGAAATAGCGCATCAGCAGGTCCAGATGGTTCCGGCGGAGGATCTCCTCCGGTGCGTAGCCCGCCTCGATGTCGATGGCCACCTGGGAGACGCTGGCCGTCAGCATGGTGATATCGGGGTTGGCGCGCATCATGGCCGTGTCCTGGCCCACCATGGCCTGGGCGTTGTAGGCGATGATGGCGAGTTTTTTGTGCGCCTTGGCGATGCTGCCGTAGGCGTCCATGGGCGTCACGATCTTGAGGCCCAGTTCCTCAGAGAGCGGCGCGAAATCCACCGCGCCGGAGAGCGAATTGCAGTAGACAAAGGCGCTGCCGCAGCCCTTGTCCATGGCCTCGCGCAGGACGCCGCGCACCCGCTCCCGTTTCTTTTCCAAAGGCTGGACCTGGAAATAGGCCTGCTCCGGCGGGATGCGGGAGAGAGGGAAATTCATCGGCGTGATACCGTGGGCCTCCAGCACCTCCGCGCCCATCTGGGTGTCCACCGGGGTCCCGGCCAGCACGGCCACCGGCTTTGTCATGATCTCCATCGCGCTCTCTCCTCTCCGGGCAAAGCTTCCGCTTTTTTCCATATGCGGCTATTATACCACAGAGCCCATCTGGATGGGTACTCTCTTTTTCAACAAAAAGTGCATGTTTATTCTTTTCCTCTTTCTGATATTTTGGCCGCCTTCTGCGCACACTAAAGGCACGGTACAAATACGAAGGAGGCATTGTTATGGCAAAACGGCTCGGTCGACAGACCGTCCGGCTGGAGCGGCCGCCGGTGGTTCTCTCCTACGCCGCGGTGGGCGGCAAAAAAGAGGGGGAGGGCCCGCTCAAACGCGGTTTCGATTTTCTCTCTGAGGATTCCTATTTCGGCGAGGCCAGCTGGGAAAAGGCCGAGAGCCGCATGCTCAAGCAGTGCTTTCAGCTGGCCTGCGAGAAGGGCGGGCTGCCGAGCGCGTCCCTGGACTATGTGTTCGCGGGCGACCTGTTAAACCAATGCGTCAGCTCCGCCTTCGCCATGAAGGACAGCGCCCTGCCCTACTTCGGGCTCTACGGGGCCTGCTCCACCATGGCGGAGGGGCTGAGCCTGGCGGCGTTGCTGCTGGACGGCGGTGCGGCGGGGCGCTGCTGCGCGCTGACCGGCTCCCATTTCTGCTCGGCGGAGCGGCAGTACCGCTTCCCCCTGGAGTACGGCGGCCAGCGCACCCCCACCTCCCAGTGGACCGTCACCGGGGCGGGGGCAGTGATCCTGGGCCGCGGCGGCACAGGGATCCGCCTGACCCACGTGACCACCGGGCGCATCGTGGACGCGGGCGTGGCCGACGCCACGCACATGGGCGGGGCCATGGCCCCCGCGGCGCTGGATACGCTCACAGCCCATTTCCGGGAGACGGGCCGCCGCCCGGAGGACTACGACGCCATCTTCACCGGCGACCTGGGTGTCCTGGGCCATGACATTCTGGAGGATCTGCTCCATAATCAGGGTTTCGAGCTGGGTGTGCGCTATATGGACTGCGGCGTGCTGATCTACGACCGGTCGGCCCAGGACGTGGGCGCGGGCGGCTCGGGCTGCGGCTGCTGCGCCTCGGTGCTGGGCGCGCAGATTTTGCCCGGGATGGAAAAAGGACTCTGGAACCGGGTGCTCTTCGCGGCCACCGGGGCCCTCATGTCCCCCACCAGCTCCCAGCAGGGGGAGAGCATCCCGGGCATCTGCCACGCGGTGGCGCTGGAAAGGACGGAATAACATGGAGACGCTTTTGGAATACGGAAAGGCCTTTCTGGTGGGCGGGCTGCTGTGCCTGATCGGCCAGCTGCTCATCGATCGCACCCGTCTGACCCCCGCCCGGATCCTCACCGGCTACGTGGTGGCCGGGGTGATCCTCGGGGCGCTGGGCCTGTATCAGCCCCTGGCCGACTGGGCCGGGGCCGGGGCCACCGTGCCCCTCACCGGCTTCGGCAACGCCCTGGCCAAGGGCGTCAAAAAAGCCGTGGCGGAACAGGGTTTGCTGGGTGCCTTCACCGGCGGCTTTACCGCGGCCTCCGGCGGCACCGCGGCGGCGGTGTTCTTCGGTCTGCTGACGGCGCTGCTCTTCAAGCCGAAGGACAAGAACAAATAATACGAGAATCTCCAGGGAAAAGCCTGACGCACAGGTCTTCCCTGGAGATTTTTTGTTTTCGTTTTATTCCGGCGTTCTCTCGCCGCAGAGGTAGAAGATGGCCAGCAGGCCCGGGCCGGTGTGGGCACCGATGACCACGCCCAGGGAGGAGATGCGGATCTCGCCCATGTCGGGGTGGGCCTGCTTCACGTTGTCCCGGATGTACTCCGCGTCGGCCAGACAGTCGGCGTGGAGGATCAGCATGTCGCGCCCGGCGGTATCCACCTGGCCCAAATCGTGCAGCACCGCGTCCAGGATGGTCTTGAGGGCGGTTTTCCGGCCGCGCACCTTTTTGGCCACGTTCAGCGTCCCCGCATCGGGGACGTAGAGCACGGGCTTGATGTTCAGCATGGAGCCCACCAGCGCCCCGGCGTTGGAGACGCGGCCGCCGCGCTTGAGGTAGTTCAGGTCGTCCACGGTGAAGCGGTGGGCGATCTTCAGCTTGTTCTCCTCACCCCAGCGGACCACGGCATCGAAGTCGGCGCCGGACTCCATCTGGGCCACCATGTGCATGACCAGCAGGCCCAGGCCACCGGAGATGCAGCGGGTGTCCATCACGCACAGGCGCTGATCGGGGTATTCGCCCCGGATGCTCTCGGCCGCGCGGCGGCAGTTTTCAAAGGAGACGGACATCTTCTCGGACATGTCCAGGAAAATGACGTCCTTGCCGGTGTCCAGCAGCTCCTTGAAGAAATCGTAATAGACAAACTCGTTGATCATCGAGGTCTTGAGGATATCGCCCTTGCGCATGCCGGCGTAGATGGCGGCGCGGCTCTCCTCCCGGCAGTCGTCCTCGGCGGGCTGTTCATTGATGGTGAAGCGGTAGGGGATGAAGGGAATATGATGCTCCTCCAGATAGGTCCGCGGCAGATCGGAGGTGGAGGATGTGGCAATGATATATGACATGGTTATGCTCCTTTTTGCTCTATTCTGCGATAGTATAGCATATTACTTTAAAAAGTCAAACAAAAAGGGCCTCCACACGGGAGGCCCTTTGGCTTGGCTTATTCTGTTACACCAGCCCGTATTCCTCCGCAAGTTTTCGGAAGGCGGGCAGGGAGCGCTCGATGGTGGCGGTGGGGACGCAGTAGGCCAGGCGCAGATAGCCGGGCACGCCGAAGCCGTCGCTGGGCACCAGCAGCAGCTCGTACTTCCGCGCCGCGTCGCTGAAGGCCTCCGCGTCCTCGATGGGTGCTTTCAGGAAGAGATAGAAGGCGCCCTCGGGTTTGACGCAGGAAAAGCCCAGCGCGGTCAGTCCGTCGTAGAGCAGATCCCGGTTGTGCTTGTAGATCGACACGTCCGCCGTCAGGCCCATACAGCCGATCAGGGAGCGCTGCATCAGGGCCGGCGCGCCGGTATAACCCAGGGCCCGCGCCGCCTCTTTCACCGCGGCAAAGACCGCGTCCCGCTCCGCCATACGGCTGTTCAGCGCCAGGTAGCCGATGCGCTCGCCGGGCAGGGAGAGGCTCTTGCTGTAGGAGTAGCAGAGGATGCTGTTGTCATAGGCGTTCAGCACACAGGGGATGGCCGTCCGTTCATAGAGAAGCTCCCGATAGGGCTCGTCCGAGACCATATAGATGGCCTGTCCATAGCGCGCCTGGGCTTCGGTCAGGATGCGGCCCATCGCGGCCAGGCTCTCCTCCGAGAGGACGACGCCGGAGGGATTGTTGGGTGTGTTCACCAGTACCATGCGGGTCTTTTCCGTGACCGCCGCCTTAAAGGCCGCCAGATCCGGCTGCAGCGTTTCGTCCGCCCCCACGGGGACGACCACGCCGCCCGCGCCCTCCACAAAGACGCGATACTCCGAGAAGAAGGGTGCCAGAACGATGGCCTCCTCCCCGGCTTTCAGCAGCGCGTGGATGCTCACGGCGAGGCTGCCCGCCGCGCCGGTGGCCACATGGATATAGGCCGGGTCCACCCCCAGGCCGTAGCGGCGGTTCAAGTCCTCCGCCACCCCGCCACCGCCCGGCGGAATTCCGGCAGGCCCTCCTGGGGCGTCGGTTCGCAGCAGTCCTCCCGCTCCAGCGCCGCCAGCATCGCCTGGGTCACCGCCTCCGGCACCGGCGCACTGGGGCTGCCCAGGCTGAAATCATAGACCTTCTCCGCCCCGATCTCCGCCTTGCGGGCGTTGCCGTAGGCCGTGATCTCCCGCATTTTATTTTTGACCCGCCCCCAGGCCAGATTCTTTTCCTGCACGGCTGTCACTCCCCTGTTTTATTGGGCACAGTATATACCCACGAGGAAAAAATGGCAAGCCGGGCCCCGGCGGTTGGCAAAGATATAGTCGAACCAGGCCCCGTCCCGCTCAAAGCGGTGGACCGTCAGGCCGCTCAGATCCAGCGCATAGCGGTTCACATAGACCTGCTCGCCCCGGCGCTCCCTTGCCCAGCGCCCGGCGAAATCCCCCGCCGCGCTGAGGTAGAAGCCCGGGCCGAAATCCGCGTTTTTTCTCCCGTAGCGAACATCCGGCTCCCGGATGATCTGGTAGCTTGTATGGTAGAGCATCATGCTTTCCGCCATGGGCTGTACCTCCTTTTCGGTGATGAAAAAAGCTTACCGCCTGCGGTCCCCTGCCGTCAAGAAAAACATTTTTCCCCTGTGACATTTGTGTGACCGTTCTTGTGCTACGATGTGACCGTACCAAGGGAACACCAAACAAAACAAATCAAAAAAAAAACAGGAGGAACATACAATGGAAAACAAGATCATGAACGAGAACGAAGTCGAGGCCGTCCAGGGCGGCGCCGCCAATCAGCCCGTCGTCGGTTGGGAGTATGCCCACGGCACTTTCGTCAACTACGGCAACTACATCGTCTACACCGTGGCCAGCGGCGACGTGCTCTCCGGCATCGCCATCCGCTTCAACGTGACTGTCGCTGAGATCGCTCAGTGGAACAACCTGAAGAACCCCGATTTCATCAGCGTCGGCCAGAAGCTCACCATCTACGCCCGCGCCATCCGCTAAACGCTCCTCACACACACCCGGCCATCTTGATAAGAGGACAGCCGAGGTAAAGACTAACAGGAAAATGAGCACACCGAAAACGGTGTGCTCATTTCAGCCTGTAGACAAAGTACCCATAGGGAGTGCGAAAGCACTTTCTATGGGTACTTTGTTGTGTTAGAATAGGAGCAAGGGGAGGCGAGGCGCAT
>CACYOR010000140.1 GCA_902775985.1 Oscillospiraceae bacterium
TCAGACCATTACCCCTCTATTCTAACAGTTTAGGCAACGAGATGTCCCATGCCTATGGCTGGCTGCCATAAATCAAGGGGCAAATATATAGTAACAGGAGGCAAAGGAGTTTCTGGATGATCTGACTACCCGCGACCAGCGCATGATGCTGGGCGTCATCACCATGGTATTGACCGCTGACAGCAAGGAGCAGCTGGATCAGGATACCGATGCCGTACTGGCCGTGGCCCGCAAGCACATGTGCCAGTTGGCCGTGTTGAAGTATCAGCAGTTTGACGGTCTCAATACTGTGCTGCCAATCGGCACCCGCCGCATCAACGCCTTTCGGACACTGACCACGGAAAGCCTGGCAGTATTCATCCCCTTCAAGGTGCAGGAGATCATGGACAAGGGCGGCATCTACTTTGGAGAAAACGCCATCAGCCACAATCTCATCATGGTAAACAAGGCAAATCTCCTGAATCAGTCAGCCTTTCTGTTGGGCATTCCCGGTTCCGGTAAATCCTTCAGCGCCAAGGAGTTGATCACCTTCCTTATGCTGAACACCGATGATGATATTCTGATCTGCGATCCCGAAGCCGAATTTGTCGCATTGGTGGAGGCTATGGGCGAGGATGTCGGCACGGTCATCCATGTGGCCGCAGGCGGCAAGGACAGGATCAACGCCATGTATATGGTGGAGGGGTACGGCGAGATCAACCCCATCGTCGAAAAGTCCCAGTTCATCATTTCTCTGGTGGGGCAGATTTCGGAGAAAGAGATCGGCCCGCAGCACAAGTCCATCATCGACCGCTGTGTCGCCCAAGTCTACCGGGAAGCCCCCGAAACCGGCGTTGCGCCTACGCTCTGCACCCTGCGGGAAAAACTGCTGGAGCAGCCGGAGTTCAAGGCGCAGGAGCTGGCGCTGACGCTGGAGCTGTTCACCACCGGCTCTCTCGACGCCTTCGGCCATCAAAGCAATGTGGACCTGGACAAGCGCGTGGTCGTGTTCAACATCCGAGATCTGAGCGAGCAGATGAAGCCCGCAGGCCTGCTGGTCATCACAGACACGATCCTAAACCGCGTGACGCTCAACTGGAAGAAGGGCAAGCGCACCCATGTGTTTATTGACGAGTTCCACATGGTGTTCAACACAGAGCAGAGCGCCAACTTCTTTACCAATGCCTGGCGGCAGTTCCGCAAGCGCAATGCCTATCCCACGGCCATCACCCAGAATGTGACCTATCTACTGGATTCCGACCAGGCCAGAACCATGATCTCCAACTCCGAGTTTATCGTAATGCTCAACCAGGCGGCACCGGATCGGGAGAAGCTGGCCACGCTCCTAAACATATCCAACGAGCAGATGAGTTACGTCACCAACGCAGACGCCGGCTGCGGCCTGATCCGCTACGGGCGGGCGCTGGTCCCGTTTATCAACCGTTTTCCCAAGGACACAGAGCTGTATCAGCTCATGACAACAAAGCCCGGCGAGGGCGTATTTGGTGGAGGTAATGAAAATGCGTAAATTCAACACAAGGAAAATCCTTCTGATCGTCGGGGCGGTGCTGTTCACCGTCCTTTTTGTTTTCTCCGGCATTATGGCCTTACGCCAATACCGGGACACAAGGCAGAGCGCTGAGGCCTTCAATGCCGTGGCCGATCTGGTCAAGCCCGTTCCCACGACACAGCCTACGGATGAGAGCAGCAAAGAGGATGCGCAGCCTTCGGCAGAACCGGAACCGACGCTGACCTCTTACGACAAGTATGTGGACGTCTACAACGCGAACACAGATTTTATCGGCTGGCTCAGCATTGAGGGGACGAACATCAACTATCCTGTCATGCAGACGCCGAACAGCCCGGACTTCTATCTGAAGCACAGCTTCGATAAAGGATACAGCGAATACGGTGTTCCGTACATGCAGGAGAATTGCCGACTGGGGCTTTCAGATAACTGCATCATTTACGGCCATCACATGCAGGATGGTTCCATGTTCGCTGACCTCTGCAAGTTTGAGAGCGAGGATTTCTATAAGGAGCACAAGACCT
Organism: Oscillospiraceae bacterium; assembly: GCA_902775985.1. Taxonomy (GTDB): domain Bacteria; phylum Bacillota; class Clostridia; order Oscillospirales; family Oscillospiraceae; genus Limivicinus. The sequence goes on from CACYOR010000140.1 coordinate 2,032, forward strand.
TCCACTTTGACACACTGGGTTCCTACGGGGAGTATGAGATCATCTGTGTTTTTAAGACCTCCGTATACTCAGCAGATGGTTTCAAGTATTATCATTTCGTTGATGCTGCCAACGCGGAAGAGTTTAACGCCTATCTCACCACCTGTCAGGCACTGGCACTGTATGACACCGGCGTGAGCGCGCAGTATGGGGACAGGCTCCTGACCCTTTCCACCTGCGAATACAGCCGCACCAATGGCCGCATGGTCCTGATCGCCAAGCTGATCACGCCCGCTAATGAGGTGAGCGGCAATGCCTGAGATCAAGACGCGGGACGCTGTGAAGGGTACGATCAAGGCCATAAACAAATCCGCTATGGCCGCGCAGAGCATGAAGGATACCCTGGTCAAAGCCAAGGAAAAAGCGGAGCGCAGCACCCGCGCCAGAGAGAACAGCCCAGAAGAATACGCTGCGGATCGCATAACGGGCAGTGCAGAGGCTGCCGTTTACGGTGGCGTCCAGCTGGCCAAGAAGGCCGCGTACAAGGGTAAAGCGGCGGTCTCTGACGCAAAGAACAGTCTGGAGGAACGAAAGGCCGCGCAGCCGCGAGAACAAGCGCGAGACGCGGCAAAGAAAACGACGGAAACCACAAGGGAGGCTGCCCGCAGCGGCAGTCTCCCGATTGAGGAACCGTATGAACTTCCTTCCGGACCATCGCCGCCCGAACCGCATACTGCGCTTATGTTCCAACCGGAACCGTCCGGGACGCGCATTAAGACGCGAGAGCATAGCCCGGCTTCGATCCGAACGAGAGAGCGAGAGAAAAAGAGCATCAAGCTGTCCCCGTATTCTGCAAAGGACGCATCGGTATCTCCAGATGGCGGAGCTCGAAGCATCAAAACTATTGAGCACCGTTCACAGACGGCGATAACAGTAAGCAGCCAAAATGCTCAGATGACACGCTCTGCGGCAAAAACGCCAGCGCAGACGGCGCAAAAGACCGTGCAGGCAAGCCAGAAGGCCGCCAGGGAAACCATACAGGCGACCAAACGCGCGGCGGAGACGGCTGCCAAGGCAGCGCGGGCGGCAATCGCTGAGACAAAGGCGATGATTTCGGCCTTGACAGCAGGCGGCGGGATCGCCGTATTTGTGATCCTGGTTGTCGTGCTGCTTGGCGTGGCTGTCGCCCTTTTCGGCAGGCGGAGCAGCACTTCCTCCTATACGCCGGTAAGCGCCGAGGTGGAGGCCTACACGCAGATCATCACAATCTACGCCCAACAGCATGGAATCCCGGAATATGTGGAGCTGATCAAGGCGGTGATGATGCAGGAGAGCGGCGGACAGGGCGGCGACCCCATGCAATGCTCCGAGAGCGGCTATAATACCCGCTATCCCCATTATCCCAACGCCATCACAGACCCGGAGTATTCCATTGACGTGGGGGTACAGACCCTGGCCGATGTACTGCGCATGGCAGGAGCGGAAAGCCCGATTGATCTGGACCGGGTTTCGCTTGCTCTACAGGGTTACAACTATGGCCCCGGCTATATCTCCTGGGCGCTGGCAAACTATGGAGGCTACTCCGAAATGAACGCCATCGAGTTTTCAAACATTATGGCAGCGCAGTATGGCTGGTCCGGTTATGGCGATAAAGCCTATGTGTCCCATGTGCTGCGGTACTATCCTCTTGGGCGTATTTTCTTCGGTGAGGGCAATCAGGCCATTGTGGAAGTGGCGCAGTCGCAGATCGGAAACGAAGGCGGCCTTATCTACTGTGAATGGTATGGGTATCCGTATCGTGTGGCCTGGTGTGCAATATTTGTGTCTTGGTGCGCAGATCAATGCGGTTTCCTGGATACCGGCGTGCTGCCCCGCATGGAGGGTGTGCGCCCCTATGTGGATTGGTTCCGGGAGCGCGGCCAATGGCAGGATCGGAGCTACGAGCCCATGGCGGGAGATATTATCTTTCTCGATTGGGAAAGCGACGGCCTGGCCGATCATGTGGGCATTGTCGAGCGTGTAGAGGGCGGCGTCATCTACACCGTCGAGGGCAACGCCGATGACCGGTGTATCGAAAACCACTATTATCTCGGCTCCGCGCCTGTTTACGGTTTCGGCCTGCCCGCGTATTAAAAATGGGAGAGCCAGCGGCTCACACCTCTGGCTCTCTTGCCTTACATATAGCCTCCGCTGTAGCGGAGATAATGGATAATTCTTGATCTGTCAGTTTGTCCAACTGTGCTTCGATTTGTCTGCGCGAGGTCGATTTTTGAATCGCTTATTTAGGGAACAAGTATTGATCCAGTGAAATGTTGAACTTTAGAGCAAGCCAGAACAGCAGCTCTGTGCTTGGAAACTGACCCTCGTTTTCAATGGATGTGATATGCCGATCAGAATAGTTGCTCTCCTCTGCAAGCTGTTCTCTCGTGAGCTTTTGTGCCATCCGGGCCTCTTTGATCGCCTGTCCGATAGGTGTGAAGTCAAAATCAAAGTCCGGTATCTTTCTGTCCATAAGATCACCACCGTCAATGTGAAATCTTATGTCTATTTTACAGAAATGTGAGTACCGGTAAAAGGAGATTGCAGTTCTTAAGGCCGGAGATTTTATTTCAAGTTTTTGCGTAACTTATCTCTAAGGTATGGCAAGGTCAATGATTTGCTTAATCGATCTGACTTTTTTGCGCAGTTGATCTCTTGTCTATGCTTTGATCCGAAGGCTTATAGCAATAGCGGATGTATTCCACCTGATCTCGACCTTCCGCCGTCTCTTTCATAAAGCGATAGACACGATCTCGGAGCTCCTGCTGCGCCTTGCGGG
>CACYOR010000141.1 GCA_902775985.1 Oscillospiraceae bacterium
CCGCCTTTGCGATACCATCCAAAGCCTGACCTGTGAAACCATCCGCAGCATCACAGGGCGCTCTTGGATACTGTCATGTTTTAATTAAGGAAGAGTATTCTTTGACACTCTGAAAGTCTCCGATCCAAAACGGATCGGAGACTTTTTATTTCACCACCACGTTTTCCTCGCCCAGCATCTCCTGCAGCTCCAGGATCAGGCCCTCGTGGATCAGGCAGCGGGCGCTGAGGCGCTTCTGCTCCCGTTCGCACCAGAGCACCATCCGCTGCTGGCCAGGGAACATCTTTAACATCAGCTCGATGCGCTTCATGGCCGGGTCGAAGCGGCTGGGCAGCTTGACCCAGAGCTTCGGCTCTTTCTTCTTCGGCGGCTCGGGATTCGCCCGGGCCCCCAGCTCCGCCAGGGGCTGGATGCTGTCCACCATGAGCTGGGGCGCTTTTTCGTCCCGGACGGAGATCCGCCCGCGCACCAGGATGGCGTTGTTGTTCTGCACATAGCTGCCGCCGCTGTCCAGTGCCCGCTGGAAGGCGATCAGCTCCATGGAGCCGGTGGCGTCCTCCAGGGTGATGTAGTTCATGAGGGTGTTGTTCTTGGTGGTGCGGGTCTTGAAGGACTCCACCACGCCCGCCAGGGTCACGTACTGGTTGTCGTGGAACTGCCGCGGGCCGTCGTCGGCGGCAAAGTCGTTCATCACCGCGCCCACCGGCACCGCGCCCAGGCGCTTGACCTGCTCCCGATATTCGTCCATGGGGTGCCCGGAGAGATAGAGGCCCGTGGTCTCCTTCTCCATGGTCATGATCTCCCGGCGGGTAAACTCCTCGATGGGCGGGATCGGGATGCTGACCGGCTCCGGTGCGCTCTCGTCCAGGGCGCCGAAGAGGTCGAGCTGGCCGGAGATGTTGTCGTGGTTGGCCTGGGCGATGCTGTCAATGACCCGCCCGGCGATCAGCAGCAGCGCCCGCCGGGGATGGCCCATGCTGTCAAAGGCGCCGGCCTTGATGAGATTTTCCACCGCGCGGCGGTTGAGATCCTTGCCGGACATGCGCTTGCAGAAGTCCTCAAAGCTCTGGAAGGGGCCGTTGGCCGCCCGCTCCTGCACCAGCTGCTCGATGGCGCCCCAGCCGATGCCCTTGATGGCCACCAGACCGAAGCGGATGTTCTCGCCGGCCACGGTGAAGTCCGCGTCCGATTCGTTCACGTCCGGCGGCAGGAGGCGGATGCCCATCTCCCGGCACTCGGCGATATATTCGGCCACCTTGGTGCTGCTGTCCAGAATGGAGGTCAGCAGCGCCGCCATATACTCCCGCGGATAGTGCCGCTTCATATAGGCCGTGCGGTAGGTGACGAAGGCATAGCTCACCGCGTGGGCCTTGTTGAAGGCATAGCTGGCAAAGTCCAGGATCTCATCATAGATGCTGTTGGCCACGTTCTCCGGCACGCCGTTGGCAATGGCGCCGACGATGCCGCGCTTGGGGTCGCCGTGGACAAAGGCCAGGCGCTCGGCGTCGATAACTTTGTGCTTTTTCTTGGACATGGCCCGGCGGATGTTGTCCGCCTGGCCCAGAGAGAAGCCCGCCAGGGAGCGGAAGATCTCGATGACCTGCTCCTGGTAGACGATGCAGCCGTAGGTCACGTCCAGGATCGGGCGCAGCAGCTCGTGCTTGTACTGGATGTGCTCCGGGTGGGTGGAGCAGTCGATGAAGCGGGGGATGGAGTCCATGGGACCGGGGCGGTAGAGGGCGATCACGGCGGTGATATCCTCGATGTTCTTCGGATGCAGCTGGGTGCACACGGCGGTGATGCCGGCGCTTTCCAGCTGGAACACGCCCACGGTCTTGCCGGCGGAGAGCATCTCAAAGACCGCCGGATCGTCCACCGGCACATTCTCCACCTTGAAGCCGGGCTCCCGGCGGCGCACCAGCTTGGCCGCGTCCTCAAGAACCGTGAGGTTTCGCAGGCCCAGAAAGTCCATCTTGAGAAGCCCCAGCTCCTCCAGCGTCGTCATCGTGTACTGGCACACGACGCTCTCGTCGTTCTTCGCCAGAGGCACGTATTCATAGACCGGCCGCTCGGTGATGACCACACCGGCGGCGTGGGTAGAGGCGTGGCGCGGCATGCCCTCCAGGGCCTTGGCCGTGTCGATCAGGCGGTGCACGTCCTCCTTCTGCTCGTACATCTCCTTGAGGGGCTTGGAGAGCTGCAGCGCCTCATCCAGGGTCATGTTCAGCGCGCCCGGGCCGCTGGGCACCTGCTTGGCCACGGCGTCGGTTTCGGCATAGCTCATGTCCAGCACGCGGCCCACGTCCCGCACCGCCGCCCGGGCCGCCATGGTGCCGAAGGTGACGATCTGGGCCACGTGGTCCGAGCCGTAGAGGCGGTTGACGTAGTCGATGACCTCGCCCCGGCGGTTGACGCAGAAGTCCACGTCGATATCCGGCATGGAGACGCGCTCGGGGTTCAAGAAACGCTCGAAGAAGAGGCTGTACTGGATGGGATTGACGTCGGTGATATGCAGGCAGTAGGCCACCACGCTGCCCGCGGCGCTGCCGCGGCCGGGGCCGACGGGGATGCCGTTGCGCTTGGCGTAGTTGATGAAATCCTGCACGATGAGAAAGTAGTCCACAAAGCCCATTTTCTCGATGACGCCCAGCTCGTATTTCAGCTGCTTGTGCACCTCGGGGCTATCGGGAAAGCGCTCCCGGAAGCCCTGCTCGCAGAGCTTGCGGAGATAGGCGTCGCTGTCCGTCTCCCCTGCGGGGAGCTTGAAGCGGGGCAGATGATAGTGGCCGAACTCGAAATCGTAATGGCAGCGCTCGGCGATCTTCACCGTGTTGTCCGCCGCCTCGGGATAGTCCGGAAAGAGAGCGCGCATCTGCTGCTCATCCTTGAGATAGAACTCCTGGGTCTCAAAGCGCATGCGGTTTTTCTCATCCACGGTCTTGCCCGTCTGGATGCACATCAGCACGTCCTGAGCGGCGGCGTCCTCTTTTGCGATATAATGGGCGTCGTTGGTCAGGGCCAGGGGGATACCCGTCTCCTTACTCAGACGGACCAGGCCCCGGGCGGCCTCGGCCTCCTCGGGGATGCCGTGGTTCTGGATCTCCAGATAGAAATTCTCCGGCCCGAACAGCGCCTGCAGATCCAGGGCCCGGGCCTTCGCCGCCTCGTAATCGCCCCGGACCAGGGCCTGGGGGATCTCCCCGGCCAGGCAGCCGGAGAGGCAAATGAGGCCCTCGGCGTGCTCGTGCAGCAGGGCCCAGTCGATGCGGGGGCGGACATAATAGCCCTCGGTGAAGCCGGCCGAGACCAGATAGCAGAGGTTTCGGTAGCCGGTCTCGTTCCGGCAGAGAAGGATCAGATGGGAGTAGCGGTTCTCCGGGCCGGGCAGGCGGTCAAAGCGGCTCCCGGGCGCCACATAGACCTCGCAGCCGATGATGGGCTGGATGCCCTCGGCGAGGCAGGCCTTGTAAAAGGCCACCGCCCCGTACATGACGCCGTGGTCCGTGACGGCGAGGGCGGTCTGCCCCAGCTCCTTGGCGCGCTTGGCGATCGTATCGATGCGGCAGGCCCCGTCCAGCAGGGAGTACTCGGTATGCACATGTAGATGAACAAAGGCCATAAGCAGGCTTCCTTTCGTGTATCAGCAAATCCATGAGAAACGCAAAGGAATTTCAATATGTTTTTAAGGCAGCTTTGCCGCCTTAAAAACACCTTTCGGTGAGCAAGGCGAACCCTCGCGCCGACCAAGCGCAGCATTTCCCGTATGCTGCGCGCGATAAGCGCGAGTCTTCACCTGCAAACAGGTTTGCAGGTGAAATTTACTCCTTTGGGGCGATCTCCATGATCTTTTTGAGCCGGTGGCTCAGGCAGCTCTTGGTGACCGGCGGATCGGACAGCAGCGCCAGATCCGCCAGGCTCGCCGCGGGATTGGCGATGCGCAGCAGCGCCGTGTCGTGCAGGGGCTCGGGCATGGCGTCCAAGCCGTAGGCGCGGACATAGCGTCGGATCGCGTCCAGCTGCTCCTGGGCGGCGGCCACGGTCTTGTCGGCGTTGGCGGAGTCGCAGTTGATCTGCCGGGTGACGGTGTTGCGCATCTCCTTGTCCACCTTGGCGGTCATGACGGCCATGGCCGTCACCGGGGCGCCCAGGGTGGTGAAGAAATCCGCAATGGCGTCGGCCTTTTTGAAATACAGCAGGGCGTTGCCGCTGCGGCTGGCCTCCTTGGGGGAGAAGCCCAGATCCAGAAGCACGCTGTACATCTCCCGGCTCACGCTCTGGTGGGCCGTGGCCAGCTCCAGATGGAAGCGCTTTTCCGGGTCGGTGACGCTGCCGCCGGCCAGAAAGGCGCCGCGCACAAAGGCCTCCATGGCCCCCTCGTCCTCCAGGATGCCGAAGTTTACATGGTGGGAGAGCGTCCCGTCCCGCTCGGCCCCGAAGGCGTCGAAGACCTCCGCGAGCTTGTCCCGCTCCTGGATCAAAAAGCGCTGCTTACCGCCCTTCTCCGGGGCGCTGCAGCTGTCAAACTCAAAGCCGAAGGCCCGCTTGAAGAGCTTCGGCAGGCGCTGGGCGAAATCCCGGCTGCCGGTGATGAGCCGGATCTCCCGGGCCGAAAAGGTATGGCAATAGAGCAGCGCCCCGTAGCACTCGGCCAGGGCAATGCTCTTCTTATCCGCGCGGAGCTGGCACAGCTCCGCTTTCGCTTGAGAGGAAAAGGACATCTCAGCGCTCCATATCCCGGTGCACGCTGACCGCTCCGATCCCCTTGACGTTGAGGTACTTGTTCAGTTCCGCCGCGATGGCCACGCTGCGGTGGTGCCCGCCGGTGCA
>CACYOR010000142.1 GCA_902775985.1 Oscillospiraceae bacterium
CGTGAAGAGGTCCAGATATACTTTGACCCGCCATGCTCGCGGAGATAAAGCGCATAGGGGCGGTATTCCTTTGCAACAGGGATACCGCGGTTGCTCTTCTCGCTCTTGGGGGCGCCGAGGCTCGGCATGCGGTAAGCCATTTTTACAGCCTTGTCGACACGGATAAACGAACCGTCAGGAGCGATATCGTCCTTCGTTAAGGCCAGAAGCTCCTGCACGCGCATCCCGGTTCCGATCAGGGTGAGAATGCTGTTTCCAAGCAGATTGTTGGGAAGGTCCCGCTTCATGATCTCGACTTCTTCCTGTGAAAAGGCACTTCTTTTATTCATTTTCTGCCCCTCCTTCGCTGCCTTTTTTACCTTCTTTGCGCGGACGACTGGATTCTTGGTAACCAGATCATTGTCCGCGGCCGAGGCGAAGATCTGGAACAGCATCGACTTGCACTTTGCAATTGTGGATTTGGAGCGCTTCCGCTCCACCAGCACGTCAAGAAAACGGTTGATGTCCAGCTGCTTGATCTCCGAGACCGGACGATCCCCGAAGTAGTCCTTCAGCGTTTTCAGCGTGAAGCTGTAGCTCCAGTAGGTGGATTCCTCCACCTCACTCTTGTGGTCTGCGTACCAGATATCTGCCCACTCGGAGAAGGAAAGCGTCTTGGCCTGCTCCTTCTCCACGGCGAGATCTTCAAAATACTGCTCGATTTTCCGCTTAACCTCGCTTTTTGTCGGCGCGGTGAAGGTCTTGATCCTGCGCTTCCCTTCGTCGGTATAGCCCACCATGAGCTGCGCCGACCATTTCCCGCTGGGAAGCTTTTTGTACGAGCCCTCACCATTGGATCGTTTTGCCATCTCCGCACCCCCTTACGCGATGTTGACGCCGTAGTTGTTGGGGTTGTGCGTGTTCTGGGCTACCCAGTCAAGGAAGGGCTCACGCGGAATGCGGATCGCCCCGCCGAAATGGCAGACCGGGAAGTCGCGCCGGTGCGTCAGCCCATAGGCCGCGCCCTGACTGATGTTCAGCCAGTTCTTGATGTCCGATACCGTGAGATAGTCTTTCTCTGCCAGGTTGTTCATAGCTGTTCCTCCATACGTTTTGATATGGAAAGCAAAAACACTGTGCAGGCATGGAGCCAACACAGTGTCAATTCTGACCGAGAATCCTGTGCAGCAGGAAGTGTCCTCTTTTCTTCGCACTTGCGTGAAAAGAGAAAAGAGAGTATACTATCCCTGCGGTGCGGGGTAATCCCGTTGTGTGGGCGGCTAGGACGCCTGCGCAGGTGTACGGGGGCGGCAACCCCTGTACACCGCCGTATTTTGTTTTCTTGAATGCAGTATATCATATATGGCTGCATATATCAATCAGCAGAATTGACAAATATATGCAGCCATATATAGTGAAGTTGCTGTATAGATTTATGATTGGCTTCTGTGTTATGCTCATTGCGGGATTCGAGAATTGGGGAGGGATAACTATGCCGGCATCGGAAGCTCAAAAACAGGCCAGCAAGAAATGGAACCAGGAGAAAGTGGACTCCCTGCATTTGCGCTTAAAAAAAGGGATGCGTGATATTATTCAGCGGCATGCCGCGAAGCAAAATGAGTCGGTCAATGTCTTTGTCACCCGCGCCATTCAGGAGACCATGGAGAGAGATAACGCAGAACAATAAGCCTCTGCCACCGTGCGATACTTACCACATCGCACTAATACGGAAACGCATATATCCCATGATCAGCATAGAACCGAAAAATCCCCACGCCGCCATTTTTGCAGGCAGTGTGGGGATTTTTGCCTTTGTCTCAGCCGGGGCATTTATACTAGAACCTCATAAAAACCTTTAATTCCTTAAAGGTTTTTATAGCGCCGCAAGGCGCGTAGAGGTTCTGCATGAGACGGATTTTCAGCGCCTTCGCGCTGAAAATGCCGCGGGAACTGCGGCTTATCTGATTAAAGTTTTTAATCAGATAATAGTATTACGCCTTTTCCCGGCCCTTGTTCCGTCTCGCGCTCCGGATCACGGGGATCAACAGGAACAGGCCGCTGAGGCCCATGGCCAGGGCATAGGGCAGAACGCGCGCGTCGTCGCCGGTCTTGGGCGAGGCCGAGGCCGAGACCAGGCTCAGCAGCATCACCAGCGCCAGCAGCAGCGAGGCCAGTCGTTTTCCTTTTCCCCTCATGGTGTTTCCTCCTGTATCAAAACCGCTTCCCGCGGCAATTTACTTTTTCTGTAACTCATGGCAAGGACACGGCGGCTTTTTCCCCTCCGTGTCGCTTGCCTTCTCTGTCCGTTCGGCTATGCCGCTCCTCAGCGGCTGTGCTTGCCCTCGTAGGTGCGCTTGCCCCTGCCGAGGCTCATCGCAAGTCCCAGGCCGCACAGCGCCGCCGCCAGCAGCACGCTCAGCCGCGCGCCGCCGTGGTTCAGATCCCCCGTCTTGGGCGAGGTCTCCGGCGTCGGGCTCGGCGTCGGTGCGGGTGTCGGTTCCGGTGTGACCTCCGGCGTCGGCTCCGGCGTCGGGATCACCTCGATTTTCTCCCACACGGCGTAGAGGTGGTTCTCCTCCGCTCCGACGGCGACCCGCTCGCCCTTGTAGAAATACTCATACTCCGCGGAGCCGGAATAGATCGTCTCCCCCGCCCGGTTCGTCCAGGCGACGAAGCGGTAGTTCCCCTCCGGCACAAAGTGCAGGCTCTCCGCGTCCTGGCTGATCACGATGCTCCCGTTCACTACCAGATTCTCGATCGTGAACGAGCGTTCCGCCGGTCCGGCGGGATAGTTGGCGTGGTAGGTGAGTTTTGTGCTGCGCTCCGCCCTTTCGTACTGCGCCACCAGCGTGATCACCTGGTCCTCCTGCCCGTCGGCGGCGTCGTTCTCCGCGCTCACGGGGAAGGCCCCGTTCATCAGCAGCGCGCCCGTCCCGCCGATCTTCCACCCGGTGAAGACCGAGCCGGACAGCTTTGCCGTGCCCTTTACGACGGCCTTGCTGCCGCTGCGGTACAGCGTCGGGTCCTGATTCCCGTCCAGCAGCGCTGCCAGCTCCGCCGTCAGGCTGCCGCCGTTGGCGTCATAGACGATGGTATAGGGTTGGGTCGAATGCCACCGGGCGTAGAGGTGGATCTTCCCCTCTTCGTCCGCAAGGGATTCGATGAGCGCCATGTCGATGGGCGTGTCGAAATCGAAGGGTTGTGTCCCCGCCTCGTCCGTGTACCAGCCGCCGAAGACATACCCATCCTTCACCGGATTGGCGATCCGCGCCGCCTCGTAATCCCGCAGGACCTTCTGCTCCGTGTCCGCCGCTCCGTTTTTCGGATGGAACACGACCGTCACATCCAGCGTCAGCCACTTGGCGTAGAACCGGCTGTCTTTTCCCCGGATCACGGCGCCTTCAAAGTCGAAGGCCTCTCCCGTGCCGTCCTTGTTTTCATACCAGCCCTCGAAGCGCTTGCTCAGCCCTCCGATCGTCTCCACGGTCTCCCCGGCCACATACGTCCCGGCGACCTGTTCCACCGTAAAGGAGATGTCGTCCCCGTCGTAAAAGGCAGTGCGGTCATCCCGGTTTACGTTTGTCGCGGTGATGATGTCGCCGCTGCCGTCCTGCGGGTCAAAGGTCACGTGGTACTCCACCGGATAATAGTGCAGGACCATCGGTATCGCGTTCCCGTTGTCGTCATACCGGAACGTATAGGCTTCTTGATTGTTATAGCTGGTTTGCGCAACCTCTTCACCGGTGTCGCTGTGGGTGATGCTTGTCAGGGTGTAGCCGTTTACTGTGGTTCCCTTCGCAAAGTTGTGGGTGTGAGGGATGTCCGTATACAGGATCGTCTCGGATTCCTCCCTGTACGTGCCGTCCGGATTGTAGTACCGGAAGAGGAAGGTATGAGGATAGATCGAAGGCTCGCACCTCACAAGCAGCCAGATTTCATCGCCGTCCTCGATCTCCTGACCCACGCGTAAATTGTAAGTCAGGTTGCCGTCAAAGGTCTGCTGTCCAGGATATCCGTCCGCGTTTACAGCGCCGTAATGTCGTCTGAACGATACGCTTCTGTCCTGCAGGCCCACCGCCTGCAGCGTCGGATAAACGGTGCTGTACAGATTCTGGCGCTGACGGACAGTAATGTCCAAACCACTGAGGTCACGCGCCGAATCCGGAACATACTGTTCATACCCCGCGGAGACCTGGCTGCCATAAGCGGTGCCAAACGCATCGCCCTCTGTCGCTACGGCATACGGCCTTTCATAGCGCACATGCAGCGTATAGGTGTTGCGGCACAGATAGACGCGGAACGCCACCTCGTCGGAGGGAACGATCTTGGCCTCCGGGTCGCTCCACGTCCCTGTCGCGGCGTCATAGCTCGCGATGAGCTGCCCGTTCTGCCAGAATTCGATCGCGGCATGGCCGTTGTCGTCGCCAACCGCACTTGTCCCGCTCAGATGATAGTGTCTGGTGCTGTTCAGCATCCCCTGGCCGTCCCGATCCTGGACGCCTTTCCCTGTCAGGGTCTTCTGGGCGTTGTACCAGCCCAGGATCTCATCCGCATATTGGGAAACGGGGACTCCCGGCAGGAAGGAAAAGCCGCCGTCTTTTTCGTACGTGACCCAGGGGGAGAAGCTCTCATCCACCCCGAATGTTGCATCGTTGCGGTAGTATATAACGCTCGCCACGACGCTTTGCAGCTCCCAGCCGGCATAGAGGGTGACGTCCGCCGTGATCTCCTCCGCGTCAAAAGCAAACTTCTCGCTTCCGCTGATGCTCAGCCCTCCGCTCGTGTCCACGACATAGTCTGTATACCAGTACCAGCCCAGAAACTTATAGCTCTGATAGACCTGCCCCTCCGTCAGTTCCGTGGGGCACAGGGCCTTTTCGCCGTGAACCACCCGCTGCACCGGGACATACATGTCCGGAAGCGCGCGGTCTTTGAGCAGTTCCCGCTCATCCATGCTGAGATAGGTCGCGGTGTTCGTGATGAAGTTTACCCGGTGCCCCTCGACCTTCTTCGGGTACAGATCAATGTCCTCCCCGGCGATCGTGAGCTCTGTCACAGTTCCGTTTTCGGGATGCTTCGCGTCGATCCATCCAACAAACACTTTGCCGTCCTCGACCTGCAGGCGTTCGTAATCGATCTCCGCCTCTGTCAGAAGCGTGCAGCTCTCCCCGTCCGCCTTCAGCACGATCTCATAGACCGAGGCGCTCTGGATATCCGCTCCCGTGTAGTAGCTGATCTTGTACAGCCGCTCTTGCTTGGCGTAGACCTTATAGGTCTGATCCGCCGCGCCCCCGGCTTCCCGGGTGGCCGGATCGATCGTGACCGGGCCGAAGCTCACCGGGATCGTCAGCGCGCCGTTCTCATCCTGCATAAACCAGCCTTCAAAGCTGTGCATCGAATCCTCCCCGGGGCGTATGGGTTCTTCCAGCGTCTCCCCGTCCCGGACAGTCTGGGTGTCGATCACTTCCCACTGGTCCTGCGCGTTGCGCGCGTAGAACTCATAGGTATGGCGGACATAGTGCGTCACGTCGTCGTCCGTGTAGTTCTCCCCCATGATGCCGTACACGCTGAAGACGTCCGCCTGGAAGCTAAAATCCGGGCTTTCACTCCGGGCGACAAGCTGGGCGCTTCCGTCGTCCCCGATGTGCACCACGCGGTAGCCGCCGCTGCTCTCCAGCCCGTAGGCGCTCACCGTCACGGTGACCGGGACCAGCGGCTCCAGCTCCTGCCGCAGTTCATAGTTATAGAAAGAGATATCCACCGCGCTGATCGCCCCGCCGGAAATGCCCGCCGCGGCCTCCAGCGTGCCGCGCAGGCTCTCCCCATCCAGGATGGTGCGTCGCACGCCGGTGTTCTCCGGGAAGGCCCCCTCCGGCACGTCCACCGTAATGCGCACCAGCCCCGTGTCGATCGACTCCGCCCGGAAGGCGGGATAGGACACGGTCGGCGTGGGCTCCGCGGTCGGTTCCACAGTCGGCGTGGGTTCCGCCGTCGGCTCCACGGTCGGCGTCGGCTCCGGCGTGGGTCCCACGGTCGGCTCCGGCGTCGGCGTCGGTTCGGCCTCGCCGGTGGCGAAGGCCGAGGCCGAGACCAGGCTCAGCAGCATCACCAGCGCCAGCAGCAGCGAGGCCAGTCGTTTTCCTTTTTCCCTCATGGTGTTTCCTCCTATGTGGGGCCCATTCTGCGTGAGCCCCGTGGTTTCTGTCGGTAAGGATCTCTTACCCGTGCTCTTCCTGTGTTTTGTCCTGTGCGGACCTTCGGCTCCTTCACGCATCACTGAGATGCTTTGCGTTCCTAGGACGGTTCCCTCCGCCTATGACGCTCCGGTCTGTGACGCCCGGTGCGCCGCGGTCTCGCCGCTTGCCTTTCGGCCCTGTCATGTTTTAAATTAAATCGCCGCCTGTACGGCCTGCGCCGTCAGACGCTCCAGCAGCTCCGCCGCATCGTCCCGGATCCAGGCCTCTGCCTGCTGCCGTGCGTGGATCGCATCCTCCTGCCGCGCGTAGCGGCCGAGAAAGTATTTCTTGCGCTTGTATGTAATGTTCGCGGCCCACAGCCCGCGGCTCCGATACACCCCGCGGCTTCCGCTTGTGTTGTTCTTATAGATCGTGTCCGAAAACACCTGCCGCAGATTTGTGTCGTCCACATATATATTATAGTTTTGCAGCTTCTCCGTCCTCTGGCAGCCGCAGCTTACCCGCAGCCCCGCCTGCAGAGCGTTCGCCGTCGCCTCCGTCGTCCGCCCGCAGTCGCAGCGGCAGCGCCAGACAATGCTCCGGCTCCTGCCGCGCTTCTCGGCGATCGGCTCCAGCGCCACCAAGCGCCCGAAGCGTTTACCTGTCAGCCGGCTTGTGCGATAGTGCAGGGGGCAGAGCTCTCCGTGCCCGGCATAGCGCAAGAGCTGATTCACATGGGTGATGTACTGCGCCGCGCTCGACGCCGTCAGGCGTTCTTGCAGCTCTTTTTCCCATTGGGAGAGCAGCTCCGGATTCAGCTCCTTGTCCATGGGGAGCCAGTCATAAAACCGCTCCACATGCCGCTGGATGATCCTCTTCTGCTGCTCGGATATGTCGTCCTGTTCCCGCTTGCGCAGAAACGCGTCCACCGTCTCCCGCTTGAGCGTTATGATCTCTCTCATCGTTCTCTGTCTCTCAAAAGCGCAGCAGCTTTTGGAAAAAGCCGCCCTTGCGTTCTATCTCTTGCTTCGCCGGGGCCAGCCTTGGCTCCGCCTCCATGACCTTTCTCTCGCAGCACAGGCAGACCATACGCCCTTCCGGTACGTAGTCCCCGCACATCACGCAGCGTTCCTCGCTGTAATAGATTTTCTCCGCTTCCATTGCTTCCTTTTATCCGACTGCCGCGCGTGCCGCTTCGGGCACGTTCCCCTTTTGCTGTTCCGCGTAGGTCTTGTAATACCAGTCCAGAAAGCTCCCGTGCAGCTCTTCCTCAGCCCGCTCCCGGGCCTTTACCGCCAGGGTGAAATCCCGGTAGGTCCCCAGGTAATAGCACTTGCCCTTGAAGCCGATCTTCGCTACCCAGCCTTTCTGCGTACTCACCACGCCGGTGTGGCCGGTCGTGTTGTCCCTTCGCGGCCGTTTGTTCTCCAGCATCTCGATGCAGGTGCCCTCGATATAACGGAGATTCAGCGGTACGGACGGGTGCTGCCCGCAGCCGCAGCTTAAAATGTGCGCGTACTCCAATTCGGCCTGGCTGTATTCCGCCGTTCTTCCGCAGTCGCATTGACATTCCCAGACCACGCTGGCATGCCGCCGCTTTTCCGTGGGGCAGATCGCCGTCAGCGAACCAAAGCGTTTTCCGCTGATGTCCTTGGCGCGCTCCTTCAGCGCCTCCCGCTTGGCACAGCCGCAGCTCTTCGTATTTCCCGAGGTCAGCGCATTGGCCCGGACCGTGACCTCCTTGCCGCAGTCGCAGACACAACGCCACAGATAGCACCGGTTGGATTTCTCGTCCAGCCGTTCCAGCGCCGTCAGCTTTCCAAAGCGCTGCCCCGTCAGATCCTTGATCCGTTTCTCGCTGCGCAGGCAGCCGCAGCTCTTCACCTTTTCCCCGGTAATCTGGTAGGCCTCCAGCAGGATCTCCTTCCCGCAGTCGCAGCGGCAGCGCCACAGCGTCGCGCCGTTTCGTTTCTCCTCCGTGGGCTCGATCGCCACCAACCGGCCCGACCGGCAGCCCGTGATATCTTTCGTTGTCCGGCTTGCCATTTTCTGCGCCCGCCTCCCCTCGCCGTGTTTTACAGATGGCAAATTCTGTTGAC
>CACYOR010000143.1 GCA_902775985.1 Oscillospiraceae bacterium
CTCTCCTATCTTATCTCAGGAGGCTTTCTTTGTATATCTACGTATAGCTTTAAGCTCTTTGTACCACTCGCATAGCGAGTGGCTTGTTAACAGCAAAAAAGCACTCAACAGAAGTTGAGTGCTTTTTTATGCCGGTTTAGGCCCTGGCTTCGGCCGGGGCTGTTTTATTTATACAGGATCAGGGCGATGGTCTCCAGCTTGTCCTCGCCGATATTTTTGAGGCTGTGGCCCTCGCCGTCGTCCACAAAGGTGATGTCCCCGGGGCCGACCGTGACCTCCTCGCCGTTATTGTTATACAGGCCCGTGCCCTTGAGGATGTAATAGGTCTCGCCGTCCCCGTGGTGGATGTGCCAGCCGATCTCACAGCCCGGCGCCAGCACCGTGTGGGCAAAGACGCGGCCTTTGCCGTACATCTCCTCGGCCCCGTTGAGGATGTGCTGGAGGACGACCTCGCCCTCGCCGTCGAACATCTTCTTGGTCTCGATCTTCCGTTCCGAACTCCTGCGTACCATCGTTTTCCTCCTTAATATCCCAAGTCTTCGTCGATGAGGACGATCTCGCTCTCCATGTCCATCATGGGCATCCACTGCACCACCAGTGCCCGGCAGATCCGCTCCGGCGAGCGACAGTCGTGGCACTTGTCGTCGATCTGGCAGGGCGGCTTGTTGGGGAAGCGCTTGCAGTTGGTGACGGCGGCGGTGTTGCGGGCGCGAAACAGCGCCGATTCAAAGTCCGGACAGAGCTTGTTGGTGCCGGCGACGATATAGACCTTCTTCTGCCCGAAGATCTGCCCGGCCAGGCGGTTGCCCCGGCCGTCGATGTTCAGGATCTCGCCGCCCTCGGTCATGGCGTTGGCGCTGGTGATGAAGACCTTGGCCGTGATCTCCTGGTGCAGGGTATCCCAGCCCGGCTCCTTCCAGTGCCAGAACACCTGGTTATGGGCGCTGAGCGTCTCGTACAGCCCCAGCTCCTGGGCCGTCATGCTGCCGCCGATGCCGACGGTGGTGTTATCGATCTGCGCGTTCAGATAGGCGGCCGCCTCCGCCCCGGTGGCGAAATGCTGCACCGTATAGCCGCGGAGCTGGAAATTCTTGATGGCTTTTTCTACGTTCATGGGCTTTGCCTCCCGATTCAGATTAACTTCAGTCTATCATCTCCTCCCTTTTTTTACAAGCGCTGATGTATATTTCCATCCGCGCCCGGAAAGAATAGGATTGCAAACCTGAATTTGTATGCAATAGGAGGATAACCCATGAACAGCAGGAGCTCCGGCGGCAAGCTGGAGGAATTTTTCAACGGAAAGGGCTTCTACATAGTCCTTTTCCTGTGCGCCGCGGTGATCGGCGCGTCCGCCTGGATGATGGCGGCGGGAGATCGGGCTATGAAAGAAGAGATCAGCGTCATGAAGCAGGACGTGCCCAGCGAGCGCGTCGAGACCATCATCGTCCCGCCGGTGGCGGAGGAGACGCTCCCCGTGCAGGTAACGCTGCCCGAGGAGACCGCCCAGGAGACGGAGCCGGAAGCGGAAGCGCCGGAGACCGAGGCCGTCTGGAGCGAGACCGTACCCGTGTCCTCGCCCCTCTATCTCTGGCCGGTGAGCGGCACTGTGGAGCGCCGGCACGACCTGGAGGTTCTCCACTATGACGTGACCATGCAGGACTGGCGCACCCACGCCGGCATCGACATCGCCGCGCCTCTGGGCAGCCCGGTGAACGCGGCCCATGCCGGTTCCGTCGTTCAGATCGCCCAGGATGATCTTTACGGCACCGTGGTCACCGTGGATCACGGCGACGGCATGGCCAGCGTCTACGCCAATCTGGCCGAGGAACCGGCCGTGGCCGTGGGCGACTGGGTGGAGCCGGGCAGCGTGATCGGCGCCGTGGGCAGCAGCGCTCTCTGCGAGGTGGGCCAGGAGGGCCACCTGCACTTCGCCCTGACCGTGAACGGCGCGGCGGTGGATCCGCTGAGCTATCTGCCCGCCTGATACGAAAAGCGAATCAAAGCCAGAATCTGTCAAGCATCGGAGACAATTTTTGTCTCCGATGCTTGACGATTTTTTGCCCTCTGACAGCCTCAAAAATCGTCACTTTGCCCAGAGCCGAAAGCTGCCTCCGGGAAAAGTTCCGCTTCCCGCCAAAAGGCGCCGAAAGCGGGAACGATTTTGCCTCATAGTCTCGTCTACGCTTGCAAAAAAGACAAACTGTGACGAAAGTCGACAAAAAGAATTCTTTGACTTTCCCTACCAGATGTGCTAAGTTAGTCGGGCTGACAAACACTAAATCTTGTGTTGAGTGCCGATTGCTCCACAGGATACCACAAGGATTTGTATTTCCCAACAGGAGGGAACACACGTGAAGATTATTAAGAGAAACGGCAGCGAGACCGAATTTGACAGCCGTAAGATCGCCGTCGCCATCGGCAAGGCCAGCCAGGCTTCCGCCAGCTCCGAGCGTCTCAGCGACGCGGACATCCAGGAGATGACCGAGTGCGTCTCCGCTACCTGCGAGCTGCTTGGCCGCGCCCCCAGCGTGGAGGAAGTGCAGGACATGGTGGAAAAGCAGATCATGTCCCACGGCGCTTTTGAGGTCGCCAAGCGCTACATCACCTATCGCTACACCCGCGCCCTGGTGCGCCAGTCCAACACCACCGACGACAAGATCCTCAGCCTGATCGAGTGCGCCAACGAGGAGGCCAAGCAGGAGAACGCCAACAAGAACCCGGTTATAAACTCCACCCAGCGCGACTACATGGCCGGCGAGGTATCCAAGGATCTGACCATGCGCATGCTGCTGCCCCAGGACATCGTGGAGGCCCACAACGAGGGTATCATCCACTTCCATGACAGCGACTACTATGCCCAGCATATGCACAACTGCGACCTGGTGAATCTGGAAGATATGCTGCAAAACGGCACCGTCATCACCGGCACCCTGATCGAGAAGCCGCACAGCTTTTCAACCGCCTGCAACATCGCCACCCAGATCATCGCCCAGGTGGCCTCCAACCAGTACGGCGGGCAGTCCATCTCCCTGGCCCATCTGGCCCCCTTTGTGCAGGTCAGCCGGGAGCGCATCCGCCGGGAGACCGAGGAAGAGCTTCGTGAGGCCGGCGTGGAGATCAACGAGACGCTGCTGGACAAGCTGACCGAGCACCAGCTGCGCGCGGAGATCAAGCGCGGCGTCCAGACCATCCAGTACCAGGTCGTGACTCTGATGACCACCAACGGCCAGGCGCCTTTTGTCACGGTGTTCATGTACCTGGGCGAGGCCAAAAACGAGCAGGAGAAGAAGGACCTGGCCATCATCATCGAGGAAGTGCTCAACCAGCGCTACGAGGGCGTGAAGAACGAGCAGGGCATCTGGGTCACCCCCGCCTTCCCCAAGCTGATCTACGTGCTGGAGGAGGACAACATCCACGAGGATTCCCCGTACTACTACCTGACCAAACTTGCGGCCAAGTGCACGGCCAAGCGCATGGTGCCCGATTACATCTCCGAAAAGGTGATGAAAGAGCTCAAGGGCGGGGACGTGTACACCTGCATGGGCTGCCGCAGCTTTCTGACCCCGGACCGCTTTACCGACAAGGGCGTGGGCAACATCGCCAACGCCGGCAATTACGAGCCGGGCAAGCACAAATACTACGGCCGCTTCAACCAGGGCGTGGTCACGGTGAACCTGGTGGACATCGGCCTGAGCGCCCACGGCGACATGGACGAATTCTGGAAGATCTTCGATGAGCGGATGGAGCTCTGCCACCGGGCGATGCGCTGCCGCCATGACCGGCTGCTGGGCACGCTGTCCGACGTGGCGCCCATCCTCTGGCAGTACGGCGCCCTGGCCCGCCTGAAAAAGGGCGAGACCATCGACCGCCTGCTCTACGGCGGCTACAGCACCCTGAGCCTGGGCTATGCCGGCCTCTGGGAGTGCGTCCTGGCCCTCAACGGCAAGAAACTCACCGAGCCGGAGGGCGAGGCGCTGGGCCTGGAGATCATGCGCAAGCTCAACGAGTACACCGCCAAGTGGAAGGCCGCCGAGGACATCGACTACTCCCTCTACGGTACGCCCCTGGAGAGCACCACCTACAAATTCGCCAAGTGCCTGCAGAAGCGCTTCGGCGTGATCCCCGGCATCACCGACAAGGGCTACATCACCAATTCCTACCACATCCATGTGACCGAGCCCATCAACGCCTTCGACAAGATCCGCATCGAGGCCAAGTTCCAGGCCCTGTCCCCCGGCGGCGCCATCAGCTACGTCGAGGTGCCCAACATGAACGACAACCTGGACGCGGTGATGGCCGTGATGAAGTTCATCTACGACAACATCCTCTATGCCGAGCTCAACACCAAGAGCGACTACTGCCAGGTCTGCGGCTGGGATGGGGAGATCGAGATCCAGGAGGAGGACGGCAAGCTCCTTTGGACCTGCCCCCGCTGCGGCAACCGGGACCAGAACAAGATGAACGTCGCCCGCCGCACCTGCGGCTACATCGGCACCCAGTACTGGAACCAGGGCCGCACCCAGGAGATCAAGGACCGCGTGCTGCACGTCTCCAACGCCGTGATCGGCCAGAACCTGAGCCTGGATTTGGACGAATAAACACAGAATACCGCAAAAAAGATCCGTTTCCGAGTGGAAACGGATCTTTTTTGTATCTTTGCTGAGGATATTACTTGGCCAGTTCCAGCGCCATGGCGACCGCCTGGCGGAAGCCTTCGCTGGTCATGGACGCGCCGGACGCGCCGTCGATGGCGGCGGAGTTGGCGG
>CACYOR010000144.1 GCA_902775985.1 Oscillospiraceae bacterium
CAGGCTGCGATCAAGGACCTGAAGGACGAAGAGGAGCAGGCCAAGGCCGCCGAGGCTGAGGTCGAGGCCAAGGTCGAGGCTGCGAAGGCCGCTCTGAAGGACGCCACCGACAAGCTCACTTCCGTCGCCGCTGACGCCAGCGCCGAGCTCAAGGAGTTCGCGCAGATCGGCTTCAAGAGCCTGCTGGCCGGCTGGGAAGAGGCCAAGAAGACCTTCAACCAGGAGCGCAAGTAAGCCCTAAGGCTGAAACGCAAAGCAAGTAATCAAAAGGCACGTCCCAAAGCGGGACGTGCCTTTTCCTGTGACGGCGCTGAGATAATCACCCCCGGTGGAAACCGGGGGTGAAGTAGTTTCGGAGCTCCTGCGGTGTCGGGGACTGTAATCAGCCCTCGGCGCCCACCGCGACGATGCGGCCCTGACCGTAAGGCTCTTCATAGCCTGCGCCGATGCTGCCGCCCAGGGCCTCCGTGATGTAGTCGATCAACACCTGGTTGTCCAGCTTGACAGACTCCTGCAGCACGGTGGCGCCGTCATACATGGTGTAGCCGTCGCCGTGGTTCAGCAGCTGATAGTCAATAGAGGCAAGCTTGTAGGTCCCGTTCGGATCCAGCGGTTCGCCGGCGACCAGCACGTCGCGCACGCGGCGCTCCATGCTCTCGTCCACGCCGGTAAAGAAGCCCTTCTCATCCTGGGAGCAAGGGGAGGGGATGTTAGGATCAAAGCGGAAGCTCAGGCCGGCCACCTGGTTGAAGCCGCCGAACTCACCGGGCAGAGCATGCACGGACCACTCCAGCGCATCCAGCACCTGCTGGCCGGTGACCTCGATGACGGTGAGGCTGTTGCCGAAGGGATGGACCCGCAGAATGTCATTGAGGGTGATGTCGCCTTTGCTGATGGGCACGCGGATGCCGCCGCCATTGACAAAAGCGATATCGGCGTCACCGGCCTGCTCCAGATAGGCGTCGGCACAGAGGTCGCCCAGGTTCGTCTCAGCGCTGCGGACGATGCGCACGGGCTTGCCCTCTGAGGTCACAGCTACGGGATCGTGGATGATCAGATCCACGCTGCTGGTCGCCACCACCTGTTGAAGTTTTTCGTTCAGCACGTCGGACGCGGCGGACACGGCTTCGGAGGCAGCGTTATTCAGCGGGAGCAGCTTGGGGGCGGCAACGCTGCTGCCCCAGGAATAGAGCTCAGAGGAGATCTTGCCGTCGGTGGTGATGGTCAGAACCCCGATGTGGCCCAGCTTGGTTCCGCAGGCGGAGCGGACGACATCTTCGCCGTCCTTATTCTTCATGACGACCTGGTCGGTATCATGGCTGTGGCCATCCAGAAAGGCGTCAATGCCTGTCGTGTTGGCGATCACTTCGCTGTACATCCAGGGAGAGCACTCGGTCTCATTGCCCAGATGGCCCATGACGATGACGTAAGCGGCGCCTTCGGCCCGGGCGGCATCCACTGAATTCTGCACGGCCTCATACACAGCCTCGCCGGTTTCATCCTGCAGGAAGCCGTAGATGTATTCGCCCTCGTCGTTCATGAAGTAGCGGGGGGTGGAGGAGCGGGGGGTGAGCGGCGTGGTGACGCCCACAAAGGCGATCTTAACACCGTCAACCTCTTTGATGAGATAGGGATCGAAAACCAGCTCGCCTTCCTTGTTGAAGTTGCAGCTAATGTAGGGGAAATTGGCCTTTTCGGTCAGCGCAAGGAAATTATCCACGCCATAGTCAAACTCGTGGTTGCCGGGGATGGCGACATCGTAGCCCATCGTGTTCATGATGTCGATGATGGCCTCGCCGCGGGTCATCGTGCCGATGGGTTCCCCCTGGATGGCGTCACCGTCGTCCACCAGAAGAACGTGGTGATCGGCGGAGAGGCTCTCTTTGACGGCGTAGAGGCCGGCGTAGCCCCAGCCTTGGTCGATGCCGCAGTGAACATCACTGGTGAAGAGAATGACCAGATCCTTCTCCAGGGCAGGAGCGGCATCGTCGGCAAAAGCGGCGGTACAGCTCAGCGTCAGGACAAGAGCCAGAAGCAGGGCGATAAGCTTTTTCATGCAAGGGATCCTCCTTATGTAGTATTTGGTTTTGCACCTGATAATAGTATAAAGTATTTCTCGTTTCCAGACAAGAGAAAAAAGAGAAAGACCGTGACGGCGCGAGGCGCTGTCACGGTCTCTGTGATGATGGGGTTGATCAGCCGATGCGGCGGTAGGCGGAGCCGGGCACGGCCTCATAGTTGGCGGTAAGGCCGTCGATCCACTCCTGCATGTCCCGGTTGAGCAGGTCGCTCCGGGCGATGGTGTTGCTGTACAGATCGCCCTCGCCCACGTAGTACATCACGTGGTAACCGGCATAGCCGCTGCTCTCACCGTAGACGATGGCGGTGTCGCCCGCCTGGTGATCGGCAAAGCAGAAGGCGTCGAACTCCTCGACCATCTGGCCCTTGGCGATGTTCTCATACAGACCGCCGTTGGTGTTGGAGCCAGTGTCCTCGGAGTACTGCTCGGCCAGTGCGGCAAAGCTCTCCTCGGTCTTTTCGCCGGCCTCATACTCGGCCAGGATCTCCTCGGCGCGGGCCTTGGCGGCTGCCTTGGCCTCGTCGCTGTAAGTGCCGTCCTCGGAGGCCTCGGCCATCACAAGGATATGGCGGACATTGGCGGTTTTGTAGTGGTTATCGTCCCGAGAGAGGAACACCACCACGCTGCTGCCGGTGTCGTTGGCGGTGGTGGTGGCGTCACCGGCCTCACGGTCGGCGGCCATCATCCACTCGGCATAGTCCTCGGACAGGCTGCTGCCATAGGCGGCGCTGCGCACGGTGGGCTGCTCGCCCTCCAGCTGGGAATCCACGGCGACTTCAAAGCGCTCCTGCGGATCCTCAATGTCCGTGCCGTCGGCGTAAGCCATGTAGATGGCCTCGGCCGTGGCCTGAGCTTCGGCCAGCGCCTGCTCGGTGGGCGCCTCGGCGTCCTCCTCAACGGGAGCGGTCACGGTGTAGATCATATAATCGAAACGGTCGCTGGCGCCTTCCAGGCTCTGGTAGTACTCCTCCAGCTGCTCGTCGGTGTAGCTCAGAGAATCCTGATAGCTGGTGTAGGCCTTGCTGGCCAGAGTGCTCAGACGGCCGGCCTCGCGCACGATCGCGGTGGTCACGCCGTTGCCGTAGTTGGCGGCGAAGAAGTTATCGGCGTTGGCATAGCCGCGCTCCTTGGCGACGGAATCCATGTCGGCCAGGCTGTCATTGACCTCGGCGATCTCCTCCTCGCTCAGGCTGATGCCGTTTTCAGCGGCATAGTCGTTGAGAGCCTTGGTCTGCACCATCTCGTTGGTGGCAGCTTCCAGGAAGTAATCCTTCCAGGTGCCGCCGTCGAGCATGGGGCAGTCCTGCTTGTCCAGACCAGCAACGCCGGCGCTGGTGTCGATGCCCAGCATGGAGGCGTAATTGCCGTACTGGTTGAGCAGGGTGTAGTACTGGTTGCCGTAGCGATAGTTGACCTCGGCGGGGGAGTACTTGGTGTCGCCGATGGTGAGGGCGGTGGTCTTGGTGTAGAGGAAGCCGGAATCCAGGAACAGGATCAGCGCGATCAGCAGGATGACGGCGATGGTGCCGAGGGTCCAGCGGCGCTTGCTGATGGCCTTCTTCTTGGCCTCTTCCTGGGCCGCCAGCATTTTTTTGTCAGTGCCGGCCGCGCGGGCAGCCTGACGGTTTTTTCTTTCGGTTGAAGCGCTCATAACATTCGTCCTTTACTGTGTCGTAATATGAAAGCCGGATTATTATAACGCAATTCCCCCTGTGATTCAAGGGAAATGTTCCACATTCAAAAAATGTTTCAAATTTTTTCAGCAATTCTTGGAGCCGATGCGCATATACTGCCTGTATGCGGCATGCGGAAAGGAGACAGTGCGATGGAATTTGACATTGACGATCTGATTTACGGTGATTGCGATCCCGGTCCCAGCGGACGGTGAGAGAGGATAAAAAGCGCGGGCCGGGAGACCGGCCCGCCAACAGGGTTGTGGGATAAAGATATGAGCCATTGGATAAGCTGTGAGACAAGAATACCGCCGATCGCGTTTTTTGTAAAGAGCGAAAAAGCACCAGTTTTGTCGAATGCATATTTTTCTTTCTTTCCGGGCAGACTAAACGTGATCTTGAAGGAGAGGAGGAGACTCTTATGATTATGGACCGTATCGCCCTGATCCTGGCAATCATCGGCGGGATCAACTGGGGCTCGATCGGCCTGTTCCGCTTCGACCTGGTGGCCTGGCTCTTCGGCGGGCAGACCGCAACGGTGAGCCGTGTCATCTACACGCTGGTCGGTCTGGCGGCGCTGTGGTGTATCTCTCTGCTGTTCCGCACCGACGCGGTGAATGACGACATCTGAACCGACAACAAGAGAAACAGCCACTGCGGTCATTACAGCGGCTGTAAGACTGTAGACAAAGTCGGTCCTGTCATTGCGAACCAGTGACCGATGTCACTGGTGTGGCAATCCGTATTCCCCGAAAGCCGCATGTTTACTGACGGTTTTACCGGAGAACGGATTCCCACGTCGGCCTGTCGGCCTCCTCGGAATGACACATTTTGAGGTTTGTCTACACATTGACAGCCACCGGATCCCCGGTGGCTGTCAGACTATGTGTTTACTTATTTAAACTTGATCGCCGGTTTGTAGTATTCGAAGATCACCGCGTCCCGGCCCTTCTCGTTGCGCGGCTCATGGGAGGTCCAGCCAAACTTCATCGCGCC
>CACYOR010000145.1 GCA_902775985.1 Oscillospiraceae bacterium
GTCAGACCATTACCCCTCTATTCTAACAGTTTAGGCAACGAGATGTCCCATGCCTATGGCTGGCTGCCATAAATCAAGGGGCAAATATATAGTAACAGGTGGTGTGCGTTATGTCCTGCCCGAGAGAAGAACGGGAGCGTCTGGAGCATTACATCGTGGGGCCCTACGGCATCCTGGCCGAGAACAGCCGGGGCCGCCTGCACCCGGAGGAGGAGTGCGCCATCCGCACCTGCTTTCAGCGGGATGTGGACCGGATCACCCACTCCAAGTCCTTCCGCCGCCTCAAACACAAGACGCAGGTCTTCCTCCAGCCGGAGGGCGATCACTACCGCACCCGCCTGACCCACACCCTGGAGGTCAGCCGCCTGGCCCGCACCGTGGCCCGGGCGCTGAATTTGAACGAGGATCTGACCGAGGCCATCGCCCTGGGGCATGACCTGGGCCACACGCCCTTCGGCCATGCCGGGGAGCGCGCGCTCAACGCCATCCATCCCGGCGGCTTCAAGCACTATGAGCAGAGCCTGCGGGTGGTGGACTATCTGGAGCGGGACGGCCGGGGCCTGAACCTGTGCGAAGAGACCCGCCTGGGCATCCTGCACCACACCCACGGCGCGCCGGACGATACGGGTGAGGCCATCGCCGTGCGCCTGTGTGACCGCATCGCCTACATAAACCACGACCTGGACGACTCCATCCGTGCCGGGATCCTGACGGCGGAGGAGGTGCCCGCGCGCATCCGGCAGGAGTGCGGCGAGCGCAACAGCGAGCGCATCAACACCTTCATCACCGACCTGATCGCCCACAGCGGGGAAGGCGTTTTGCAGATGTCCCCCGCCATGCAGGAGACCTTTAGCTTTTTCCACAGTTTCATGTTTTCCGACGTCTACACCAATCCCCTCGCCAAGAGCGAGGAGAGCAAGGTGGAGGGCATTCTCGCCCGGCTGTATGAGTACTACACCGCCCACCCCGAGGCCCTGCCCGAGGATTTTGCCGGCGTCATCGAGCGTGACGGGCGGGAGCGCGCCGCCTGTGACTACATCTCCGGCATGACCGACGGCTACGCCATGGAAAAATACGGGGAGCTGTTCATCCCCTTCGCGTGGACAGTAAAATAATCTCTTGCGAAACACCTTTCGCAAGAGAGGACTCGCGCTTATCGCAGCGGGCAAAGCCCGCTTTGGTCGGCGCGAGGGGCTCGTTTTACTTGCCCTAAAGTGTTTTTGAGGCGGCAAAGCTGCCTCAAAAACGGATTAAACTGTTTTTTTCGCCGTTTCCGGCGAAAAAATGCTGCGCATGCTATTTGCCCATATTCGGAGAGAGGAGAGGTGAGGATGCCGTTTCCCGAGACATTTTTGAATGAGCTGACCGAACGCAACGATATTGTGGACGTGGTGTCGGGCTATGTGCGCCTGACGAAAAAGAGCGGCGCGCGGCCTCTGCCCCTTCCACAGTGAGAAGACGCCCTCCTTCTCCGTCTCGCCGGACAAGCAGATCTACCACTGCTTCGGCTGCGGCAAGGGCGGCGGCGTCATCAACTTCATCATGGAGATCGAGAACCTCTCCTTCCCCGAGGCCGTGGAGTTTCTGGCCCGAAGGGTCGGGATGCAGGTTCCGGAAGAGGACAACGATTTTGAGAGCAAAAAGCGCAGCCGCATGCTCGCCCTCAACAAGGACGCGGCCCGCTTCTTCTACGAGCAGCTCTCCTCCCCCGGCGGCGCGCCCGCCCGGGAGTACATGCAAAAGCGCCGCATCGGCCCGACCACGGCGAAGAACTTTGGCCTAGGCTACGCGCCCGACGACTGGCGCAGTCTGGAAAAGGCCATGACGGCCAAAGGCTATAGCCGGGAGGAACTGCACAGCGCCGGGCTCGTGCGCATCAAAAACGGCTCCTGCTACGACACCTTCCGCAACCGGCTCATGTTCCCGGTGATCGACGTGCGCGGCAACGTCATCGGCTTTTCCGGCCGTATCCTCGGCGACGGGGAGCCCAAGTACATGAACAGTCCGGAGACCCTTGTTTTCAACAAAAGCCGGAACCTTTTTGCCCTGAATCTGGCAAAAAAATCGAAAAGCGGATATATTATTCTCTCCGAGGGAAACATAGACGTGGTGTCGATGCACCAGGCGGGCTTTGATTCCGCCGTGGCCTCGCTGGGCACCTCGCTCACGCCGGAGCAGGCGCGGCTCCTCTCCCGCTTCACCAACCAGGTCATCATCGCCTACGACAACGACGGCGCCGGCAAGAAAGCCGCCCAGCGCGCCATCGGCATCCTGGAAAAGCTGGATCTGAAGGTAAAGGTTCTGGCCCTGACCGGGGCCAAAGACCCGGACGAATACATCAAGACCCGGGGGCCCGACGCCTTCCGGAACCTGCTGGAGGGCTCGGAGAACCAGCTGGACTACCGGCTGCGCTCGGTGGTGGAAAAATACGACCTGGGCCAGGACGCCCAGAAGGTGGACTTTCTCAAGGAGGCCACCGATCTGGTGGCCCGCCTGCCCAGCGCGCCGGAACGGGAGGTCTACGCCATGCGGGTGGCGACCCTGGCCGGCATCCCCGCCGATGCGGTCATCAGCGAAGTGCGGCAGCGCCGCAAGCGGCTGTTGAGCAAGGCCAACCGGGACACCGAACGGCAGCAGACCCGCCCGGGACGGGCGTCCGCGCCGGCGGGACGCCCCCGCTATGACGATGAGGCCTCGGCCCGGGCCGAGGAGGGCATCATCCGGGTGCTGCTGCTGGATCCCGCGCTGGCGAGGGATTCCACGCTCCCGCCGCCGGAGGCCTTTACCGCGCCGCCGCTGGCGCACATTTACCGGAGCGTGCTGGACAGGCTCCGGCAGGGCGGCGAGGTCACGACCGCGACGCTGGGCGCCGCGCTCAGCAGCGAGGAGATGTCCCTGCTGATCCGCCTGCAGGACGAGCCCTTGGCCGCCGCCAACAGCGAACGCGCGCTGAAGGACTACATACAAAAACTGTACGAATGCAAAGAATCCAAACAGGTCCCGGGCAGCCCGGAGGATCTGTTGACGCTTCAAAGGAAGCTCAGAGAAAGAAAGGGGTACGAGGAAGCATGAACGACGAGATGAAATTCACCGAGGAAGAACTGGAGAGCATGGCCGACAAGTTTCTGGAGGAGGCCAACGCCAACGACATCGCCTCCCAGCAGGAGACCGAGCTGCCCAAGCCGCGCAAGCGCAGCAGCAAGAAAAAGGACGCCGCGCCGGCGGAGCCCACCAAGACGCCCGAGCAGCTCCTGCAGGAGCTGCTGGAAAAGGGCAAGAAGGCCGGGCGCCTCTCCGTCAAGGATCTGGCCGTTCTGGAGGATCTGAACCTGGACAGCGAGGTGCAGAACAAGTTCTATGAGACCCTGGAGCAAAACGGCGTCGACATTGACGTCGGCGGCGAGGACGCGCTGCCCCCCATCGAGGATGACATGCTGCCCGAGGTGGAGGATCTGGCCGAGATCGAGGAGGTCACCGAGGAGGAGATCACCGACACCGACGCGCTGATGGATTCCTTCTCCACCGACGACCCCGTGCGCATGTACCTGAAAGAGATCGGCAAGGTGCCCCTGCTGACCCCGGAGGAAGAGGTGGCCCTGGCCATCCGCATGTCCGAGGGCGACGAGGAGGCCAAGCACCGCATGACCGAGGCCAACCTCCGTCTGGTGGTCTCCATCGCCAAGCGCTACGTGGGCCGCGGCATGCTGTTTCTGGATCTGATCCAGGAGGGCAACCTGGGCCTCATCAAGGCCGTGGAGAAGTTCGACTACACCAAGGGCTACAAGTTCTCCACCTATGCCACCTGGTGGATCCGGCAGGCCATCACCCGCGCCATCGCCGACCAGGCCCGCACCATCCGCATCCCCGTACACATGGTCGAGACCATCAACAAGACCATCCGCGTCTCCCGTCAGCTGCTGCAGGAGCTGGGCCACGACCCCTCCGCCGAGGAGATCGCCGCCGAGATGGACATGCCCGTGGACAAGGTGCGCGACATTTTGAAGATCGCCCAGGAGCCGGTCTCCCTGGAGACCCCCATCGGCGAGGAGGAGGACTCCCATCTGGGCGACTTCATCCCCGACGAGGACGCCTCCGAGCCCTCCGAGGCCGCCAGCTTCTCCCTGCTGCGCGAGCAGCTGGAGGAGGTGCTGGACACCCTGGCCCCGCGCGAGAAGAAGGTGCTGGAGCTGCGCTTCGGCATCGTGGACGGCCGCACCCGCACCCTGGAGGAGGTCGGCAAGGAGTTCAACGTCACCCGTGAGCGTATCCGCCAGATCGAGGCCAAGGCCCTGCGCAAGCTGCGCCACCCCAGCCGCTCCAAGAAGCTGCGGGATTTCCTGAATTAAAACAAATCTGTCCTTAACCCAAAATTTTTTATACGGTAGTTTTTTCGATTTCACTGTCTTGGCTGATAATAACACACGTTCGAACCTCCTTGCATTTATTCGATTTGTTTTTTTGAGCTGCACTGTTGCTACTGGTAACAGTGCAGTTCTTTATTTCACCAGTTTTCTGGTGCTGTCTTTCGCCCCTTTGCATTTCGGGCATTCGCTTCCGTTGACTCGATCGAAGATCGTTGCTTGCCATTCGTGCCCTTTTCCACACCTCCACCAAACTATCTTGTTGCTCCCTAAAGAAAAGTCGGATGGAAGCATAGATCCATTCTTACTTGGATGCCATTCTCCGGCAATTTCCGGATAATAAACATCAAATGAATTGACCCCAGGAATCGCTTTCCTGCCTGAACAGTAAGGGCACCCTTCGCCCTTGCTCCTATTACTTACTGTTGCCATCCAGCGATGCCCCTCATTACAGATCCACCAAAAAGTGTTGTTGTTGAAAGCGGTCACGTCAGCAGCTGTCACCGGTGTATTGCGCTCGTGATCCCACTGCTTTGCTAAATCAGGGTTCACCACCAGGAGGCTGTTCTCCGTTGGAATGAGCTTATGGTTCTTGCAATATGGGCACCCTGTGTTTGTGGAACGATTGTTTGGAGACGCCTTCCAACTGTGCCCGTTATCGCACCTCCACCAGACCGGTGTGTTACAATGCAGCATTACTTGCTCGGGGAGAAGATCAGTGTTTTTCTCATAATCCCATTGAGCAGCAAGATACGGTGCTGTACTCAAAAGATCATTTTCGCCAATCACCAGTTTCTTTCCGCCGCAAACCGGGCAGCCGACTACTCCTGCTTTTGTTGCATCCGTGAGATGAGCGTATGCGTTAACCATCTTACAGATCGCTGCTTCCCACGTATGTCCTCGATCACAAACCCAATGCGCCTTGAAATGCGATTGCGCTGTATAATCTTCCGGTTTACACGAACCGTTTTTGGCATAGTCCCACTGCTTAGCAAGAACCGGATATATAGTTTTCAAATCAGTTTTTCCGAGAATCGGGTATTTTCCCGCACAGTATGGGCACCCCCTCCCTTCCGTCCGGTGGTAAATTGTAGCTGCCCAGTCCATCCCGCACTCAGGGCAATGCCACCAAACCTTCTTGTTGCTTTTTGGGAGGTAGTCCTCCGGAGCGGTATCATTACGTGTTGAATGCCACTGTTCCGCGAGGAATGGGAACAGCGTTTTTAGATCGGTTTCCCCAGCAATTGGGATTATCCCGGAGCAGTATGGGCAACCCGTTTGCTTACTCACCCGATTGTTGATTCTGCTCTTCCAAGTGTGCCCTCTGGAGCATTCCCAAAGGGCATACTTGTTGCTAAATGGAGATACATCGCTTGGGGTCTTTTCATTTAGCGCACTCCATTGAGAGGCAAGGAACGGATCTCGCTCTGCAAGAGTGTCTCTGCTATGTTGCAATCCTAGTCTAGGGTGACGATTATGGCAGAGAAATATGAAATCAGCGGAGAAGGATTGAAAGAACTCCGCCAAGCACGGAGAGAAAATCGAGACAAGAGCGTG
>CACYOR010000146.1 GCA_902775985.1 Oscillospiraceae bacterium
CTCCCGCAGGGAGGGCTCGATGGGGTGGTTGGCGGTGGCCAGGGTCACGTTCGGCCCCAGCATGCTGTGATCGCCGATGTAGATCTTCCCGTCGTCCACGGCGGTGAGATTGAAGTTGATGTACACGCCCTCGCCCAGAAAGAGGTTTCTGCCGCCCCAGTTGGCCCGCAGCGGCGGTTCGATCCAGCAGCCCTCGCCCATAGCGCCCAGCATCTCCCGCAGCAGGGCGATGCGCCGCGCCTGTTCCCTCGGGCGGCTGGCGTTGAAGTCATAGAGCCTTTCGGCATACCGGCTCTGCTCCTCCAAAATCGCCGGATCCCCCGGACCGTAGATCAGCCCCGCGTCCATTCGGTCCCGTTCGTTCATTTAAACCCCCACTTTCAACGTCAAAACAGCAATTATATAAATGATTATTCCCACTTGTGTGAGAAAAAGCGCCGGAATCGCGATTTGAAATCTCCACTTCTTTGTTTTGTGGTGAAAGCGTCGCATCCCCAGCCAGGCCCCTGCGCTGCCGCCCAGAGCCGCATAGAGGAGCAGCCGCGCCTCCGGAATGCGGAAGCGCCCCTGCCGGGCCAGCGCTTTGTCCCGCCCAAAGGCCAGGAAGTAGAGCAGGCAGAGCCAAAGTCCCGTCTCTCTCATACCTCAGAGCTCCCGCAGCACAAACTCGGTTTCGCCCTGATTCAGCCCCAGCTCGATCCGCCTGACCTTGGGGTGATCCTTGTAGTGCTTGCGCACCATATCCCGCAGCACCGTGCCGCCGTGATAGCCGTGGATGATCCGCAGGCGGTACACATCGCCCCCGGCCCGGCGCAGCTTCGCGTCGATGGCCGCGATGGCCTGGGCCTTGTTCATGTTGTGGATGTCCAGCTCTTCAAACGCCGCCATGCAAACGCCTCCTTTTAGCCGCTTCAGTGTATCACAATCTTGCCAGAAGCGCAAACTTCGTGTACAATAGCTGTATATACAACTCGGAAGGAGCTGCTTTTATGGACATTTCGTTTGATAAAGTGCGCGGCCATTTCGGTTTCGGCTGCATGCGCCTGCCCGGCGGCGGAGCCGAGAGCGCCGATGCGGAATTCTGCGCGATGATCGACGCCTTTCTGGACGCCGGTTTCAACTACTTTGACACCGCCCACGGCTATCTGGACGGCAACAGCGAGAAGGCGCTCAAGCGCTGCCTCACGAGCCGCTACCCCCGGGAGCGCTATTCGCTGACCGACAAGCTCACCACCGGCTATTTCCACTGTGAGGCGGATATCCGCCCCTTCTTTGAGAGCCAGCTGGAGGCCTGCGGCGTCAGCTATTTTGACTTTTATCTGATGCACGCCCAGAGCGCCGCCCGCTTTGAGGAATTCAAGCGCTGCCGCGCCTACGAGACCGCCTTCGCCCTGAAGGAGGAGGGGAAGATCCGCCACGTGGGCATCTCCTTCCACGACCGGCCGGAGGTGCTGGATCAGATCCTGACGGAGTATCCCCAGATCGAGGTCGTACAGATCCAGTTCAACTACATGGATTACGAGGACCCCGTGGTGCTGAGCCGCCGGGTCTACGAGGTCTGCCGCAAGCACGGCAAACCCGTCATCGTCATGGAGCCGGTGAAGGGCGGCCGCCTGGTGGAGCTGCCCAAGGACGCCCAGGCCGCGCTGGACACCCTCCAGCCCGAGGGGGCGCGGCCCAGCAACGCCAGCTATGCCCTGCGCTTTGCCGCCGGCTTTGAGGGCATGTTCATGGTGCTCTCCGGCATGGGCAGCACGGCCATGATGGAGGACAACCTCCGCACCATGACGGATTTTCAGCCTCTCTCCGCCAGGGAGCTGGAGGCCATCGAGGGCGTGCGCCGGGCCTTTTACGGGAAGAACCTGATCCCCTGCACCGCCTGCCGCTACTGCACCGCCGGCTGCCCCATGCAGATCCCCATCCCCGATCTCTTCGCCTGCTTCAACAGCAAACAGGCCTTTGACGATTGGCAGCAGCCCGCCCGCTATCGCGCTCTCACCAGGGACGGCGGGGCCGCCTCCAGCTGCATCGCGTGCGGCCAGTGCGAGGCCATCTGTCCCCAGCATCTGCCGGTGCGCAAACTGCTGAAAACCGTCGCGGGGGAATTCGAATGAGCAGGGGGACGGTGCTCCTCTACAACCTGAGGGAGACGGAAAAACGCATGGGCATCAAGCTCTGCCTGTTCCGCCTGGGTATCTCCTGCCGGGACGTGCCGCCGGAGGACTTCGGCCATCCCCTGGGTTATCTGCTGGAGCAGCCGGGTTTCGTCCCGGCCGCCGCGGAGGAGAGCTTTGACGACGAGATGATGGTGCTCTACGATCTGCCCTCCGCCCTCTTCAGCTCCCTGCTGGACGCCCTGCGCGCGGCCCGGGTGCCGGTGGCCCTCAAGGCCGTGGTCACGGAGCACAACATTGCCTGGTCCTCCGCCCGCCTCCACCGGGAGCTGGCCGCGGAGCACGAGGCCATGAGCCGGAAAGTCAAAAAGCCTATTCACCATTAATACTGTATACAAAAACGGATGGAAGCGATTGAACGGTCACTCGCTTCCATCCGTTTTTTTGCCCATCTGTCGGACCCGCTCCGCGGCGCTGCCGGCCTGCCGCAGCAGCAGCGCGGCCTCCTCCCGCAGGACTTCCCCGGCCGGGGTCAGGCCCAGGACCCGGTTGTCCCGCCGCAGCAGCTCCACGCCCAGCTCCTCCTCCAGGGCCGCAATGGCCCGGCTGGTGGTGGAGTGGCTGATGTAGAGCTTCTTCGCGCCGAGGGAAAAACTGCGGCATTCGGCCACGGCCAGGAATATGCGGAGCTTCTCCAGTTCCATCAGAAATTGAAGGTGTGGGGCATGAGCTCGGAGAGCTTATAGCTCACATAGCGGCTGCCCGCCTTGGCGCAGAGCACCTCCATCTCCGGCGAAAACTCCGCCAGGAACTGCCGGCAGGCGCCGCAGGGCGTGCACCAGTTCTGACTGTCGGCGTAGATGGCGATGCGGCGGAAGCTGCGGTGGCCCTCGCTGACGGCCTTGCAGCAGGCGGTGCGCTCGGCACAGATGGTGCTGCCGAGGGCGGCGTTCTCCACGTTGCAGCCGGTGAAGACCGCGCCGTCGTCACACTCGATGGCCGCGCCCACGGGGAAATGGGAATAGGGCACGTAGGCGTTCAGGGAGGCCTGTTTGGCCATGGACATCAGTTCTCTGTCAGTCATCGTTCTTCTCTCCCTTTTTATGATAAGTCTATCGTCCAGTTTGCGAAGTTGTACAGGGGGTTTCCGGCATTGGCGTCGATGCCCTTGCAGACGCCCCGGTGGGTGATGATCTGCTGGCGCTCAAAGCCGATGGTGACCAGGCTTCCCACGCTGCGGGTGATGTATTCGGCCAGCTGATAATAGGCCGAGGAGCGCATGGCGTCGTTGGCCTGCAGGTACTGGTTGATCCAGCCCTCGATGCTCGCGTCGTTGGAACGGGTGTAGTTGATGTTGGTGTTGGCGTTTTTCTTCTCGTCCCGGGTCTCCAGGAGCTGGGTCAGGTCAAAGTTGCTGCGCAGCTGCACCTCGCCGTAGTACATGTCCATGGGGAAGGTCTGGCTGCCCACCTGCACCTCGCCGGACTCCAGGGTTTTTTTGTAGTTCTCCCAGGTCAGCTCGTGCACCGTGACCTTCAGGCCGATGGAGGCCATGTCCTCCTTGAAGCGGTTGGCCACGCCGGACTTGGCCGCGCTGTCGGCGCAGATGACGAAGTTGAGGTTGATCTCCTGCGGGGAGCCGGACATGAATTCCAGCATGCCGTCGTCGTCATAGTCCTGCACGCCCGCGCCCTCCAGGATGCGCTTGCAGGTGTCCAGGTTAAATTCCAGGACGCTGGCCAGGCCCGCGGGATAGTCCTTGCAGCTGGGCACCATGGGGACGGGCGAGGCGACGCCGTTGCCGTCCAGCAGCTGCACCAGATAGGCCCGGTCGAAGGCGTACTGCATGGCCACGCGGAAATAGCTGTAGCGGCCCAGCATGCTCTCCTCGTTGAAGGCCACATAGTGCATGTTGGTGGTGGCGTAGGTGTGGATCTCGTTGGAGCTGGCGTAGCCCAGGCTGGTATAGCTGGAGGGGTCGTTCACGACCACGTCAATGTAGGCGTCCTCGTAGGCGGCGATGGTGCTGGCCGCGTCGGTGTACTCCTTGATGTAGATCACATCCACCGGCAACTGATCCCGCCCGGCGTAATACTCGTTGGCGTGGAGCTCCGTGTTCTCCTCGTTGTAGCAGTAGGGTCCGCTGCCGATGGGGCGCACGCCGTCCTGGGTGTCCCAGGTGCCGCGCTTGATGATCGGCACGTTCAGGAGCTTGACAAACTGGGTATCGCCGATGCCCAGGGTCACCTGGAATTCATCCTCGCCGGAGGGCGAGGCGCCCTGATAGCTGGAGAAACGGCCCCGGAAGCGGTCAGCGTTGATGCACATGCCCAGGGAATAGCAGAGGTCCGCGGGGGTGACCGCCTCGCCGGTGGAGAAGGTGTGGGGCGTCTCCGTGTCCAGCGTGAAGGTCCAGAGGGTGCCCTCCTCGTTGCATTTCCAGCCGGAGATCACATTGGGGATGACCTCGAAGTTGTTGTCCACCTCCACCATGTTCTCATAGACCAGATCGCAGATGAGCTGGTTGGCCCGGTTGGTGGCGATCATGGGGTTAAAGCTGTAACGGGGATTGGAGTTGAGGGAAAAGACCTTGTCCAGGCCCACCGCTTTTTCCACGTCCCGGCCCGGGGTCGACTCCTCCAGCACATCCTCCGGACTCTGCTGCCGCGCGCCGCAGCCACTCATGCTCAGCAGCATGCACAACGCCAGCAGCAGGATAAGGATTCGTTTTTCTCTCTTCATAGTTCTCTCCCTCACAGCACGATCGCCGCCGCCTGGCCGCCGCGCTGGCCGTGGGTATAGCGATGGGACCAATATTTGTTATGCGAGCAGTAGGTGCACTCCTCGGAGATATCGATCTGCCGGGCCGGAACGCCCAGCTGCTGCAGGCGGCGGGCATTGGCCGCGCGCAGATCCACCAGGGTCTTGCCGTCCGG
>CACYOR010000147.1 GCA_902775985.1 Oscillospiraceae bacterium
GAATAGAATAGATTGTTCATACTTATACCCTTGACAAACCCTGGCTTTATGAGCCAAAATAATAAATAACCCTGCTTTTCGGAAGGACGTGAAGCCTGCAGTGATAAAAACCTTTCTCAAATGCATCCGGGAGTACAAGCTTCCCACCATCCTCACGCTGGTCCTTATCATCGGGGAAGTGGCGATCGAGGTGCTGATTCCGTTCTACACGGCGGACCTGGTCAACGACATCAAGGCCGGCGTGCCCATGAGCGAGGTCGTACACCTGGGCCTGATCCTGGTGGTGATGGCGGTGCTGTCCCTGGCCTGCGGCGGCGGCGCCGGCTTCTTCGGCGCGCGGGCCTCCGCCGGTTTTGCCCGCAACGTCCGGCGCGACGTATTTGAGCGGATCCAGCGCTTTTCTTTTGAAAACATCGACCGCTTTTCCACCGCCTCCCTGGTGACCCGCATGACCACGGATATCACCAACGTTCAGATGGCCTTCATGATGGCCATCCGCATTGCGGTGCGCTCCCCGCTGATGTTCATTTTCTCCATCATCATGGCCTGGCGTATGGGCGGCACCCTGTCCCTGACCTTCGTGGTCGTGGTGCCGGTGCTGATCGCGGGATTGCTGCTGATCGCCAAAAAGGCGATGCCGGCCTTCCGCGCGGTCTTCCACAAGTACGACCGAATGAACGAGTCCGTGGAGGAGAACGTGCGCGGCATGCGCGTGGTCAAGGGCTTTGCCCGCGAGGAGTACGAAAAGAAAAAGTTT
The DNA here is from genome assembly GCA_902775985.1 of Oscillospiraceae bacterium. Lineage (GTDB taxonomy): Bacteria > Bacillota > Clostridia > Oscillospirales > Oscillospiraceae > Limivicinus. The sequence goes on from CACYOR010000147.1 coordinate 758, forward strand.
GCCGCGGCCTCGGATAACATCCGCCGGGACTTCACCTATGCCGAGCGCCTGGTGGCCCTGAACAGCCCCCTGATGAGCCTGTGCATGTACTTCAACATGATCTTCATCCTGCTGGTCGGCTCCAAGCTCATCATCACCGGCCGGGGCCAGTTCATCGATGTGGGCCAGATCTCCGCCATGCTCAACTACGGCATGCAGATCCTGATGTCCCTGATGATGATCTCCATGATCTACGTGATGATGACCATGTCCATGGAGTCCATGAAGCGCATCGCCGAGGTGCTCAACGAGGAGCCCAGCCTCCACAATCCGGAAAACCCGGTCATGGAGGTGAAGGACGGCTCCATCGACTTTGACGGCGTCTCCTTCAAGTATTCCAAGACGGCCCGGAACAACGCCCTGTCCGATATCGACCTGCACATCCGCTCCGGCATGACCGTGGGCATCCTGGGCGGCACCGGCTCCAGCAAGACCACCCTGATCCAGCTGATCCCCCGCCTGTACGATGTGACGGAGGGCAGCGTGAAGGTCGGCGGCGTGGACGTGCGCGACTACGACCTGGAGACATTGCGCAACGCGGTCTCCGTGGTGCTGCAGAAAAACCAGCTCTTCTCCGGCACGGTGAGGGACAACCTCCGCTGGGGCAACCCCGAGGCCAGCGATGAGGAGATCGTCGAGGCCTGCAGGCTGGCCCAGGCGGATGAATTCGTCACCGCCCACCCCGAGGGCTATGACCGCTGGATCGAGCAGGGGGGCGCCAACGTCTCCGGCGGGCAGCGCCAGCGCCTGTGCATCGCCCGGGCCCTGCTGAAAAAGCCGAAGATCCTGATCCTGGATGACTCCACCAGCGCCGTGGACACCCGGACCGACGCGCTGATCCGCGCCGGTTTCCGCTCTTACATCCCCGAGACCACCAAGATCATCATCGCCCAGCGCGTGGCCTCCGTGGAGGATGCGGACCTGATCCTGGTCATGGACAACGGCCGCATCGCCGCCGCCGGTACGCACGAGGAACTGATGAAGACCAGCCCGATCTACCGGGAGGTCTACGAGCAGCAGACGAAAGGCGGTGACAGCGATGAATAAATCCCGCGGCGCCATGCTGCGCGACAACTTCGGCGGCATTCAATGGACGCTGAAAAAGTTCTTCGGCTATTACCCGGTGCTGGCCCCCCTGGCGGTCTTTTGCATCCTCTTCACCGCCGCCGTCTCCGCGATCCCCTCCCTCTTTGTGCAGCGGATCCTGACCGTGGTGGAGCGCTGGTATCAGAGCGGCGACTGGGCCTCGGCCCGGCCGGAGCTGATGCGCTACATCTATATCCTGATCGCGCTCTACGGCCTCTCCCTGATCTCCCAGCTCTTTGAGACCCAGATCATGGCCGTCATGACCCAGGGCTTCCTGGACAAGCTGCGCCGGGAGCTCTTCAACGGCATGCAGGATCTGCCCATCCGCTACTTCGACAGCCGCCAGACCGGCGACATCATGAGCTTCTACACCAACGACATCGACACCCTCCGCCAGCTGGTGAGCCAGTCGATTCCCTCGCTGATCCGCGCCGGCTCGACGGTGCTGATCGTCTTTGCCATCATGCTCTATTTCAGCGTCTGGCTGACGCTGCTGCTCCTGCTGGGCGTGGTCGCCATGTTCTTCGTGACCAAGATTGTGGGCGGCGGCTCGGCCACCTACTTCATGCGGCAGCAGAAATCCACCGCCGCCATGGAGGGCTTTGCCCAGGAGATGATGGAGGGCCAGAAGGTGGTCAAGGTCTTCTGCCACGAGGAGCAGAGCATGCGCGATTTTGACAAGGTCAACGACGCACTCTACGAGGACAGCACCAGGGCCCACGCCTATGCCAGCGTCCTCGGCCCCATCATCGCCAACATCGGCAACATCCTCTATGTGGCCCTGGCGCTGATCGGCGGCGTGCTGCTCCTGCTGGGCGTGCCCAACCTCTCCCTCTCCGGCAAGGCGCTGGATATCACGATCCTGGTGCCCTTCCTGAACATGACGCGCCAGTTTACCGGCAACGTCAACCAGCTCAGCCAGCAGATCAACTCCATCGTCATGGCCGGCGCGGGCGCCATGCGCATCCTCAGCCTGGTCAACGAGCCGCCCGAGGCGGACGAGGGCTATGTGACGCTGGTGAACGTGAAGGAAAAGGCCGACGGCAGTCTGGAGGAGACCGAGGAGCGCACCGGCCACTGGGCCTGGCGCCATCCCCATACGGCCGACGGCAGCGTGACCTATACGCCGCTGCGGGGCGACGTGCGGATGCTGGATGTGGACTTCGCCTATGTGGAGGACAAGCAGGTCCTCTATGACGTCTCTGTCTATGCCGAGCCGGGCCAGAAGGTGGCCTTCGTGGGCGCCACCGGCGCGGGCAAGACCACCATCACCAACCTCATCAACCGCTTCTACGACATCGCCGACGGCAAGATCCGCTATGACGGCATCAACATCAACAAGATCAAGAAAAAGGATCTGCGCCGCTCCCTGGGCCTTGTGCTGCAGGAGACCAACCTCTTCACCGGCACCGTCATGGACAACATCCGCTACGGCCGTCTGGACGCCACGGATGAGGACTGCGTCGCCGCGGCGAAGCTGGCCGGTGCGGACGATTTCATCACCCGCCTGCCCCAGGGCTACGACACGGAGCTTACCAACAACGGCGCCAACCTCTCCCAGGGCCAGCGCCAGCTGCTGGCCATCGCCCGGGCCGCCGTGGCCGATCCCCCGGTCATGATCCTGGACGAGGCCACCTCCTCCATCGACACCCGCACCGAGGCCATCGTGCAGCGGGGCATGGACAAGCTGATGGAGGGCCGCACGGTCTTCGTCATCGCCCACCGCCTCTCCACGGTCATGGATTCCGACGTCATCATGGTGCTGGACCACGGCCGCATCATCGAGCGCGGCAGCCACGAGAAGCTGATCGCCGAGAAGGGCACCTATTATCAGCTCTATACCGGCGCTTTCGAACTGGAGTAAGACATGAAACGGACGGTATTTCGCATTTTTCTGCTGTTAATGCTGGTGCTGGCCCTGGGCCTGATCCTGATGCTGGCGCTGCGCGGCGGCGAGGCGGAGGAGCCAACGCTGACAAGTCCGGCCCTCACGGCCCTGCTCAACCGGCTGCGGGACGGCGTACAGCCCGGCACGGCGGGGAGCAGCCTGAAAGCGGCCGGCGCGGCGGCGGATCTGCTGGACTGGGCGGAGGATCCGATCCCCCAGGAGAACATCGACGCCACCGTGGCCGAATGGCTGGCCGCCCAGAGTGCGGAGGCGCGGCAGCGCCTGCCGGAACAGCGGGACGCCCTGCACGGCATGGTGGTGGAGCTCACGACAAGCTATGAGGACGCCGCCGGGCTCCTCGCCGACGCGGGCCTCACGGGCCGCGGCCCCTGGAGTGAGGCGGCGGCAGAGCGGGCAATCGCCCTGCTGGAGCAACTTAGCTAATAACGAATTGAGGCAGGAGCCACATAGCTCCTGCCTCGGATTATAATTATGCCTGGTTTTGTCATTGCGAGGAGCGCAGCGACGTGGCAATCCGTATTCCCCGAAAACCGCATGACTTCCGACTTGTTACCGGAGAGCGGATTGCCACACCAGTGTTGCGACACTGGTTCGCAATGACAGAAACCGACTTTGCCGATAGTCAAAGGCAGGAGCCGTATGGCTCCTGCCTCAGAGTGTCAAAGAAGTCCCTGTTTTCGTTAGACGAAAGCGGGGACTTCGGCATGAAAATGGGAAAAAAGTGAGAATACGAGACGCAAAAAGGAGTT
>CACYOR010000148.1 GCA_902775985.1 Oscillospiraceae bacterium
GGTTCCGGGCTCAAGCTGTCGACAAAGTCGGTTTCTGTCATTGCGAGGAGCGAAGCGACGTGGCAATCCGTATTCCCCGGAAATCTCATGTTTTCTGACATTTTTACCGGAGAACGGATCCCTTCGCCCACGGCCAGTGTTGCGACACTGGCTCGGAATGACACGTTTTGAGGTTTTTCTACACATTGAGGCCGGAACCACACGGTTCCGGCCTCGACTTTTTGTTCTCTTATAAACTGTTGCGGTATTCGTTGGCACTCAGGCCCGTCAATTTCTTGAAGACCCGGGCGAAATGGGCCGAATCGGCGTAGCCCACCCTCTCGCTGATATCGCCGATGCGGAGGCTGGGATCGGCCAGCAATTCTTTGGCCGCGTCCACCCGCAGGGCGTTAAGGATGTCATAAAAGCTCTTGCCCGAGGAGCGGTTGAGGAGCTTCGAGAGGTGCCACTGGGACACATAACAGGCGTCGGCCACATCCTGCAGCGTCAGCTTTTCGGCACAGTGCTGCTTCATGTAGGCCATGGCCCGGTTGACCAGAAAGCTGCCCGCGTTCTGGCTCTCCGCGTCCTCCTCCGGCGCCTCCTGTTTCAGCTGTTCCGTCGCGGCCGCCAGCGCCTCCTGAATCTCATCCATCTTGGAGGGCTTGAGCAGAAAGCGCTTCACGCCCAGGCGGATGGCCTCCTGGGCATAGCTGAAATCCCGGTAGCCGGTGAGGACGATGACCTGCATGCGGGGAAACTCCGAGCGGAGCCCCGCCAGCATGGCCAGGCCGTCCTGGCCCGGCATGCGGATATCGGTAAAGAGGATATGGGGCTGAAAGACGCGGATGGCCTCCGCGCCGCGGACGGCGTCCTCCGCCGTGGCCACCACCTCACAGTCGTAGTCCCTCCAGCGGACGACCTTGCGCAGGCCCTCCACGATCAGCTTTTCATCGTCGATCAAAACGACGCGATACACGCACTCACCTTCCTGTTTCCCGGGAAATAGGATTCCCCATTCCCTGTCAGTTTATCCTTTGACCGCCCCGGCCGTCAAGCCCTTGATGATGTGCTTTTGCAGGCAGACATAGACGATCAGCACCGGGATCACCACCAGCACCACCGAGGCCGCCATCAGGCCGTAGTTCACACCCGCCTGGGAGCTGATCTCGTTAAGCAGGCCGGTGATGGCCCGCTCCTGCGGATAGCGCAGGAAGAAGGACTGGGTGAAGAGATCGTTATAGCTCCAGAGGAAGGCGAAGATGGCCACCGTGGCGAAGGAGGATTTGGCCGCGGGGATGATGATGCGGAAATAGATTTGGAACACGTTGCAGCCGTCCAGATAGGCGCTCTCCTCCAGGTCGATGGGGACGGACTGGATGAAGCCCATGAGGATGATGATGGCAAAGCAGAGGTTGCCCGCGATCTGCGGCAGGATCACCGCCAGGAGGCTCAGCCAGCGGTTGCCCGTGCCGGCGAGACCCATCACCGCCTCCATGCGGAAAACGGGGATGATGGTGGAAAAGACCGGAAACATCATGCCCGCCATGATGAGGCTGTAGAGGAAGCCCCGGCCGCGGAAACGATAGCGCACCAGGCCGTAGGCGGCCAGGCCCGCCAGGATCACCACGCAGACGGTGACCGTACCGGAGATGAGAAAGCTGTTGAGATAGGCGTTCTTGAAGTCCGAGCGCTGCCAGGCCGTCAGGTAGTTGTCCCAGGTGAAGGCCTCGCCCAGGGGCAGGGAGAAGGAATCGGACATGATGAGGCCCTTCTGCCGGAAGGAGTTGAGGATGACCCAGATAAAGGGATAGATCGTGGTGAGGGCCCAGAGGCCCAGCACCAGATAGGTCAGGGTCATCGTGACACGTTTTCGTCCCGTTTGCATGCTCTCTCCTCCTCTCAAATGTCTTCCGAGGGCCGGAAGATACGGTTGGCCACGTTGGACAGCACCACGCCCAGCACCACGATCAGCACCGCGATGGTGGAGCCGTAGTCCACGTTCATCTTGTTGAAGGTCTGGTCGTACATGTAGGTGCCGGTGAGCCAGCCCCTGTTCTCCGGCATGCCCGCGCCGAACATGACCCAGGGCAGGTCGAAGACCTTGAGCGCGCCCGTGATGGCCAGCACCAGGCAGGTGCACAGGACGTTTCGGAGCAGGGGCAGGGTGATGAAGCGGGTGCGCTTCCAGCCGTCGGCCCCGTCCAGCGCCGCGGCCTCATAGAGCTCGGGGGAGATGTTGTTGAGGCCGGTGACCAAAATGACGAAGTAGAAGCCCACATACTGCCACATGACCGGCAGAAACATGGTGAAGAGAAAATGGGCCTGGTCCTTCCAGTCCAGCCACTGGACGATCATCTTGCCGCTGGGCTTGATCTCGTAGGGCAGCTTCCCCAGGCTCAGCAGCAGCTGGTTGACCATGCCGCCCTTGTAGAGGAAAATGAGGTTGAACATGAGGCCGAGGGCCGTGGCGGAGATGACGATGGGGAAGAAATAGACCGTGCGGAAAAACTGCGCCCCCACCCGTATCGTATCCACCAGCAGGGCCAGGATCAGGGCGATGCCCACCTGGAACAGCACCGTGCAGAGGATCAGGATCATGGTGTTCTTCAGGGCCACGCGCATATAGGGGTCGGTAAAGAGGCGCTGGTAGTTTTCATACCAGGGCTCGTTCATGCCCTCCGCCGCCCGGCCCAGGCCGCCGATCTTCATGACGGTATTGACGATGTTCTGAAAGAAGGGATAGTAGAGATAGACGATCAGAAAGAGGAAGGCCGGCACCAGAAACAGCAGCAGCGGCGATTTCTTCTTATAGATCATGGAGTTCATGTCCTCACTCCTTCGATAAAAACCGGGCTGCTGCTATGCGCAGCAGCCCGGAGGGTAGCTTGGCTTTGTTTCGGCTCAGTTCAGGGCCAGGGCGGAGGCGACGGCGTCCTCGGCGCTCATCTTGCCGGTGACCACGTTCTGGACGTTGGCGAAGAGATCCCCGCGGGCCTCGGCGCTCAGGCTGTCCTGCACGGCGCCGACAATGGCGGTGATGTTGGCGTTGGCGTCAGCGGCGGACTGCTGCAGCGGGTTCAGGCCCGCGGGGCTTGCGCCGTTGACGAGAGCGGTGACCTCGGTGGTGACGAAGGTGCTCAGCACCTCGTCGGAGGTGAGCTGGCTGACAAACTCCACCGCGGCTTCCCGCTTGGCGGGATCGTCCCAGGCCTTGCGGGTGATGAAGTAGCCCATGGAGATGCCGCCGATGGCCTCGGAGGCGCTGCGATCGCCCTTGCCGGGCACATAGGAGATGGCGAAGTCGTTCAGATCGGCCGCGTTGGCGGTGAAGTAACCGACCTTCCAGCTGCCGTCGATGAGGAAGGCGGCCTCGCCGGCGTTGAAGAGCTCAACGGTCTCGGCGTCGGAGGCGGTCAGGGTGTTGGCGGGGAAGTAACCGGCCTCGTAGAGGGCCTTGATGTCGTTGAGACCGGCGGCCCACTTGGCGGCGACTTCGTCGTCGGGGCTCTGGGGCAGCTCCAGATGATTGGCAACAGTGCCGTTATTCATGACCATGAACTCAAACCAGTAGTGGGGAACCTCGACCAGGGAGCAGGCGATGGGGGTGTAGCCGGCTTCCTTGATGGTCTCGCAGTCGGCCAGGAACTGATCCCAGGTGTAATCCGGACCCGGGACCTCCACGCCGCAGTCGGCCAGGACGGCCTTGTTGACGAACATGTTCTCCCAGTAGCCGGAGGAGGGCACGGAGTACTGCTTGCCGTCGGCGGCGACAGCCATCATGCTGCTCTTCATGTTGGTGGCATAGTCGGGATACTCGGCGCGGATCTCCTCGATGGAGACGACCTTGCCGGCGGAGATGAAGGGCTCGGCGTCGGCATTGGTGAAGTAGAAGAGCACATCGGGCTCGGAGCCGGTCTCGAAGTCGGTGAGGACTTTGGCCTTCCACTCCTCGTTGGAGGTGGCGGAGCCGTCGTTGACCTTGTTGCCGGTGGCCTCTTCATAGGCCTTGACAGCGGCCTCGAAGTTGCCGCGGTTGCCGTCGTCGCCGCCGTAGGAGGTGACAACGTTCAGCGTGACGCCGTCGGCGAAGGCGGCGATGGAGCCGAAGCTCAGCACCATGACAAGAACCAGAAGCAGGGCAAGCGCTTTTTTCATGATTTCATTCTCCTTTTTAAATTTTTCCGCGGATACGCTTTTCCGTATCGTCGTCCCTATTATATCGCCGAACTGCCCAAAAGAAGAAGAACTGCCCTTGCTGTTTCTTGTCTCTTCTTGCCAATCTGCACAAAAAGGGCCTATTCCATCGGGAAACGCACCCCGGCGAGGATGCGGTCCGGGCCGCACTGCTCCACGCGCAGGCTGCCCTTTTCGCCGTAGATGAGCTCCAGGCGCTGCTTGACGTTGCGCAGGCCCACCTGGGCGGAGAGGCCCGTATCGGCCACGCGGGAGGAGAGCATCTCGGC
>CACYOR010000149.1 GCA_902775985.1 Oscillospiraceae bacterium
TTGGCTCAGAACAAAGCTGCCGAGACGCAGCTGGCGCGATCACGATCATGAATGCAAAAGCCCACTCGAAATTCCCGCCAGCTCTGGCGCGCGCCATCGCCGTCAGCGGGTGGAACCGAGTTCCACCGCCGTCGCAATCTACTACGACGTGTATTGAAACTATGGAAAACTCCTTGCGGAGTTTACCACAGTTCCAACACATTTTTCTCTACTATGGCATTGAAACTATGGAAAACTCCTTACGGAGTTTACCACAGTTCCAACGCCTTCTAAGGGGGAAAGGGAGAGGGGATTCACTCAGTTAAGGATACAAAATCCAGAAACCCACGCTTACGGTACTTCCAAATATGATTTTGGAGGTATACCCCATGAAATCACGGAAATCCTTTTATGAACAGAGCGGCGGCACATATACGCAGGTTGGCGATGTGCTTCTTCCCAACCTTGTCATCGATGAGGCGGAGAAGAAATCCATAGGCAAATATGGCCGGATGCGGAAACGCTATCTGAAAGAGCATCATCCTGTACTCTATTCGGAACTCTTGCTGGCTGGAAAACTATATGCGCATTTACTGGAGATTGATGAGGCCTGCGAGGAGCGTATAGACCTGCTTACTCGCCAGATGACCAAGCAAGAAGGCGTGACTGAAGCGCTAAAAGCCACAGATCAGATGGAATGGGTCCGAGGCATGAACAGCATCCGGAACCGAGCGGAAGAGAGCGTGCTGAACGACCTTGTTTACTGCTGAGGGAGGTGTCGAGATGCTGATTCTGGAAGACCTTTACCTCGGAGATGTCCGTCCCAGTGAGCGCAGCTTCAAACGCAACAGCCAGTATGCGAAAGCGCTGGATGACCTCGCGAAATCCGGAGATGCACTGACGGATACCCTCACCGAAAAGCAAAAGGAGATGTTTGAGGACTACATGACCGCCCAGCGGGAAGTCAATGTGCTCACAGATTGCGAGACGTTTATCTATTCTTTCCGCTTGGCGGCTAAAATCATGATTGACGTGCTGACAGATGGGAAGATAAGAGAAATCTGATCCATCTCAAAACCAAACAGTTGACGGGCATGGCTCATACAGATTTGTATAAGCCATGCCCGGTTTTTGCTTTTACAGTCCCATTTTTGCTTGCCGAGGAATGCCAGACTCTCCTTGGGCTGGCGCTCCATGGTATCCGTGGATCATTTATGTTGTCCTGTGCTTCTTCCGATAAACCGCCGGGACGCAGGTATAGGTGGCGGAAAAGATACGGTAAAAGCTGCTGATGGTGGCATAGCCCACATCCTGCGAGATCTTGCCGATCGGCGTGCCCGTATTGTGCAGCAGCGCCGCGCGTTCCATGCGCAGCCTCGTGACCAAAGCTTCAAAGCTCTGCCCGGTGCAGTTTTGTACGATGCGGGTGATCTGCCGCTCGCTGTAATGGAAACGCTCGGCCAAGTCTCTGATTTTCACGCAGCTGTAGTTGGCCTGGATATAGCTCAAAATGGCGGAAAACTCATGCTTCCAATAGAAATTCTCGCTCCTCGGCAGCCTGGCCGTTCCCTCATAGCGCTGCAGGAGCAGGAGAAAAAAGGTCGTCATCATGGAATTCATCAGCTGCGGCGCATGTCCTGTTTTTGCCGAAAAACAAAAGGCTTACGCTCTGTAGATATAGTCTGCCTTCCGCGGGGCAGGATCGCCTGTGGGCTTCGCGGCGTAGCCGAGAATCAGATGACCGATACCCTCATAGTCGCCCTCAATGCCAAGCTCCTTCAGGATGGCTTTGCCTTCCTCGCTCTCAAACTCTTCCTTTGCCCGATGCACCCAGCAGCTGGCAACGCCAAGGTCGGCTGCGGCGTTCATCATGTTGCCCATGACAAGGCTGCCGTCATACACATAGGTGGGGACGGCCTTGTTGCCCAGGACCACCAGCACCTCAGGCGCGCCATAGAAGGGATCGATCTCCATGCCGAGAACGGCGGCGTTCATCTTGGAAAGCCTATCCCGCAATTCCTTGCTGGTGACAGCGAGGATGATCGGAGACTGTTTGCCAAGGCCGGTCGCGGCATAGGTGCCGGCTTCCAGGATCGCATTCAGCTTTTCTTCCTCGATCAGCTCCGGCTTGTAAGCGCGGCAGCTCCGACGGGTTTTCAGGGTAGTCAATGTTTCTGCCATTTTTTATTCCTCCTAAAATAATTCATTCACGATTTAGAATCGACCCCTCACCGCCGCGGACGGGGATCTCATCCAGGCGGTCGGAAAGGTATGCACGCATTTCCCGCACGGCCTCCAGCATGTCCTGTTTGTGCTTTGGCAGCCAGCCCTGCATGGGCATCACGTTGGACGGGTGTGAGCTGAAATAGTAGCACTCCTCCAGTTCCAAACGGCTGAGAAGCAGCTCCTGTTCATCCAGCAGCTGACGGAAGGTGCATTCATGAAAAGCGCCGCTTTTCATATCTCCGTACAGCTTGCAGCCGGGTTCGGCATGAAGGGTGCCGGTGAAGATCTGTTTAGGCTGAACGGCGTTGATCATGGCCGCTGTGGCCTCTGCGATCTCTCGCCATAGCTCCGCGCCTCCGCAGCCGAGGATGATGTTCAGCGTGAAATCGTACCCCGCTTTTTTCAGTCTCAACAGCTGCTCGATGCTCTCCTGCGCGGTGTGGCCCTTGTTCATCATAGTCAGCGCTTCATCCAATCCACTTTCTACGCCAATGTCCAGTCCATTGATCCCGGCGTCGCGCAGGCGCCGCAGCTCGGCGTCCGTCTTCCGGCGGATATTCTGGATCGAGGCATACATGGCGATGGTCTCTACCTTGGGGAGCTTCTGGTGGATCAACTCAGCGATCTTCAGCAAGCGCTCCGCGGGCATGGTGAACGGGTCGCCGTGCTCCAGGAACACCCGTTTGACGTCTGGGTGGAAAAGAGCGGACTCGTCAAGATCGGCCTCCACCTGCTCCAGCGGGCACATGGTGAAGGGAACATCGTGGTACATGTAGCAAAAGGTGCATTTGTTGTGGCTGCAGCCGGTGGTCACCTGCAGGAGCAGGGAGTTTGCCTCAAAGGGCGGACGGTAAACGATTCCAGTGGTATTCATGGTTCCTCTTTCTTCGCAAGGTATTCGATGTACTCGTTGCCCCAGGTTTCAAGCGCAGAGATCACGGGGCCGAACTTTCTACCCATCTCTGTGAGCTGGTATTCCACCCGGGGCGGGATGGCTTCGTATTGGGTGCGCTGCACCAGGCCGCTCTCCTCCAGCGTTTTCAGCTGCACGGACAGCGTGGCGTGGGTCATCTTCGGCATTTTCCGCAAGAGCTCGTTAAAGCGGATCGGGCCATCTGACAGATACAGCAGAATCAGCACCGCCCACTTGCCGGAAATCAGGCTTTGCGCCGTAGCGTAGGGGCATTTCCCAAAACGCTCTTCCATCGTTGTCTGTGCCATTCAAAAAACTCCTCTTTTGTTTGCAAACATCAATGGTCATTTCTTTGAACTGGTATGATTATACGACCGTAATCCAATATGCACAAGTACGATTTTTCATGATACTCGGTATCTTATGCGATACCTCGATTCAGCAAAGGGCTGTGAAGAAAAGGTGCGCTAAAACTCGCCAGGACTTCACAGCCTGCTTTTTCATATATCTTGCCCTTGACAAAGATGGTTCTCCGATGATATTTTACAATTACCAACTGGTCAACAATAACCAAAAGGTAATTTTAATGAGGAGGCATTCCCATGTCCGACAAACAGACAGCCGCCATGCTCGACAAGAAGCTGGACGAAAAAACCGCGCATACCATGTTCGTTTGCGGGATCGTCATGGTCATCGCCGTGCTGATCCACGACGGCGACCACATCCGCCAGGCACTCAACTGGGGCTACCACATCCCGCTCGCGATCTGGGCGCTGAATCTCACCGTGTACATCTTCCCTGTTGTCACCATCTTCCTCGCCAAATCCCGCCGCATGTCCGCTACGCTCGTCGGGGCGATCGGCGGTATCTTCACGCCCGCGTCCTTCCTGGGTCTGCACCTCTTCGGCTCGGCCACAGGTCTCTGGGGCGTGTGGAACTTCTCCTACTTCGCGCTGATGAAAGGCGTGGAGTACCAGGGCCATTTCTATCAGGGCGTCGACTGGCTCAGCTGGGTGCTGCTGTTCCATATGGTGCCCTGCTGCGTGCCCTGTGCCGTGATCGGCTTCAAGCATTGGCGCAGACTGAAAAAGGAAGCGCAGCTTGGATAAGGAAAGCGTTGTCCTCGGCTGCGGCTGTGAGGTATTCGGAGATGAGGCGGAGGAGCTCAAGCAGCGCTTCCGCCTGCTTCGGCTGCTGATCGTCTCGACCGCGCTGAGCATGCCGCTTCTCTGGGATCTGCCGCCGCGCTTCCAGTTTGTGCTGGCAACGGTGCTGCAGTTCGGGCCGGGTCTGTACTTTCTCCGA
>CACYOR010000150.1 GCA_902775985.1 Oscillospiraceae bacterium
GCACAAGGGCTTTGTCAGCGACAAGAGCCAGGATGAGGACTACTACATCCTCACCGTGGCGGCACTGGCAAAGGAACTGGAGTTCCGGCACATCACGGAGTGTGAGGTCGTGCTGGCGGTGGGACTGCCGATCCAATGGATCGGTGCGCAGAAGGAGGCCTTTCGCAAGTACCTCATGCGGAATGAGCTGATCGAGTTCCGGTATCACGGGCAGGACTATTTGGTCCGCATCGACGATGTGCAGGTCTTCCCCCAGGGCTTCGCCGGTGTGGTGCAGAGGCTCGGAGACTTCAAGGGTCTGAACATCCTGGCGGACATTGGCAACGGCACCATGAACACCATGCTCATCAAGGACGGCAAACCCATGTCCAGCCGCTGCTACACGGACAAGCTGGGCGTGGAGCAGTGCATCATCCGCATGTCCAACGAGCTGCTGGCGGTCAGCGGCTTCGCCATGCCCTACGACGTGTGCGAGGACTTCCTGCGCAAAGGCAATGCGGAACTCGCGGAGAAGTATACCTCGGTCATGCGCAAGGCTGCCGAGGAGTATTCGGACACCATCCTCGCCAAGCTCCGGGAATACGAGTTCAACCCGGAGATCGTGCGCCTCACCGTCATGGGCGGCGGGGCGTGCATCCTCAAGCACTTCTGGAACGGTGATGGCTGCCGCGTGCAGTATATTGAGGATATCTGCGCCACGGCCAAGGGCTATGAGCTCTTGGCTCTGAACAATCTGAAGCGGAGGGATGCGTGATGTAAGCATGGGAAAGAACGAAAAAAAGCTGCTTCTTCGCTTCAATCTCTCCCGTAAAACAGACCGGGAGATCTGGGAATGGCTGCATGAAAAGAGCGAATCGCAGACGCTCTCCATGAACGCCTTTCTGATCGAAGGTCTGCGAAAGGTGATGGCGCAGGAGGCAAACGAAAAGCCGCTGGACGTACACGCCCTTGCAGAGGAACTCTGCCGGGAGCTGCGTACCCAGCGGCTTTTCGTGCTTCCGGAGGGCGAGAGCCCGGAATCCACGGTGGAGGCAGACGATGATATCCCTGCCGACATCCTGGATTTCGCCAACAGCTTTTGATGCTTTCAAAATGATAGCACGCAGTTTCGGCGGTGCTTTCAATTTGAAAGCATGGATCGGCGGCGCAGATGAGGCGGCGATCCGGCGAAGGGGTACAGGGGAAAAAGCTGTTTCCCCTGTGCTCTCGGCAGAGCCCACGATAAATGGTACTTTGCAGCCTGTGGATGAAAGTACCATAGTGGGTTATTACACTTCCGCAGAAGTGATCCCCGGAACCCTAACGGTTCTCAAAAAAGGAAAAGGAGGCGTTGCCCATGGCAAGAAACGACGGGATCGATCGCACCGTCGCCAGAAATCGCGATCTGAAAAAGAGCGACACCATCAAAGGCGCTCAGGCCCACAACGAACGGCAGAAGGAAATCTACTCTAACCCGGATATCGTTCCGGAGCGTACCCCGTTCAATGTTCATTTCAAAGAGCCGACCGGTTCCTACGAAGACATGTTCAAAGAACTGGAACAGCAAAAGGTCATCTCCACCTGGGGCCAGAAGCCGGACTCCACGAAATTCTGTGAGCTGATCTTCGATGTGAACTCCGCCTACTTTTACAACAACGGCGGTTATGAATTTGCGAAACAGTTCTATGCCGACGCCTATGAAGCCGCGGTGAAGATCGTCGGAGGCGAGCAGTTTATCCTCTCGGCTGTCATGCACGCGGATGAGCGGAACCGGGCCATGTCCGAGGCGCTGGGAGAGGATATCTACCACTACCATCTGCATGTGGTCTATGTCCCGGTGGTGGAAAAGCAGATCCTCTGGTCGAAGCGATGTAAGGACCCGGCTCTGGTCGGAACGGTCAAGGAGACGGTCATGCAGGTCAGCCGGAGCAAAAAATGGGACTCCAAGCAGATGCTGGACGATCACGGTGAGCCGATGCTCACCGCCAGCGGAAAGAAGCTGCTGAAGAAGTCCTACTCCGTCCTGCAGGACGATTTCTACGAGCACATGATCGAGGCCGGGTACACGGACCTGCAGCGCGGCGAGCGCGGCAGCACGGAAGAGCATCTGACTGTGACCCAGTTCAAGGTAGAACAGGAGAAGCAACGGCTTGCGGATATCTCCGCGGCCAAAGTCGAGGCGCTGGACGATCTGGAAAAGCTGGCCGAGGAGGAGAAGCAGAAGCAGGACAGCATCGCGCAGCTCAATGAGCAGGCGGACGCTGCCCAGGCCCGAGTGCAGGAAATTGTCCCGAAGGTAAAAAACCTGGAAGAGCAGGCGCGCAAATATGCCTACGACGAGGAAGAGCGGCTTCCCCAGCCGGACGTGCTGGAGACGGCAAAAGCCTACCGGGAGCATAAGGCCAAGCCTGCCATGCGGAAGTTCCAGAAGGTGTACTTGGCCATCTATGAGGCCTACCAGGATTTGAAGCGTGCTTACAACAGTCTGAAGAAAGATCTTGAGCGCGCGTTGGGCCGGGTCGACACTCTGGAGGCCACGGTTGACCATATGATCGAGGAAAACGCGGAGAAGTCCGTGACGGTCGAAAAATACGACACGCTCTGCCGCTCCTACGGAAAGGACTATATTGAGGGACGCGTCCGGGAGATTTGGAACGAGGAGAACCTGCAAAAGCAGCAGCGCAAACTTGCTCGCAAGAGTCCTGATCGAGATGCACGCTAAAAAGGACGGTCATGTTTGATCGCCCTATATTTTTATCTAAGAGTCGGGATCATCTGTACGTACGTACAGATCTTTTGAACTCCACTACTATTTTTAAGAAAGAAGGATTAATACCATGAATACAACAAGAAACGAGATCAAAGCAAGGATCGTCGGCGCAGGCCTCACCATGCAGGAGACCCTGGATCGGCTCCACCGGCAGTACGGCTGGAGCGATTCTGCCTCCAACTTCTCCAACAAGCTGCAGCGGAATTCACTGCGCTACCGGGAAGTCGTGGAGCTGGCCGATGTGATCGGGTACGAGCTGAAATGGGTACCCAGAAAGCGAGGGGATGCGGATGACGAATGCCGACATTGAGCGAATGCCCTATACCCTGAACGCCCAGCAGGTGGCGGAGATCCTCGGCATCGCCAAGAACTCCGCTTACACGCTGATGCACAGCGAGGGCTTTCCCACGCTGCACATCGGACGGCGGCTTGTCGTGCCGAAGGAGAAGCTGCTCCAGTGGATGGACGATCAGCTTGAATAAGAGGAATTCCAGCCGGGTTTCGACCCGACTGGAATTTTTTCGAGAAAAGGCTTGAAAAATCGAGAAAGTTATGTAAACAATAGATCAGAGAAACACAATGTTCTGAGGAAAGGAGTTATTTTGGCAAAGAAACGCTGTAACGGCGAAGGCAGTATCAATAAAAGAAAAGATGGGCGCTGGGAGTGCTCCATCATGTTCGGCTTCCAGAAGAATGGCCGGAGAAGGCGAAAGTCCTTTTACGGCAGAACCCGCAAGGAAGCGCTGGACAAGATGCACGACTTCAAGCAAAAGCTGGAGGCCGGGCTTATTACCCTGGACGAGCGGCCCCAGGTGCAGCCGAATATCCTGTTCTCCCAATGGGCGGACACCTGGTATGAAGGGCACAAGGACAGCATCTCCAAAACCACACAGCAGAGCTACAAGTACACGCTGGCCACGCTGAAGGAGAAGATCGGCGACCGGCCGGTCAATACCATCAAGGCGATGGACATCGAAGACCTGCTGCGGGAGCTCCGGAAGGAGGGCAAGTCCGACAGCTATGTGGCCAAGGCGAGAGGGATGCTGTTCCAGATCATGAACAAGGCCGAGGCGAATGAACTGATCCGTCGAAATCCGGTGGCCTGCGCGGAGAAGATGAAGGCCAACAAGCCTTTGGAGGCGAAGGAAGCCTTCACTGCCGAGGAGGTCAAACGGATGATGGATGGTCTTCCGCACGACAAGTACGGTGACAGCATCCGACTGATGCTGGGCACCGGGATCCGTATGCAGGAACTCTTGGCGTTGGAACCGCGGCTGATCGAGGAGGACGGCTCGGCGATCCGTATTCGGCAGGCAGTGAAGACAGTGTCCGGGAGAGTGGAGATCGGTGTGCCGAAATCCAGAGACAGTGTGCGGGACGTGCCGGTGCCGGAGGGCCTGCGGCCCATCGTGATCGGTCTGCGAAGCACAAAGGACAAGTTCGTTTTCCAATCGCCGAAGAAGGAGCAGCCCTTCGATCCCAAGATGTACCGGGAGAAATTCAAGGA
>CACYOR010000151.1 GCA_902775985.1 Oscillospiraceae bacterium
TCCAGGAAGTCCTCCTTCACGGCCGGGTCGATGCCCAGCTCTTCCAGAGAGTGCTTGGCGCCGATGGCGGCATAGAGCTCGTTGAGCTCCTCGTAGGTCGGGATCTGGGCGATGATCTCGCGGATCTGGGGCCAGGCCTTCTTCAGATTCTCCGCCGGGAAGGTGGCCAGCACGTCGTTCTCGTTCTCCTTCAGGATGCCCTCGGCCAGATCGCCGAACTCCCAGCGGACCCAATCGGCGTCGATGGGCCGGAAGGGATGCACCTCGATCTCCTCCCGCTGGGCCAGCTTGTGATAGGCCTCGGCCACCAGCAGGGTGCCGACGCCCACGCACTCGCCGTGCAGGCCGTGGGCGTTTTCAAAGCCGCGGGGCTTCATCTCCACCAGGTGGGCCACCAGGTGCTCGGCACCCGAGGCGGCGCGGGAGTTGGAGAGGATCTGCATGGTCAGGCCCGAGAGCATCTGGGTGTAGGCCATGGTCTCGATATCCGGCTCCTTGCCGGCCTTGAGGTCGTAGGCGCAGCGGGTCATCAGATCCAGGGCCTCCTGGGCCATGTCGCAGACCTTCTGGCAGAAATACTCCCCGGAGACCAGAGAGGCGATTTTCCAGTCGGCGATGGAGATGACCTTGGCCATGATGTCCTGCACGCCCGCGATGGTCAGGAAACGGGGCGCGCCGGCCACCACGTCGATATCGCAGATGACCGCGTCCGCCGCCTGCATGGGGATGGACTTCTTCTGGCCGTCGATGATGATGGAGCAGATGTCGGCGGTGAAGCCGTCGGAGGAGACGATGGTGGGGATGGCCACGAAGGGGATGCCCAGCTTCCAGGCGCTGTAGCGGCCAAAGTCCATCAGCGTGCCGCCGCCCACGACCACCACGTAGTCGGGCTTCTGGACAAAGCGGGTCATGCAGTCCTCGATGAGGCCCTTCTCACTGTGCAGGCCCGCGGCCTCCAGCACGATCTCCTGATCGGCCTTCACGTGGGTGATGGAGGGGAGGTTGTAGGTGTTGGTGTCGTAAATGACGGTGCGGAAGCCCGAGAGACCGCAGTCGTCCATGTATTTGTCGAAGTTCTTCAATGCGCCGTGCTCGCAGACGACAAGCTTGGTGCGCAGCTCATGGTCACGGCCGCACTCGCAGGGGCCGAGGTACTTGGCAGTGTCGAGAATCATGATGGTGTTCCTCCGTTTTGTTGTATTTTTGGGTTTTGTCCTAAATTTTATTGTAGTACAGGACAGGGAAAAAGGCAAGAGGGGAGAGAGGCAACAGGCAATAGGCATTAGGAGGAACGGATTGCCACAGCCAGTGTGCGCACTGGCTTCGCAATGACAGGGACGGGGATGGGTGCAAGAGACGCACGATCTCAAAGACTGTCATTCCGAGGAGGGCGAAGCCCGACGTGGGAATCCGTACTCCCCGCGGCCAGTGAGAAAGGAACGGATTGCCACAGCCAGTGTGCGCACTGGCTTCGCAATGACACGGTCGGGGATGGGTGCGGCAATCCGTATTCTCTATTGAATCGACTCCCAGAGGTCGAGCCAGCCCGGGTTCATCGTCTCAACCAGTTTGTTCTTGCGTGCGCGGTTCCAGCCTTTGAGCTGTTTCTCGCGCTCAATGGCGGAGCGAACGTCCGAGGTCTGTTCATAATACACCAGTTTATGAATACCGTACTGAGCCGTGTGGCTTTTGGGATCCAGATTGTTTCGGTGCTCGTATACCCGGCGCAGCAGATTGTTGGTGACACCGACGTAAATGGCCACGTTCGTCTCGTTGGCCAGGATATAGACATAGTAGTTGCGCGTGTTCATAGGGACTCCTTAAATAGAGAGTACGGATTGCCACAGCCAGTGTGCGCACTGGCTTCGCAATGACACGGTCGGGGATGGGTGCGAAATGACGCACAATCTCAAAGAGTGTCATTCCGAGGAACCAGTGTCGCAACACTGGTGACGTGGGAATCCGTACTCCCCGCGGCCAGGAAAAAAGAGAGACGGATTGCCACACCAGTGACACGGTCACTGGTTCGCAATGACACCGCCGTAAGATTTCTGATGCCTGAGGCCTCATCCCACATACTCCGGCGCCGGGAGGCGGGTGGGGAGGAGGACCTTGCCGAAGCAGACGCAGGTCCGGCCGCTGTCCCGGGGGATGTCGATGTTGGCGTCCCGGCGCAGGGGATTGGCCGAGAGCAGGTGCAGCGTGCCGTTAAAGTCCGTGCACCACTGCTTGCAGTACACGTCCCCGTCCACAAAGAACACCCCCACGTCAAACTCCCGCAGCGGCGCGTCCCGCTTCACATAGACGATGCTGCCGTCCTTGATGTAGGGCTGCATGCTGTCGCCCTGGATGCTGATGCAGAAATCCGCCTCCAGGGGCGTGTCCAGCGTGCGCTCGATGAGCTCATAGTCCTCGCCCTCGATGGGGGAGGCGTAGCCCGCCGCGGCCGGGACCAGATAGTGCTTGATGGTCTCCACCTTCCGCAGCGTCACCGGCACCTGATAGGCCGGCTGCCCGCAGAGATAGCGGCCGTAGCGGATGAACTCCCGCTGCCCGGCCTGGTTGAGATTGTCGTAGATCGTCAGGGCCGGGTGCTCCGGCGCGCTCTCAAGCGGGGATGGGGCGGCGCCCGCCTCCTCGATCAGCGCCCCCCGGGTCACGCCGTAGTGCCGGGCCAGGATCTCCAGCTTGTCCATGCGGGGCATCAGATCCCCATGCACGTAGGAGGACACGGCCGCCTTGCTCACGCCCAGCAGCCGGGCGATGTCCACCTGCTTTTCCCTGTGCTCGGCCATCAGGCGCGTCAGATTGCGCGCGAAGATCATGCGGTCGTAGGATGTTTCGGACATGAGAGTGGCTCCTTTCCGTGGGTTAGGCAGTAGGGGTGCGGGATGACGCACCATCTCAAAGGGTGTCATTCCGAGGAACCAGTGTCGCAACACTGGTGACGTGGGAATCCGTCTCTTTGCGGCCAGGTGAAAAAGAACGAAGAGACGGGGAGTACGGATTGCCACACCAGTGACACGGTCACTGGTTCGCAATGACAGGGACGGGGCTGGGAAGCGGGTCTCCCGCCCCCTGATGCCTAATGTCTAATGCCTCTATGAATAGACTGTTAACACTTAGCTATCCTTATCATAAAGTTTACACAAAAGAAAGTCAAGTTTAAACAGAGAATTTCCTTGACATTTTTGCCAAGTGTGGTAAACTATAAGTGAACTTGACGGAGAGGGAGTGGAGCAAAACGGAACGGGGACAGTTTACCTTTTATGCCAGCTTCGCCGTGGCGCTCAAGCGGCTGCGGGATCCGGCGGAGCGCTGCGCCGCCTACGATGCGATCATCGACTACGCTCTCCGGGGCGCGGCGCCGGATCTGGACGCGCTGCCCGACGCCGTGGCCATCGCCTTCGAGCTGATCCGCCCCAACCTGGACAGCAGCCGCCGTAAGGCCGAGGCCGGGCGAAAAGGCGGGGAAATGGGCGCCGAAGCTGGGGAAAAGCAGCCGGAAAGCAAGGAGAAAGCAAAACGCAGGCAGCGCAAAAGCAAGAGAGAGACGGAGAATGAGACAGAGATTGAGACGGAGATTGAGACGGAGTATGAGTCGGAGATCGAGGACAAGGGTCTCCTCTCGCCCGCCTCGCGCCGCGAGGGCGAGAGCCTGGCGGACTACTCCCGCCGCCTGAAAGAACTGAAAAAAGCGGGCTATTTCGATCAAAACAAGGCCGTTTTGCGCCCAAAAGGTTCAGTTAAACTTGACGAAAAGGAGGGGACGAGCCATGCCAACGATACCGGATGATCCCATCATCGCCTGCATCGAGCGGACGGGCTATCCGCCCTGGCAGCAGGATGAGCGAGGCTTCTGAGAGAGCGCGGCGCCTGGGGGAGGACAGCTGGGAAATGGCCCTGCTGGTGGGGGACTGGCTGCGCCAGGCCCTGAACGGCCCGGAGCGGGACGTGAAGCGGGCCAAGGAGCTGACAGGCATGCTCAAGGATCTGGTCAGCCTGGGCCGGGAGCTGGGCGGCAGCGCGCCGCGGGAGATCACGGTGCGTTTCGTGGACGAGGCCGAGGACGCGGCGGGGTAGCGCACCATCTCACCGCGTGTCATTCCGAACCAGTGACCGTGTCACTGGTGTGGGAATCCGTTCTCCCCGCGGCCAGGTAAAGGAGAAGCGGATTGCCACGTCGCTGCGCTCCTCGCAATGACACCCTAATGCCTAATGCCTAAGCGACGGAAAGGAGCGACACACATGCCTGAACTGAAGATCCCCAAGCCCAGCGAGAAGCAGCGGCTGTTTCTCGCCGACCGGCACCCGGTGGTGGCCTACGGCGGGGCGCGGGGCGGCGGCAAGAGCTGGGCCGTGCGCGTCAAGGCGGTGCTCCTCTGCCTGCGTTACCCCGGCATCACGGTGATGATCGTGCGCAAGACCTACCCGGAGCTGCGGGAAAACCACATCCTCCCCCTGTGCGAGCTGCTGGGCTGCTATCGGGAACAGGAGGAGGAGCGCATCGCCCTCTATAACGACGGCAGCAAAACCATCAGCTTCCCTAACGGGAGCCGCATCCTCTTTCGCTACTGCGACGACGACCGGGACGCCCTGCGCTTTCAGGGCCTGGAGGTGGACGTGCTGTTCGTGGACGAGGCCACCCAGCAGTCGGAGGAGCGGATGGACCGGCTGCGCGCCTGCGTGCGGGGCGTGAACGATTTCCCCAAGCGGGTCTACTTCACCATGAACCCCGGCGGCGAGGGCCACGCCTGGGTCAAGAGGCTTTTTATCGACCGGCTCTACCGGGAGGGAGAGCGGGCGGAGGACTACAGCTTCATCCAGGCCCGCGTCACCGACAACAGCGCCCTCATGCGGCAAAACCCCGAGTACCTGCGGCAGCTGGAGAAGCTGCCGCCCAAGCTCCGCGCCGCCTGGCTGGACGGGCGCTGGGACATTTTCGAGGGACAGTTTTTCGAGGACTTCCGGGTGCGGCCCGATCTCGCCCTGGCTCAAAAGTGCGGCTTTACCGAGACGGAAGAGGAGCTCAAGCGGCAGCGGCGCTTCACCCATGTCCTCGCGGACTTCGACCTGGCCAGCGGGGAGAGGCGGGGCTGGACCGTCTTTCGCAGCTACGACTTCGGCTACGGGCGGCCCTTCTCCTGCGCCTGGTGGGCCGTGGACTATGACGGGGTGCTCTACCGCATCCTGGAGCTCTACGGCTGCACCGGCACGCCCAACGAGGGATTGCGCTGGACCCCGGAGCGGCAGTTTAAAGAGATCGCCCGCATTGAAAAGGAGCACCCCTGGCTGCGCGGGCGGGCGATCGAGGGCGTGGCCGATCCCTCCATCTGGGACGGCAGCCGGGGCGAGAGCGTGGCCGAGACCGCCGGGAAATGGGGGCTGCGCTTCGTGCCCGGGGACAACGAGCGCATCCCCGGCTGGATGCAGTGCCATTACCGCCTGCAGTTTGACGAGCAGGGCTACCCCCGCATGTACGTGTTCGAGAGCTGCCGGGCCTTCCTGCGCACGATCCCGGCCCTGCAGTTTTCCAAGACCAGCCCCGAGGATCTGGACACGAATCAGGAGGACCACGTGGCCGACGAATGGCGCTACGCCTGTATGTCAAGGCCGGTCACGCCGATGAAAAAGGTGGAGCCCGGGCCGGTGTACAAAAATCCGCTGGAGAGGGAGTACAGGCATTAGGAATTGCGCTCCGCCGCTGCCGGTGGCAGAAGAAGGCGGAGGGCAATTTGTGCAGCGGTCGGAAAACGCAAGGATCAGCGTAAGCCCGCAGCGTTTTCCGGGCACCGCAAACCGGCATTAGGCAATAGGGGAACGGTGAGAGGAGCACCATCTCACCGAGTGTCATTGCGAGGAGGGCGAAGCCCGACGTGGCAATCCGTTTCTCTTTTACCTGGCCGCGGGGAGTACGGATTCCCACACCAGTGACACGGTCACTGGTTCGGAATGACACTCTTTGAGATTTCTGATGCCGGACTTCACGGCCGTGCTGCAAAAATACAAGAGCGGCAAGGCCAGCCTGGAGCGGCGCGTCGTGGCCGCGGAAAACTGGTGGAAGCTGCGCAACCGCTTCGAGGAGAAGCGCCAGGGCCTCAGTGACGACGGCGGCTTCAAGAGCGAGAGCGGCTGGCTGCACAACGTGATCGTCTCCAAGCACGCCGACGCCATGGAGGCCTATCCCGAGCCGGTGATCCTGCCCCGGGAGCCCGGCGATCGGGAGGAGGCAAGGCTTCTCAGCGCGATTTTGCCCTGCATCCTGGAGCAGAACCGCTTCGAGCACACCTACGACCTGGCCATGTGGCAGAAGCTCAAGACCGGCACCGCCTGCTACCGGGTGGTCTGGGACAGCGAGAAGCAGGGGGGCCTGGGCGATATCGCCATCGAGCGGGTGGATCTCCTGAACCTCTTCTGGGAGCCGGGCGTGGGGGACATCCAGGACAGCAAATACCTCTTCTGCACCCACCTGGAGGACGAGGAGGCCCTGGCCGAGCGCTATCCCCAGCTCAAGGGGCGCATGAAGTCCAATCCCTTCCTGGCCACCCGCTTTGTCTACGACGACGCGGTGAGCCTGGAGGGCAAGGCCACGGTCATCGAGGTCTATTACAAAAAGCGCCTGGGCACGTGGACCGTGCTCCACTACTGCAAGTACGTGGGGGACACGGTGCTGTACGCAACGGAGAACGCGCCTGTAGGGGAGGCGGAAGGCCCGGATGTGTCATTGCGAACCAGTGCGCACACTGGTGTGGCAATCCGTACTCCCGGCGGCCAGGAAGAAGAGAACGGATTGCCACGGGCCGCAGGCGGCCCTCGCAATGACAGCAGTGAGATGGAACGCGGCCTTTACGACCACGGCAAATACCCCTTTGTGCTGGATCCGCTCTTTCCCGTGGAGGGCAGCCCCTGCGGCTACGGCTTCGTGGATCTCTGCGCCAACGGCCAGACCGCCATCGACCTGCTGCGCACGGCCTTCGTGAAAAACGCCCTGGTGGGCGCCACGCCCCGCTACTTCCAGCGCATCGACGGCGCGGTGAACGAGGAGGAGTTCCTCGACATCAACCGCCCCCTGGTGCACGTGAGCGGCAACCTGGGCGAGGAGAGCCTGCGGCAGATCGGCTATCTGGGCCTGCCCGGGGCCTACCTGAACGTGCTGGAGAGCACCATCAAGGAGCTGCGGGAGACCTCCGGCAACACCGAGACCGCCACCGGCATCGTCCACTCCGGCGTGACCGCCGCCTCCGCCATCGCCGCGCTCCAGGAGGCCAGCGGCAAGGGCAGCCGCGACGCCACCCGCTCCTCCTACATCGCCTTCGGGGAGATCGTGGAGCTCTGCATCGAGCTGATCCGCCAGTTCTACACCCTGCCGCGGCAGTTTCGCATCACGGGGACGCTGGGCGAGGACTACGTGAGCTTCTCCAACCG
>CACYOR010000152.1 GCA_902775985.1 Oscillospiraceae bacterium
GCAGCTCGGTCTGGAAGACTTCGACATGGAGATTGACGTCGCTCAGACACGCCTCAGCGTGACGCTGTCCCAGTTTAACGAGCTGGATCCGGCGGACTTTACGCCCCCTGCCGCCTGACAAACGCAGGCAAAAACCGCCCTGCATCGGCAGGGCGGTTTTTTGTCTTGGAAAGCCGTTTACATTTTTTCCGGAGCGGATACGCCGATGAGATCGAGGGACAGGGCGATCACCCGGCGGGTGCAGTCGGCCAGGAGCAGCCGGGCCTTCAGCACGTCCTCCTCCGCGCCCTTCAGGCGGCAGGCGGTGTAGAAGCGGTGGAAGCGGGCGGCCAGCTCCGTCACATACTTGTTGATGCGGCTGGGGTCGTAGCTCTGGGCGGCCAGATGGATCTCCTCCGGCAGGGCGGCCAGCTGCTTGATGAGCTCCCGCTCCGTGGGATCCTTCAGCAGGGAGACGTCCGCCGTCTCCGGCACCGCATGCCCCTCCTCGGCCAGGGCGGCCAGCAGGGTGCAGATGCGGGCGTGGGCATACTGGACGTAATAGACCGGGTTCTCGCTGTCCTGGCGCACGGCCAGCTCCAGATCGAACTCCACCGGACTCTCGGGCCGGGAGTTGAAGAAGTAGCGGGCGGCGTCCACCGGGATCTCGTCCAGCAGGTCGGTCAGAGAGATGGCCTTGCCGGTACGCTTGGACATGCGCACCACCTCGCCGTTTCGGGTGAGCTTGACCAGCTGCATCAGCACGATGTCCAGCCGGTGCTCCCCGTCCAGACCCAGCGCATCCAGCGCGCCTTTCAGGCGGGCCACATGGCCGTGGTGGTCGGCGCCCCAGACGTTGATGGCTTTGTCAAAGCCGCGCCGCTCCAGTTTGTTGCGGTGATAGGCGATGTCGGCGGCGAAATAGGTGTAGAAGCCGTTGGCGCGGCGCAGCACGTCGTCCTTTAGCTCCAGCTTTTCGATCTCCTCCTCACTCTTGCCCTGTCGGCGCAGATTCTCGGCGAGGATGCGGGAGGTGGCCAGCCACAGGGCCCCGTCCTTCTCATAGGTATAGCCCCGCTCGCCCAGCTTCTGCACGGAGTCGGCCACATAGCCGGTGTTGTGCAGCTCGGACTCGAAAAACCACTGGTCGTAGTGGATGCCGTAGCGGCTCAGATCGCTCTGCATCTTGGGGATGTTCCGTTCCAGGCCGAAGGCGGCCATGGCGGCGTGGCGCTCGGCCACGGGCTTATTCAGCCAATCCTCGCCCTTTTCCGCCCGGAAGGCGGCGGCCAGGTCCTTGATATCGTCGCCGTGGTAGCCGTCCTCGGGAAATTCCACCGCGTCCTCACCCTGGATCAGCTGCTGATAGCGGGCGTCGATGGAGGAGGCAAACTTCTCGATCTGGTTGCCGGCGTCGTTCACATAGAATTCCCGCCAGACCTCATAGCCGTCCCGATCCAGGACGCTGGCCAGGGCGTCGCCCAGGACGCCGCCGCGGGCGTTGCCCATGTGCATGGGGCCGGTGGGATTGGCGGAGACGAACTCCACCATGACCTTCTTCCCCTTGCCCTCGTCCAGACGGCCGTAGTTCTCGCCCTCGCCGGTGATGGAAGTGAGCACATCGGCATACCAGCTGTCGGCCAGGCGGAAGTTCAGAAAGCCGGGGCCGGCGGCCTCCAGAGAGGCAAACCAGGTTCCCTCCAGCTCCGCATTCTCGATCAGCGCCTCGGCGATCTTGCGCGGGGCCATGCGCAGGGCGCGGGCGCCGGTCATGGCGTGGTTGGCCGCAAAATCACCGTTGGCAGTATCCTTGGGGATCTCCACCGTGCCGCTGAGCGTGGCCCCGGCAGGCAGCTGGCCCTTCTCCGCCGCGCGCTGATAGGCCTTCTGCAAAATCTCGTTTACGCTGTCTTTCGCTTCCTGGATCCGATTCGCCATGTCATGCTTCCCCCGTCTGTCTGATGGTAATTTCAAATTTATTGCGCGCCACGACGGCGTGCTCCATATCGACCACGTAGTCGATCTCCACCCGGCCGCCGTTCTCGTCCACATGGCGGCGGATCTTCCGGGTGTCCACCCCCATGGTGGCGTCCCCGAAAGGCGTGGAATAGAGGAAGGAGTTCTTCCGTCCCTCCTCAAAGACCATCCGGCTGGTCACGGTGCCGTTGCGGAACACCTCCACCCGGTTGGGCCCAATGGTCATGCTGGTGCGGGTGCCCTCCATACCGGTCACCTCGCTCTCCTGATAGCTCAGGCAGCCCACGTCGTCCAGGAAGAGGTATTCCCCGTCGGTGGAAAACTCCAGGCTGTCCGGCTCCTCCTCATCATAGCTGTGGACGCTGTGAAAGGAGATCCATACATTTTTCAGTTTCTTTTCGTCCATTTAACACTCCAGGACCGCCGTTTTTTCCACCGCCGCCGGCAGCGCATGGCCCAGCAGGCGCTCGGCGGATTCGGCAAAGGCGATCGGGTCTCCGTTGGTGAAATAACGCTCCTCCCCGCTCCCGCCGCAGCGGTTTTCGCGGAGGAGAAAGTCAGCCAGTTCCTGCGCCGCGCAGGCGCTGGCACTGACGGTCTGCACCGCCGGGCCGAGATAAGTGCGAACGGCCACGTCGATGATGCCGTAGTGGGTGCAGCCGTAGAGGAGGGCCTGCGCCCCGGCTTCCTTCACCGGGCGGAGGTAGCGCTCCAGCGCCTGCTCCAGCTCCGGATCGCCGGGCCGGGTGTGACCGCCCTCGATGAGCGGCACGAAGGCCGGGCAGGGCACGGGCAGGATCTCTCGCCCCGGACAGCGCTCCGCCAGGGCGCGGGCAAAGGCGCCGCTGTCGATGCTGGCCTGGGTGGCGATAACGGCCAGGGGGCCGTCCCCCGGGACGCGGGCCATGCCCTCCACCCCGGCGCGCAGCACGCCGAAGGTCGGGATCGGATTCTGCGCCAGGATCTCGGCCGCGGTGCTGGAAAAGGTGCCGCAGGCCACGAACACAGCCTTCACGCCAAAGCCCGCCATGAAGTCCAGGTTCTGCCGCGCCATTTTCCGCAGCTG
Organism: Oscillospiraceae bacterium; assembly: GCA_902775985.1. Classification (GTDB taxonomy): domain Bacteria; phylum Bacillota; class Clostridia; order Oscillospirales; family Oscillospiraceae; genus Limivicinus. The sequence goes on from CACYOR010000152.1 coordinate 3,023, forward strand.
GGACGCCGGACGTCCGCCATAGGGCAGGCGACCCGTATCCCCAAAATAGATGAGGTTTTCCTCCGGCAGCAGCTCCCGCAGAGCCATCAGGCCCGTCAGGCCGCCCAGGCCGGAGTCAAAAATACCGATCGGTCGATTATCCATAGCATTCTCCTTCACGCAGACAATTTAATATACACTAAAAGGCCAGAGATGACAAGTCATTTTTCCGCCTCTCCCGGTCTCTGTTCATAAATTCCTCTTGTTCTTTTTGAAAAAACGTATATAATATTCGATATTCGAGCCTGAGACTCAAGGGAGGCGAGCGCATGAACATCGAGCTGACGGAAAAAGAGTACCGGCGTCTGCTGGATATGGTCTATATCGGCAACTGGATCCTCAACTCCACCCGCGGGGACGACCGCTTCGAGGACTACGACAAGGTGGAGGAGAAGCTGTTTGCCCTGGCTCCGTCCCAGGGGATGAAATCCCTGGTGCAGTTCTGGCGCGGCCACATCTATCCCTCCCAGGCCTTTGCCGACGGCGGCATCCACGAGGCCATCGCCGACTACGAGGACGCGGTGTTCTTCAACATCCTGGCCGAGGAGCTGGCCCGCCGGGATCTGGGGCTGGAGGAGAGCGATCCCGAGGACTTCACCGAGCTCAGTGAACGGATGGAGGACTATTTGGAGGAGTTTGACCGCAACGGCCTGAACACCGTGACCGTGGAAAATATATGAACAGGAGCGCACATTCAGAATGCACGACGAACTGACACGCGAGGATATCCGCAAGATGCAGGAGGAGCTGGACTACCGGCGTCTGGAGCTGATGCCCGGGCTGATCGAGGAGGTCAAGCGCACCCGCGCCTTCGGCGATCTGAGCGAGAACTTTGAATACAAGGCGGCCAAGCAGGCCCAGAACAAGAACCGCAGCCGCATCCGCTATCTGGAGGGCATGATCAAGACCGCCCACGTCATCACCGACACCGCCGGGGACGATCAGGTGGGGCTCTTCGACAAGGTGGAGATCTACATGCCCGAGGACGACGAGACCGAGGTCATCCAGGTGGTGACCACGGTGCGCTGTGACCCGCGCAAGGGCCTCATCAGCAAGGAATCCCCCTTCGGCAAGCAGGTCCTGGGCAAGCGGGTGGGCGACCGCTTCACCGTTCAGGTGGACGAGCAT
>CACYOR010000153.1 GCA_902775985.1 Oscillospiraceae bacterium
AGTTGGCGCATGTTGCCACGGAGGAGCATGACCGAAACGCGGATATCCTTGTGACGGAGAGAGAAATCATAACCCCTGATGCCTGAGCATCAGGGGTCAATGTGTAGACAAAGCCCAAAACGTGTCATTCCGAGGAGGCCGACAGGCCGACGTGGGAATCCGTTCTCCAGTAAAAATGTCAGTAAGCATGCAGTTTTCGGGGAATACGGATTGCCACACCAGTGACGTCGGTCACTGGTTCGCAATGACAAAAACCGACTTTGTCGACAGTCTGACCCCTGATGCCTGAGCATCAGGGGTCATTTCATGCCAGAAGCCGGGACAGGGCCGCGATCAGGGTGCAGAGGCTCAGACCCATGCCGGTGGGCAGCAGCGGTGGGCAGCAGCGCGGCCAGCAGCGTCCAGCCCCAACTGCCGCTCTCCTTGCGGATGGTCAGCAGCGTCGTGGAGCAGGGCCAGTGGAGAAGGCAAAAGACCAGAACGCACAGGGCGGTGCTTCCGGTCCAGCCCTGCTGCAGCAGAAGGGCGTGAAACTGCTGCCAATCTCCGGGCGCGGTGAGCACGCTGCCGCCGGCATAGACCATCAGCAGCACCGGCAGCACGGTCTCGTTGGCGGGGAGCGCCAGCAGAAAGGCCAGCAGGATCACCCCGTCCATACCGAAAAATCGGCCGAGGGGATCCAGCGCCGCGGCACAGCGGCTGAGCAGACTCACACCGCCCGGGGCCAGGTTGGCCAGCAGCCAGAGCAGCATCCCCGCCGGCGCGGCCACGGCCGCGGCCCGGCCCAGCACAAAGAGCGTCCGGTCCAGCACCGAGCGCAGCAGGATCTGCCCCAGCTGGGGCCGGCGGTAGGGCGGCAGCTCCAGCACAAAGGAGGAGGGCAGGCCGCGCAGCAGTGTGGCCGAGAGCAGGCGTGTGGCGGCAAGGCTCATCATGACGCTGAAAACCAATAGCCCGGTGAGGCCCAGCGCGGCCCGCAGCGCCGAGCCGCCGGCGAAAAAGAGACCCAGCAGCGTCAGCAGCAGGGGGAAGCGCCCGTTGCAGGGCACCAGACTGTTGGTGAGCATGGCGAGCATCCGCTCCCGTTTGGCGTCGATGATGCGGCAGCCTGTCACGCCCACCGCGTTGCAGCCAAAGCCCATGCACAGGGTCAGGGCCTGCTTGCCGCAGGCATGGCAGCGCTGAAAAGGGCGGTCCAGGTTGTAGGCGACCCGGGGCAGATAGCCCAGATCCTCCAGCAGCGTGAAGAGCGGGAAGAAGATCGCCATGGGCGGCAGCATCACCGCCGTGACCCAGGCCAGCACCCGCCAGGCCCCGTCGATCAGCAGCCCGCGCCAGAAGTCCGGGAGGCCCAGCGCGGCGACCAGCGTGTGCAAGCGGAGTTCGACCCATCCGAACAGAGCCGAGAGCGCGTCGGAGAGGGGGTTGGCCCCGAGAACGCTGAGATACAGGATCAGCGCCAGGAGGAGCAGCATCAGCGGATAGCCGAGCCAGCGGCTGGTGAGCAGCCGGTCGATGGCCTCGTCTCGCCGGGGCTTTGCGTCGTCGCTTTGCCGTACAACACCCTCACAGAGAGCGGCGGCGCGGTGGAGAAGCGCGGCGGTGACGGCGTCCTCGTCGGCCTCGGGCGGCAGCCGGGGCAGGCAGCGAGGCCGGGGGACCGGACCGTCGATCAGCGCGTCCAGAGCCCGGAGAATCGTCTCCCGGCTGCCTTTTTCCCGGGCGGAGACGCCGATGACCGGGATGCCCAGCCGCTCTGAGAGCAGGGGCAGATCCAGCGTCAGCCCGTGCCGCGCTGCCTCATCCATCAGATTGACGCACAGCAGCACCCGGGGCGTCAGGGCGAGGATCTGCAGCAGCAGGTTCAGATTCCGCGCCAGACAGGAGGCGTCACAGACCACGATGACCGCCTCCGCCTGCCCGGCGTTCAGAAAGTCCCGGGCGGCCTCCTCTTCGGCGGAATGGGCCAGCAGGGAATAGGTGCCCGGCAGATCGGTAAGCGTGTAGCGATGCCGCTCACTTTCACAGGAGCCGGCAGCGAGGCTCACCGTCTTGCCGGCCCAGTTGCCGGTGTGCTGCCGCAGCCCGGTCAGGCGATTGAACACGGTGCTCTTCCCCACATTGGGGTTGCCGGCCAGGGCGATGAGAATCGGCTCTCCTCTCACGGCGCATCACCGTCCTTCGTGATGAGGATCTGCCCGCTGTCCGCATCCCGGAGGGCCAGAACAGCGCCGAAGACGGCATAGGCCGCCGGGTCGCCGCCGGGACTTCGGCCCAGGCAGCGGACGGACGTGCCCTCGATAAAGCCCAGATCCCGCAAACGACGGCGCATGGGGCCGCGGTGGAGCAGATGGTGCACCCGGCCGGATTCCCCGGGACGCAGCGTGGACAGGGCAAGGATCTTGTTCATGCTTTTTTCCTCCTGCGCCAGTCTATGCGCTGCGGCCCGCTCTTGACCCGGCCGGGCGGTTTCTAGTATAATAAGCAATAAGACTGGGAGGGACTGCATATGTTTGCCTTTAATCACTTCAATTTTAATGTGCTGGATCTGGAGAAGAGTCTGGCCTTTTATGACAAGGCCCTGGGGCTAAAACCGGTGCGGGAGAAAAACGCCGAGGACGGCAGCTTCAAGATCGTCTTTCTCGGGGACGGGGTCACCGGCTTTCAGCTGGAGCTGACCTGGATGAGCGGGCGGACCGAGCCCTACGATCTGGGCGAGCAGGAATACCATCTCGCTTTCAAGACCGAGGACATGGCGGCGGCCCACAAGCTCCATGAGGAGATGGGCTGCATCTGTTTTGAAAACCCCAAGATGGGCATCTATTTCATCGAGGATCCGGACGGCTACTGGATCGAGATCATCCCCCTGAGGAGGTAAAAAGAGATGAAGGTTCTGATCGTTGTGGATATGCAAAATGACTTTGTCACCGACGCCCTCGGCACGGCGGAGGCCGTGGCCATCGTCCCCGCGGTGGTGGAGCGGGTGAGAGAGGCGCAGAAAACGGGGGAGCGGATCTTCTTTACCCGCGACACCCATGAGAGCGTCTATCTCCAGACCCAGGAGGGGCAAAAGCTCCCGGTGGAGCACTGCCTCCGCGGCAGCAAAGGCTGGGAGATCGTGCCCCAGCTCAAGGCCCTGTCCGAGGCGCCGGGCGTGACGGTTCTGGATAAGCCGACCTTCGGCTCCACAGTCCTGGGCGAGACGCTGCGGGCCCTGGACGCGGAGGAGGGCATCGAAGCCATCACGCTCATCGGCCTGTGCACGGATATCTGTGTGATCTCCAATGCGCTTTTGGCAAAGGCCTTCCTGCCCGAGGTGCCCATCCGGGTGGAGGCGGCCTGCTGCGCCGGGGTCACGCCGGCAAGTCATGAAAACGCCCTCGCAGCCATGAAAGTCTGCCAGATCGAGGTGCTGTAATACCATGTGGCAAAGCAGCCCGGGAACACGACGTGCGGTTCCCGGGCTGCTTTGTGGCGGAATAGAGGATTGTGGTTTGCTTGGAGATGTGCTAAAATAAAACAACAGATTCACAAGCGCTAAGCCGCGGAGGGATAGTAAGATGTCGGTTCTTTCAATCCAGTCTCGTGTCAATCGAAAAAGCATGTGGGCCGTTACGGTTTTTCTTCTTCTGTGCTTCTATATGGTCTGGCCGGTCAATTTCTATCTGGCGGAATCCCTGAAGAAAAGCTACTATATGGTGGTCGTGCCTCTGCTCGTGGGCGGGGTCCTGTATTTCCGGAGACTTCGGGACGGCATAGAGTTCAAATTGCTGGTGGGATATGTGCTCTGGTTCTGGCTCAGCCGCGTGCTTAACGGCAGTCCGGCCCTGGACAAGGACTTTCAACTGACCTTCGATCTCACGCTTATGCTGCCGTTTTTTGCTCTCGGCCTGGCGCTGAGTCAGAAAGAGCGCCGTCGTTTTTTGGATTGGCTGAGCGCTGTCGTGGGCGGTTTTTATTTTCTGCTTGGCCTGATCTGCCTGACGGCCTTTCTGCAGCGCCGTTTATACATCAACCCCATCACCGAACAGAACATCGGCATCGGTACAGACGGCGTCTTCAACCGCATCAATGTTTTTGATATTCACGCCAACGTCACGGGCTGCTGGTTTTTGACGGCGCTCTTTCTGATGATCTATGAGTTCTTTGCCTGCCGGAAGAAACTGTGGCGGATTCCGATCGTGCTGGC
>CACYOR010000154.1 GCA_902775985.1 Oscillospiraceae bacterium
CGCAGGTGCTCCTGCCGCTCCAGGGTCTGCTTCATGATCTCCTGATAGCGCCGCCGGTCGGCCTGGGCGCGCAGGGAGTGCACCGCCGGACCCTTGCCCCGGTTGAGCATCCGGTATTGAATGCAGGCCCGGTCCGCGGCCTTTGCCATCTCGCCCCCCAGGGCGTCCAGCTCCCGCACCAGGTGGCCCTTGCCGGTTCCGCCGATGGCCGGGTTACAGGGCATGTTGCCCACGCTGTCCAGATTGATGGTAAAGCAGATCGTGTCCAGACCCAGCCGGGCGGCGGCCAGAGCTGCCTCGATCCCCGCGTGTCCGGCGCCTACGACCGCCACATCGCAGCGGCCCGCCTCATAACAAATCACAGTGCATCCCTCGCAAGAAACAGTTTTGTGCCATTATACTCAAAACCCGGGAAAAAAACAATCCGCTTTCCCAAGATCTTGTGTCTGGAAACGATTTTTTCTTGACCGACGGCGGGAATACGACTATAATTTAAAGCAATAAATCAGAAACCTGTCGAAAGGGGGCGATCTCATGCGCGCATCGGTAAAACGCGGACTGCTGTTCGCGCTGCTGCTCTGTCTGTGCCTGACGCTGTTTGCCGCGCCGGGAGAGGCGGAGGCCACCGGCGGCTGGCCCATCAACCGCGCGCTGATCCAGACCCGCTATACCCCTGTCGCGCTCATGGAGCTGGACCTGATGACGGTGGGGACGACGACGGAGGGGGCCTATGTGGCCAGCTCCGCCTGGATCGATTCCAGCGGCAACCAGGTGGTGGGCAGCTTCGGCACGGCCACCGTGTATCTGCAGCTTACCCTCAACGCCCAGGACGGCTATCTCTTCGCTCCCAATGCCGACGCCTATATCAACAACACGGCCGCCACGGTGGTGGAAAACGGCGGCACCTATCTCACCGTTCGCAGCCACGACTACAAGCCCGAGATCTGGGCCCCCAACGTGATCAAGAGCCCCGGCGCCGAGACGGTGGATGAGGGCGGCTGGGCGGCCTTTGTCTGTACCGGCCAATATGTGGGCAGCTATGAGTGGTGCCTGGAGAGCCCGGACGGAAAAGCCACCTACACGATGGGGGAGGCCATCAGCGTTTTGCCGACCCTCCAGTACTCCGGGGAGGATACCAATCAGGTGATCCTCAGCAACATTCCGGCGGAGCTGGACGGCTGGCGCATCTTCTGCCGGGAGTGGAGCCTCGGCAAGCTCAGCTATTCCCGGACGGATTCGGCGCTCATCACCGTGATCGGCGTCAAGCCCACGCCCGCGCCGACGCCGGAGCCGACGCCTGTGCCCACGCCGAGTCCGACGCCCGCACCCACACCGAGTCCCGCACCGACACCGAGTCCAACACCGGCACCCACGCCCGTGCCGACGCCGAGTCCGACACCGACACCCGTGCCCACGCCGGAGCCGACGCCGAGTCCCGAACCGCTGTTTGCACCCGGAGCCCTCGGAACGCCATTCAGCCCGGTACAGCTGATCTTTTTCGCCCTGCTGGGCCTGATGCTCATCGGCATCCTCGCGATCCTGGTCCTCTCGGCCCGGGAGCGGAGACGCCGCCGCGCCAGACGCAGACGGAGACGGTAAAGAGGGGCAAGCGTCCTTGAAACATATAGAATAAGCAGGCGCCAAAACGGCGCCTGCCAGACCGTCGACAAAGTCGGTTTTTGTCATTGCGAACCAGTGACCGACGTCACTGGTGTGGCAATCCGTATTCCCCGAAAACTGCATGTTTACCGACATTTTTACCGGAGAACGGATTCCCACGCCAGTGTGCGCACTGGCTCGGAATGACACGTTTTGAGCTTTGTCTACACATTGAGCAGGCGCCGTTTTGGCGCCTGCTTTCCTGTTGTAAGCTTTCTTTATAGGGAGAAAAGCTGTAGAATTTCGCGTAGGTCGGCGATCACGAAGCGCTCAGTCCCCAGGGGCTGGGTGGGATTTCCCGGCTCCCGGAAGAGAATGCCGCCGATGCCCGCCCCCTGTGCGGCCTCCATGTCCAGCCGCCGGTCCCCGACATAATAGGTCTCCGCCGGGTCCAGGGCGTACTTATCCAGCAGATACAGGATTGCCGCCGGGTCAGGCTTGCGGGGAAAGCCGCTCTCGCTGGTCAGCACCTCGTCCAGATACGGCGCGAGACCGGTGTTTTCCAAAATGGCGAAGCTGGAGGCGCCCCGGTGCGTATACACAAAGCTGCGGCAGCCCGCCGCCCGCAGGGCCGCCAGGGTCTCCCGGGCGTGGGGGATGGCCTGAATGCTGGCCCAGCGGCTGTCGCTGCGGGCGGTGAAGGCGGCCTTGAGCGGCTCGAAGGCCAGGGCCTTTTCCTCCGCCACCCGGCGGAGCAGATCGTTCACCGAGGTGCGCAGCACAAAGTCCCGCACATAGCTCTCCTCGTAGAATACGCCCGCCTCGGCGCAGATCTCCCGCGCGCTGGGGACGATGGCGGGATAGGAGTCAAACAGGGTGCCGTCCAGATCCCAGATAAAGCTCGCTTTTGTCGTCATGATGCTCTCCATACGAAAACATGCACTCCCGGCCAGGGGGAGTGCATGTCTTAGATTGTGGACAAAGGTCAAAAACCAAAAAGCCTCGCAGAGTTTTTCGCCGCGCACGGCGAAAAATCAATCCAATCCGTTTTTTCCGGGGACATGCGCCTCGGAAAAAACACTTCTCAGCCCAGAAGTGTGCGAGCGCCTTTTGACGCGAGTGCGCGCGCTGGGCTGCAACCCCTCTGTCGGCAAAGCCTTTTGGCTTTGTCGACAGTTTGAAAACATGCACTCCCTGCAAGGGGGAGTGCATGTCTTTTTTTTATTTTGCGTAGTCGACCGCTTTGGTCTCGCGCAGAAGATGGACCTTGATCTGGCCGGGATAGGTCAGCTCGTCCTCGATCTTCTTGGCGATGTCCCGGGCCAGCAGGACCATCTGATCCTCGCTGACCTCCTCGGGCTTGACCATGATGCGGATCTCGCGTCCGGCCTGGATCGCATAGGAACTGGAGATGCCCGGGAAGCTCCGGGAGACCTCCTCCAGCTTTTCCAGACGCTTGACATAGTTCTCGATGTTCTCGCGCCGGGCACCGGGGCGGGAGGCGGAGATCGCGTCGGCCGCCTGAACCAGGCAGGCGACGATGGTGTGCGGCTCCACATCGTTGTGGTGGGCCTCGATGGCGTGGATGACCGCCTCGGACTCCTTGTACTTGCGGGCAATGTCCACACCGATGGTGACGTGGCTGCCCTCGACCTCGTGGTCGATGGCCTTGCCGATGTCGTGCAGGAGGCCTGCGCGCTTGGCGGTGGCCACGTCCACACCCAGTTCGGCCGCCATGAGGCCGGCGATGTGGGCCACCTCGATGGAGTGGTTCAGCACGTTCTGGCCATAGCTGGTGCGGTAGCGCATGCGGCCCAGGAGCTTGATAAGCTCCGGGTGCAGGCCGTGGATGTTGGTCTCGAACACGGCGCGCTCGCCCTCGGCCTTGATGGTCGCGTTGACCTCTTTCTGGGCCTTGGCCACCATCTCCTCGATGCGGGCGGGATGGATGCGGCCGTCCTGGATGAGCTTCTCCAGCGCCAGTCTCGCCACCTCGCGGCGGACGGGGTCAAAGCTGGAGACCGTGATGGCCTCGGGGGTGTCGTCAATGATCAGGTCGCAGCCGGTCAGGGTCTCGATGCTGCGGATGTTGCGGCCTTCGCGGCCGATGATGCGGCCCTTCATCTCGTCGTTGGGGAGAGGTACGACGGAGACGGTGATCTCGCTGGTGTGATCGGCGGCGCAGCGCTGGATGGCGGTGGCGATGATCTCGCGTGCGCGCTCATCGGCCTC
>CACYOR010000155.1 GCA_902775985.1 Oscillospiraceae bacterium
ATAACTCCTTTTTGCGTCTCGTATTCTCACTTTTTTCCCATTTTCATGCCGAAGTCCCCGCTTTCGTCTAACGAAAACAGGGACTTCTTTGACACTCTGGAAATGCCTGTCTCATGTGAGACAGGCATTTTTTGTTCTTTGGTCATTTACTTCTCATAGGCCACGTGGAGCCACTTGAAGCCATAGCCGGGCAGCGTCACGCTCTGGGCCGAGCAGGCCTCCCCGCTCAGCAGATCCCGAAAGGCCTCCGGGTCGCACAGGAGCGCCGTCTGCTCCTCGGGGTCAAAGTTGTACAGCGCCAGCAGCTTCTCGCCGCGGTAGTAGCGGCCGATGGCCAGGATGTGATCGTTCTGCGGCTCCAGCAGCCAGCAGTCCGCCTCCGCCGAGAAAGCCGGGTGCTCTGCCCGCAGCGTTTCCAACTGCCGCAATTTGGCATAGAGTCTCCCCTGCCGTGTGGCGGGGTCGCCGCGTTTTTTCGCATCCTCCCAGCGGAAGCTGCCCCGATGCAGGAAGCGGCTGTCCTCCGCCTTGTCCGGATCGTCCCGATAGCTCCAGTCGTTGAGTTGGCCGATCTCATCGCCGCTGTAGATGATGGGGATACCGCTCTGGCTCAGGAGGAAAGCGTGCAGGGTCTCGTCCAGGCGCATGGCCAGATCCCAGGCCGCCGCGTCGCCGTTCTGTTCCGCACCCTCGACGCCGCAGAGAGAGGCCGTCGTGCCGCACATGCGGGCGTCGTGGAGCTTGGGATCGTTGTTGTACAGCTCCCCCCGGGAGAGGCTGCCGGAAAAAGCACCGGTAAAATAGTCGTTCAAAAACTGCTTGTGGCTGATCTCCTCCATCCCGAACTGGCGCAGGAAATCATAATCCAGTCCCCAGCCGATATCGTCGTGGCAGCGCAGATAGTTGAGGAAGAGATACTGTCCGGGCAGTTGGAACACGCTCTGCAGCTGATGGCGCAGCAGACGCACGTCCCGGGTCGCCACCGTGTGCCAGGTGCTGGCCATGGTGGTGACGTTATAGAGCATCTGGCATTCGGGCTTCTCGGTCGTGCCAAAGTAGGGCACCACCTTGCTCGGCTCCATGACCACCTCGCCCAGCAGCAGCGTGCCGGGGCAGACCAGGTCGCAGGCCAGATGCATCATGCGCACCAAGGTGTGCACCTGGGGCAGGTTACGACAGTTGGTACCCAGCATCTTCCAGATATAGGGCACCGCGTCCAGACGGATCACATCCACGCCCTGGTTGCAGAGGAAGAGCAGGTTCTCGGTCATGTCATTGAAGACCGTGGGATTGTGGTAGTTGAGATCCCACTGGTAGGGATGGAAGGTGGTCATGACCACCTTGCCCGCCTCAGTGCAGAGGCTGAAGTTGCCGGGCGCGGTCTGGGGAAAGACTTCCGGCACGGTCTTTTCATAGAGCAGGGGGATGTCCCAGTTGTCATAGAAGAAGTAGCGGTTCTGATACTCCTTCTCCCCGGCGCGGGCGCGCTGGGCCCATTCGTGCTCATCACTGGTGTGGTTCATCACAAAGTCCAGGCAGAGCAGGATATTCCGCCGGCGGCACTGGCCCGCCAGGCGCTCCAGATCCTCCATCGTGCCCAGTTCCGGATCCACCGTGCGGAAATCCGCCACGGCATAGCCGCCGTCACTGTGCTGATGGGGACTCTGCAGCAGGGGCATCAGATGCAGATAGTTCACACCGCTCTCCTGCAGATAGTCCAGATGGCGGCTCACGCCCTTCAGCGTGCGGGCATAGCAGCCCGGATACATCTGCATGCCCAGGATATCCCGCCGCCGGAACCAGCCGGGATCGGCCTGGCGGGTCTCGTCCTGCTTTTTCAGGGCGGGCTTGCGCGCCTCGTACATCCGATGCAGCATGGAACAGAAATACTCATAGGCCTGCTCGTCGTCGTAGAGCTCCATATACAGCCATTTGAGCTCGTCCTGAACACCCTCCAGGCGCTCGGCAAAACGGTGTTCCTCTTTTGTCATGCGTCTCTCTCCCCTTATCGGCGCAATGCGTCGATTCCTGTATAATAAAATCATTATAGAGGTCATACGCCGCTTTCGCAAGCCCTTTGTTGCTGCCGCCGGAAATCTTTTTTTCTTATCTTCCTGCTTTACGCATCTTTCCTTTCGCGGTATAATGGCCAAAAACACAGAAAAAAGGAAACCCTCATGCCGAACATCATTGAAATTCAGGATTTTCAGGCTCCGGAGTTGGACGTCTACGCCCGTCTTACGGAAAACCAGCTGGTCAACCGGGCCGATCCGAATAACGGCCTTTTCATCGCCGAGAGCCCCAACGTCATCGACCGGGCGCTGGACGCGGGCTATGTGCCCGTCTCCATGCTGCTGGAGCGCAAGCACATTGAGGGGCAGGCCGCGGGCATCATCGCCCGCTGCGGGGACATTCCCATCTACACCGCGCCCCTGCCGGTGCTGACCCAGCTCACCGGCTTTCCCCTGACCCGGGGCGTGCTCTGCGCCATGCGACGCCCGCCGCTCCCCTCCGTGGAGGCCGTCTGCGCCGGGGCGAAGCGCATCGCGGTGCTGGAGAACATCATGAACCCCACGAACCTGGGGGCGATCTTCCGCTCCGCTGCGGCGCTGAACATGGACGCCGTGCTGCTGACCCCCGCCTGCTGCGACGCGCTGTACCGCCGCTGTGTGCGCGTGAGCATGGGGACGGTGTTTCAGGTGCCCTGGACCTATCTGGACTGTGACTGGCCGGAGCCGGGCCTGCAGCGTCTCCGGGAACTGGGCTTCGTCAGCGCGGCCATGGCCCTGACCGAAAACTCCGTCAGCATCCGGGACCCCCGCCTGCTGAGGGAGGAGAGGCTGGCCGTCATCCTCGGCACCGAGGGGGACGGTCTGGCGGAGGAGACCATCGCCCGCTGCGATTACACCGTCAAGATCCCCATGTCCCATGGGGTGGACTCCCTGAACGTGGCCGCGGCCAGCGCGGTCGCCTTCTGGGTACTGGCCAACGAGAGGAATTGAAGTGCCATGAGTATGAATTTCTGTACCGAGTGCGGCGAAAAGCTGGAGCTGCGCTACCACGAGAGCGAGGGGAAGGAACTCCCCTACTGCCCGCGCTGCGGCGCTTTCCGCTATCCGGTCTTCAACACCGCCGTCAGCATGATCGTCCTGAGCCGGGACAAGAGCCGCCTCATCCTGATCCAGCAGTACGGTAAACCCTGGAATGTGCTCTGCGCAGGTTATGTAAACCACGGTGAGGACGCCGAGGACGCCGTCGCCCGGGAGGTGCGGGAGGAGCTGGGCCTGACCGTGGAGACGCTGCGCTTCAATCACAGCCGCTACTACCCCCGCACCAACACCCTGATGCTGAACTTCACCGTCACCGTGGCGGAGGAGGACCCCCATCCCAACTGGGAGGTGGACGCCTGGCGCTGGTTCACGCCGGAGGAGGCCCGGGCGAGCATCAAGCCCGGCAGTCTGGCCGCCGCCTTTCTGAACGGCTATCTGGACGGCGGAGTCTACGATTTCAGCGGTTGTTAGGCTACGTCGTCCCCCATCATTTCGTAGTATTCACTCTCCGAGGCGAAAAGCCGATAGCTGCCGTCCACCAGTCCGTAAAAACCGTTTGCCGTAAAATATCCGCGCATGATCCTGACCTCCTTGCTGTCGTGCTGCTTTTTCTTTCTGTCTACGTTGAATGAAAAAGAGAAGGTAATATAAATATACCAGCCGAGATCATTCAACGGCTTACGGCGCGTTCTGGAGGCTTTCCAAGAGGAAAAGCCTGGCC
>CACYOR010000156.1 GCA_902775985.1 Oscillospiraceae bacterium
AAGTCTGGGATAGTTGCCTTACAATAGTTAATAACTGCCGCATATGCCTGATCTTCAGAAATGCTATCCGCTCCATTATCTAAAGTCGTATCTGCCTCTGACTCACTTGAGATGTTTTCAGTCGTATTATCTGAGGTTGCATCTGGCACGACGGGATTCACTTTCTGGTCTTCAATCGAAGGAACAACAGTGTTTTGTTCGACATCATCCAAAGCCTCCACCGACTCAGACATATGCTCTGTTTCTTCCTTTTTCCCACAGGAAGCTATAGGCATTGCCATGCACAAGGTTATTGCAATTATGATAATACTACTTCTCATTTACATGTTTCTCCTTCCAAGAATGGTATAAACTATGTTTTCAACGGCCAGCATACGATCGAAATCGTCGCCGCTGTTTCCGGATCCCGTGAGACACCTGTATGGTGCATGATCTATGATGATCTGGAATATAATCATGAAGCAGACATTTTTGCGAACCAGATGAAATATGTAAAATCATTGCTGCCATTTGAAATCTTTCAAGCAAACATTGAAGCCGGCAACAACAAACAATTACTCATAAAAGAACTGGTACGAGTGTAGATAACGGATTTGATTTTACAGGCAGCGAACCGGCATTTCATTCAGAAAGCTGCAAAAATGCAAAGACGAGGCATCCATACCTTTGCTTTTCGCACATTCGACATTTCCTCCTCTTCCTTCTTCTTCTGCGATTTTAAGGATTATTGTATGCCTCAGCTGCTCAGGACTGTAATCACCATCGGTGAGAGACCGGCTTGGCGGATCCGCTCCAGATCGGCTTCCATCACCGGCTGGCATTTGGAAACGGTCTCACCTTCCACGACCAATGGTCGGAGTCCGTCGCCGTTCAGCGTAAAGGTGTCGATGCCCACCAGAAGGAGAATCTCCATGCCGTCGCCGGATCGGAAGGTCAGCGCATGGCTGGTATCGGCAATTTCGAGCACAACTCCGTCACATGGCGCAAGAATGGTGCCGCTCTCCGGCAGGATGCCGATACAGTTTCCGATGACGCCGGAGGAAAACATGATGTCCGGGATTTGCTTCATGGGCACGGTTTCACCGCTCACCGGCGCATAGAGCGGCAGATTCACAGCGTCGGTGCTGCCCGTGACCGTCAGGGGCTCGCCGGCCTTGATGTGACGGGGCTTTTTCCTGCTGAGACGCTGGAAGGAGGCGGAGCGCCAGGCAGCGGCCTGCTCTGCCGTGAGGGTGGTCTCGAAGCTCAGCTCCTCTTGGCGGTACAGCGCGTTCGTGATGAGATAGCCGGCAGCGTAACTGATGAACTGAGCCGTCAGGTAAAGGAGCACGCTCCGCAGTGAACCTCCGGGACCGGCAGTCATCACGAAGGCGCCCAGAAGGCCTGAGGGCCCCCAAGTGGTGGAGGCCACCTGCGTGACCATGATGAAAGCCCCGCCGAAGCCCGCGCCAAGACCTGCCGTGAGGAAGGGCTTGCCGAGGGGCAGCGTGACGCCGTAGATCAGCGGCTCACCCACGCCCAGAAGGCCTGCCGGCAGAGCGCCGGAGATCACGGAGCAGAGATTCTGGTTTCCGACCTTTTTAGCCTTCTTCCAAAGGGCGAGCGCTGCGCCAACCTGCCCGGCGCCGGCCATGGCGAGGGCCGGATAGAGCGTGACAAAGCCCAGCTCCGACAGCTGGACGCTGTAGAGCGCAACCAAGCCGTGGTGCATGCCTGCAGCCACCAGCGGCAGGAAGAACGCCGCAGCGAGATAGCCGGAAATCGCCCGGATGAATATATTTTCGGACAGGCAGGCCCGGCTGAACAGCCAGACGATACCGCTGGAGGCATAGCCGAAAAGCGGCATGATGAAGACGATGTACGGCACCACGCAGAGAATCATGGTGAGCAGCGGCGTGAAGACAATGTCGATGGATTTCGGCATGACAGTGCGGATCGATTTCTCCACATAGGCAATCAGAAGTGCGCCGGCAATGACTGCCAGCACGCCGCCCTTGCCGCTGCAGAGCACCGAATCCAGCGGAACGGCGCTGTTATACAGCCCCATAATGGAGGCGATCTCATTGATGCCGTCCAGAGAGGTGATCATGCCCAGCATGCCGCCCAGGATGGGCGTGCCTCCGAACCGTTCCGCCGCGCGATAGCCTGCCCACGCAGTGAGGAAGGTCATCATGGCGGTGTTGATCAGCCTCAGAATCTGGTAGATAAACGCCCAGGTGCTGCTTTCCGCATAGTTCGGGATCGCCTGCTGAATGAGCGTCGCGAAGCCCCCGCAGAGTCCGGCGCAGATGATGCCGGGAAGCAGCGGGATAAAGATATCTCCGATGACTCTCAGAGCGCTCCTGATCCTGTATCTTTTCATGGATTCATTCTCCTGTATATAACCATTACGATTCTTCGGACGGCCCAAAATAGCGGAAGCAGAGCATGGTAATGTCGTCAAACTGCTCCGCACCGTCTACGAATCGGTCGATGTCCTGTGAGATGTTCGCGAGCATCTGTTCCGGCTGCGCATCCGGGTTTCGGTTCAGCGCCTGAAGCATCCGGTCGGAGCCGTAGAGTTCTTTGTCTGCGTCCGTTGCCTCCACGACGCCGTCCGTATAAACAAAGAAGCTGTCGCCGGGGTTTAATTGGAATTCGTGTTCCCGGAACGGGAGATCCCGCATGACGCCCACCGGCATGGAGTGCTTATAGACGATCAGGTCATAGCTGCCGTCGGCTCTGCGCAGCGCGGGGTGCTCATGCCCCGCGTTGGCGGCAACGCCCTTCCCGGTGGAGATCTCCAGCACTGCCAACCACACGGTCACGAAGAAGCCCGCGTCGTTGCCCTCGCAGAGCTGGTTGTTCACGCTTTTGAGGGTCTCCGCCGGACCCTTTCCGTTTTGCATGGTGGATTTGATCAGCACGCGCGAAACCATCATGAGCAGCGCGGCGGGCACACCCTTGCCGGAGACGTCTGCCATAACAAAGCCCATGTGATCGTCGTCAAGCATGAAGAAATCGTAGAAGTCGCCGCCCACCTCCTTGGCTGGGGTCATGCTGGCGTAGAGGCTGAACTCCTTTCGATCCGGGAACGGCGGAAACAGTCTCGGAAGCTGGCTGCCCTGAATCCTGCTTGCCATGTCCAACTCCGCACCGATGCGTTCCTTCTCGGCAGTGACTTTCTTGACCTGGTCAATATACAGCGTTATTCTGGCGGACTGCTTGGCAAAAGACTCCGCCAGCACCTCGATCTCATCCCCGGTCCGGTAGACGTCCTCCATACGAAACTGCCGGTTCCGGACGCCCAGAGATGCCACCCGCCG
This sequence comes from Oscillospiraceae bacterium, assembly GCA_902775985.1. Taxonomy (GTDB): domain Bacteria; phylum Bacillota; class Clostridia; order Oscillospirales; family Oscillospiraceae; genus Limivicinus. Next base: position 3,306 of record CACYOR010000156.1, read on the forward strand.
TGTGATGGTATTCAAAGGATCTGTGATGCGGCCAGCGATGGAAAACGCAGACACCATCCCGGCTGCAACGATCAATACGACCACCAGAATGAGGATGTTTCTGGCGTGGAACATTTCGTTGTGAAAGGTATCGAGCGCGCGGCTCCGGATGGACTCATACTGATCCTCCATGCCGTTTTCGACGTAAATCTGCTTCTGCGTTTCATAGGTCTCGTTGACCAGCTGCTCCACCTTGTTCGACTGGTAGAAAAACACCGCAGTATAAGCCGCGATAATCAGAACGATCGTGATCAGCAGCATTCTGAAGATCTTCAGCCGGATGCCGCCCGTAAAGAGCCTTCTCAGTTTTTTCATAATGGTCTCCTGTGTTGGTGTGCCTGTTTTCAGTGCTCTGCAGCTGCCGAAATAACGGTTTTCAGAGCAACTTCCGCTTTTGGATCTGCC
>CACYOR010000157.1 GCA_902775985.1 Oscillospiraceae bacterium
AAGGGCCATAGCAAACCACGGCAACGGGAAATGCACCCTGCTTTCCCAAAATGCACCCTGTTATTCAGAAATGCACCCGACTCTCGGGAAAATGCACCCCGATTTTCAGGAATGCACCCTACTCTCCGAAAAATGCACCCTGCTTTTTCGGAAATGCACCCTGAAAAATCTAAAATGCACCCGAGTCTTTTTTTTGGTGCATTTTTCTATCAAAATATGAGTACTAAGCCAACAGAGAGACAGGGATACGTACCTACACAAATAATAGAGAAGAGAGAGATACTCACGGTCCGAGTATCTCTCTCCCACTTTTATCCAACCCTTATCAGACAGTTACCAAGTCATTTTTGCTTCAAAACTCTCTTATGGGTGTTGGCACAAGGCCCTCCCCTACGGCGGGACTTACAATCTGCCGCTATTCATCCATCCGGATGATCTCCCCGGCCATGGCGCAAAGCTCGTCCATAGCGAGGCCATCGTAGCTGAAAAGCTCGTAGGCCGCCCCGCCCCGTTCGAAAACGACAAAACACATGGGGAAGGTCTCGACCTCGTCTCCTCCCCAGGCGATCATCAGCTCCCCTGTCTCCTTCCGGGCCGTATCCTCCTCGGTCTCCCGATAGTCCACCGGAACAACCTTATAGGTGAAGCTATGGCAATAAAGTGTGGTGCCGTCCTGCTCTCGTTCCAGCCAACCGGCGCCGCCCGGCGCTCTCTCCCAAGCCTGTACGTTCAGGATGAGCGTCTGATCGCCGCGGGTATAGTTGGCGTAAAACTCCGGATAGGTTTTGACGATCGCGCCGTCAGGATCCCTTAGATCACTGTATGTGATGTCCATGTCTGCAAAGACGAATCCGCTTTCAAAGCGCTCCGGCACTGTCATGCCCAGGCCCAGCATCCGCTCCGCCTTTGGCAGGACGTCCAGCGTGCTCCAGTGCCGGCCCATCCTGGCCGAGCTTGTGATGCTCCCCAGGTTTCCGCCGGCCGCATAGGCTGTCACCGAGAAAAACACGGCGATCACCGCTGCAATCAGCAGGGTGCGCAGAACACGCTTCACCGGGACGCGTTGCCGCTCCGTCTCCAGCGCCTCCGCGATCAGATCTTCCGGCAGCTCATTCATGGCCTGCATCAGGGAATCCGCATTCACAGGCAAAGCCCTCCTTTATCAAATAGTCTCTCAGTTTCTTTCGCGTGCGAAAGAGCATGGATTTGACCTTGCTCTCACTCCAGCCGAAGGCCGCGGCCAGCTCACGCAGGCTCTCGCAGCCCCAGTAGCGCCGGAGAAAGAGCCGCCGCTCCGCTGCGGGCAGGCCGCGCAGGAAACGCTCCAGCGCCGCGCTCAGTTCCCGCTGTAACCAGCACTGCTCCGTACTCTCCGGGTCGGGCAGGCATTCGTCCAGCTCCTCATAGGCCAGGTTCAGTTCTCCTCCGCCCCGCTTCAGACGCTCGCTGTCCCGGCGACGCTTGAGAGCCTGGTTGCGGGTCAGGCGAGCCAGATAGGCGCTGAGCTTCTCCGGGCGTCGGGGCGGGATGCTGTTCCAGGCGGCCATCAGCGCATCGCTGAGGCACTCCTCCGCATCCTGAAAGCTGCCCAGCATGCGCAGGGCCATTGCCCGACAGAGGCCGCCGTGGCGGTGGGCCAGTTCCTCGATGGCCCGCTCATCCCGCGCCCAGAAGAGTGAAATGATCTGTTCGTCCTCCAAGTCTCTCGCCTCCTTGTCTCTTATATTGGAAAGGCCTTTCACCCTATAACTACCTGTTTTGGGAAAAAGGTTGCAAAAGGGCCTGCTGCAAAATGCAAGGTCGCCTGTCATTCCGAGGAACCAGTGTCGCAACACTGGTGACGTGGGAATCCGCTTCCTTTTCAAAAGAAAACGGATTCCCACAGCCCCTGACGGGGCTTCGCAATGACACGTACGGGCATTTTGCAGCAGGCCCTTATTCGTATTCCTTTTCAAAAAAGATACTTTCGCCGAGGACTTCGATGCCCTCGGCTTTGAGCAGCTCCGCCGTGACCCCGTCGCCGGGGATGAGTGTGCCGGTAAAACTGCCGTCGTAGATTTCCCCGCAGCCGCAGGAGGGGCTGCGCTCCTTTAAGAGCGCCTTGCGGCAATTGTGCTCCCGGCACTGCTCCAGAGCCCGGGCCGCGCCGCGGGCGTACGGGACACTCACGTCCTCCCCCACCCGGTTCAGCACGCGCCCGCCCCGGCGCTCGCTGGGGATACGGGGCGTGGGCAGGCCGCCGTCCGACTCCGGACAGACGGGATGGAGCTCATAGTGCTCGCGGAGAAAGGCCAGCTGCTCCGCCGGCAGGGGCTTGCTCTTGCCGGCGTAACGGCAGGGCGTCCCCAGCAGGCAGGCGCTGATCAGCAGCGGCTCCTTCACAGCGCCGCCAGAGCCCGGTCATAATGGGCTTTTGTGCGCTCGTCAAAGCAGACCATGCGCACGCGCTCCAGCTCCGGGTGCTTTGCCAGCTCCTCCGCGATCGTGGTGACGGCGATCACCGAGGCCTTTTCCAGCGGGAAGTGATAGACGCCGGTGCTGATGGAGGGAAAGTCCACGGTTTTGCAGCCGTTTGCCGCCGCCAGCTCGAGGCAGGAGCGGTAGCAGGAGGCCAGCAGTTCCGCCTCCCCGTGGCCGCCGCCGTGCCAGACGGGGCCCGGCGTATGGATGACGAAGCGGGCCGGGAGGCGGTAGCCCCCGGTGATCTTTGCCTTGCCGGTCTCGCAGCCGTGGAGCGTGCGGCACTCGGCCAGCAGCTCCGGCCCCGCGGCCCGGTGGATGGCGCCGTCCACACCGCCGCCGCCCAGCAGGGTGCAGTTGGCGGCGTTCACAATGGCGTCCACCGCCTGTTTGGTGATGTCGCCCTGGATGATTTCAATCTGTCCCATCGTCTCACTCCAATGTCACGCTGACCCGGCCCTCCGCGGCGGAGAGCGTCACGGTTTTCACATCCTGTCCCCGCTGCGCGATGACGCGGGCGGCAATCTCGTCCTCGATCTCCTTCTGGATCAGACGGCGCAGGTTCCGGGCGCCGTAGGTGACGGAATAGCCCTTGGTCACCAGGTGGTCCAGCAGGCTCTCGTCCCAGCGCAGCTCCATGTTCTTCTCCGCCAGCACGGCCTTCACGTCCTCCAGCATCAGCAGCGCGATGCCGCGGAAATTCTCCTCCGTGAGCTGGTTGAAGCAGATGACCTCGTCCACACGGTTAATAAACTCCGGGCGAAGAAACTCGTTGAGGGCCTTCATGGCCCGCTCACGGCTCATGTCGCTGAGGCTGCCGCCGAAGCCCACGCTGCCGCCCTTGTTGTTGCTGCCGGCGTTGGTGGTCATGATGATGATGGTGTTCTCGAAGTTCACCACCCGGCCCTGGGCGTCGGTGATGCGCCCGTCGTCCAGGATCTGGAGCAGGATATTCATCACATCGGGGTGGGCCTTTTCGATCTCGTCAAAGAGCACCACGCTGTAGGGCTTGCGGCGGATCTTCTCGGTGAGCTGTCCGGCCTCGTCATAGCCCACATAGCCCGGGGGCGAGCCGATGATGCGGGAGACGGAGAACTTCTCCATAAACTCCGACATATCCAGGCGGATCAGGGACTCAGGGCTGTCGAACATATCCGCGGCCAGGCGCTTGACCAGCTCCGTCTTGCCCACGCCGGTGCCGCCGACGAAGATGAAGGAGACGGGCTTGCGCTTGACCTTCAGGCCCAC
>CACYOR010000158.1 GCA_902775985.1 Oscillospiraceae bacterium
GGTAAAATGTCAGTAATCATGCCGAGTTCGGGGAATACGGATTGCCACACCAGTGACATCGGTCACTGGTTCGCAATGACAAAACCAACTTTGTCGACAGCTTGGGGCCCGCTGCCATGGCAGCGGGCCCCGATTTTGTTTTACGTCGTATTATGTATTGAGCAGAGCCGCGGCGGCGGAGCCCAGCAGCGTGGTCTCGTAGCTGACCTGCAGATGGACGTGCCGGCCCAGCTTGCCCTCGACCTCTTCCTTCAGAAGCTTCTCCAGGCAGGGGCGGTAGACCCGGCCCTTCTGCACGAGAGAGCCCTCGGCGCAGATGCAGACCGGCTTTTCCGGATCCGTCCCCTCGCCGGTGAGCAGCAGGATGGCGGCCAGATTCGTGCACATGCAGCGGGCAGAGCGCTCGAACAGGGCGGTACAGACCGTCTGCACAAAGGCCCGATCCTCCTCGGTGCGGCAGACGCTCTCCAGCTTTTCGCCGCAGGCCCAGGCGTCGATCACAGCCGAGTCGATCCAGCCCAGGGCGGAGATGCGCTCGGCGGCCACGGGAGAGAGCAGGCCCTCCCCGGCGGCGGCCTTGAGGATATCCCGGCACAGCTCGCCCAGGTAGACGCCGGCGGTGCGCTTTTCGAAGGCCTTGCTGCCCGGATCGTTGCTCTGCTCGTCCAGGATGCGGTCAAACTCCCCGGCCGGGATGCCGGTGTACATGCCGGATTCCAGGTTCACGATCATATGTTTCTCGCCCTCCAGGCCCAGCTTGCCGATCCGGGCAACGGGCAGGGAGCAGCAGGTGTTGGTGCCCGTACCGCTGACCTGGCCGATGTAGCCGCCGAAGGCGCTGTCGGCTCCGCCGCTGCGCCCGCCCAGCAGGACGGCGACGGTGTCGTTGAGGATGACGATCTTTTTGCCGTGGATGCCCCGGCGCTCCAGCTCATCCAGCAGGGAGCGGCCCACCAGCTTGCCCTCGCAGCCGGTGATGACCACCTCTTTGTCGATCTTGTTGACCTGGCCGTCCATATCCGGCGTGATGTTGGCGGAATAGGAGAAGCAGAAGCCGATGCTGTCGGCCTCGCCCATCAGGGGCTCCACCGCGTCGGCCACAAAGGAGATAAAGTCTTCCCATGTGGCAGGCGTGCCCAAGCCGGGCATCTTCCACTTGGCCATCTGCTCCACCTGAGGTCCGTCTTCGGTAAAGCGCACCAGGGCGCGGCGGAAGTTGGTGCCGCCGGCGTCAATGACCACGCAGGGCTTGCCCAGAGGGATCTCGCCCTCCTCCGAGAGATAGGTGGGGATCATGGGCAGGGAGCTCTCCTGGCCCAGCAGGCCGCGCTCCATGTCCTCGGCCATGGCGGGCGCATCCTGCGCCGGATTCACGTTTGCGGGGGACATGCCGTATTTTTCCAAATACTTCAGGGCTGCTTGACTGCTCATAACATACTCCTTTACACACGCATCGGCAAAGGGAGATGCCTTTGCCGATGCGCTGATTTTTTGAGTTCGGATTTACTTTTCCTTGCTGGCCTCGACCACGCCGGCGGCCAGGCCCGCCAGGCCCTGGATCTCGCTGGGGATGATGATCTTGGTGGACTGGCCGTTGGCCGCCTGGGCAAAGGCCTCGAGGGCCTTGATGCGCAGCACCGCGTCGGTGGGGGCGGCCTCGTTGATGAGCTTGATGCCCTCGGCGGTGGCGGTCTGCACCTTCAGGATGGCCTCGGCCTCGCCTTCGGCCTCCAGGATCTGCTGCTGCTTCTTGGCGTCGGCGCGGAGGATCGCGGACTCTTTCTCGCCCTCGGCCTCCAGAATGGCGGCGCGCTTCTCGCCCTCGGCGCGGAGGATGGCCTCACGGCGTTCACGCTCGGCCTTCATCTGCTTCTCCATGGCGTTCTGGATCTCCTTGGGCGGCAGGATGTTCTTCAGCTCCACCCGGTTGACCTTGATGCCCCAGGGGTCGGTGGCCTCGTCCAGGATGGCGCGCATCTTGGTGTTGATGATGTCGCGGCTGGTCAGGCACTGGTCCAGCTCCAGGTCGCCGATGATGTTACGCAGGGTCGTGGCGGCCAGATTCTCGATGGCGACCATGGGCTGCTCGATGCCGTAGGTGTAGAGCTTCGGGTCGGTGATCTGGAAATAGACGACGGTGTCGATCTGCATGGTGACGTTATCCTTGGTGATAACGGGCTGGGGCGGGAAATCCGCCACCTGCTCCTTCAGGGTGACGACCTTGGCGACCCGCTCAATGAAGGGGACCTTCAGGTGCAGGCCCACGTTCCAGGTGGTCTTGTAAGCGCCCAGACGCTCGATGACATAGGCTTTGGCCTGCTGAACGATGCGGATGTTCCGGATCAGGATCACCAGCACCAGCAGGATCAGAACAAGAATGACATACGGCATGGTTGTATCTCCTTTTTAAAAAATAGTTTTAGACTTTTTCTACGATCAGCTTGACCCCGTCGATGCGCCGGGCGATCACGGTCTCGCCTTCCCGGGCGGTCTCGTTTTCGTTCAGCATCCGGGCCGTCCAGACCTTGCCGTCCACGGCCACAGCGCCGGTGCCCCGGAGGTTGTCGATCGTCTCCCGCACCACGCACTCCCTGCCCAGGATGCGGTCGGCATTGGTGGGCGTGACACGGCCGTTGACATATTTGCGGGCCAGGGGCCGGGTCAGGGCCAGGGCCGCGATGGACACCAGCACGAACCACACCAGCTGCAGCCACAGGGGCGCGCCGACCATCGCCGCGATCAGCGCCGCCAGAGCGCCCAGTGCAAACCAGATGGACACCAGGCCCGGGACGATCCCCTCCACGATGAGGAAGACCGCCATGGCGATCAGCCAGACCACCGCCATGCTGACGTTTGTTCCGTTAAAGACAATCACAGCAAATCACCTCCAACAAGTTCTGACATCCGCATCCGAAACGGCATTTTCTCACTGCCTGACGCCGGATACCTCTTTCTAGTATTTCCTGTCCACATTATAGTATGCCGCCCTCCTTTCTGCAAGTAAAATTAACAAATCCAGGCGCGAAAATTCAGCACTTTAACACTTTACATTTAGCAAGTAATGAGGTAACATAGAATAACAAAGTCTCTTTCCATGCTATTATATGGAATATTGTTGATCACATCGGAGGAACCTATGAATAAACACCGGAAAAAGCCCCGCAACGAAGCCATGTATAAGGCGATCCTGTCCCTGCAGAGTGTGGAGGAATGCATGAAGTTCTTCGACGATCTGTGCACCGTGACGGAACTGATGGCTCTGGAGCAGCGCTATCAGGTGGCCGTGTGCCTGCACAACGGCATGATCTATAACGACATCCTGGCCGAGACCGGCGCCTCCAGCGCCACGATCAGCCGCGTCAACCGCTCCCTGCAGTACGGCAGCGGCGGCTATGACGTGGTGTTCGGCCGCATGGCGGACGAGGAACAGGCATGAGCTGCTATGGGCCTCTGGCCGCCTGGTACGATCAGCTGACCGGGGATGTGCCCTACGCTGCCTTTGCGGATCTCTATGAGGCGGAATTTGCGCGCTGCGGCGGTGAATTCCGCCTTCTGCTTGACCTCTGCTGCGGCACCGGTACCCTGACGGCCGAGATGTGCCGCCGGGGCTATGAGCTGATCGGCGTGGACGCCTCGGTGGATATGCTGATGCAGGCGCGGGAGAAGACCGGCGGTCTCGATCCCGCCCCGCTCTT
>CACYOR010000159.1 GCA_902775985.1 Oscillospiraceae bacterium
TCGCTGCCGCCGGCAAAGATCAGATACTGCTCCTCCGGCTCGTAGAGAAAGAGATAGTTTTTCAGGATGTCCTGCTGCGAGGCCTCATAGCCGTTCTTCTCGGCGACCTTTCGGTAGAGCTCGGTGTAGTCCAGCTGGATTTCCAGCATCTCGTACTTGCCGTGGGCCTCCTGCCGGACGATACTGGCTCCACCGCCGTAGCTGCCCAACAGCAGATCCTCCTCGTAGAGCGCGGCGGCGTCCATCACCGTGACGCTCAGCAGGGCACCGTTGTCTTTCTCCCAGGAATAGCCCGTGTACCAGGTCTTCGCCTCCTCGGCGCTCATGCCGGCCTCGGCCAGCAGCTCCTTCAGCGGCCGATTGACCCAGCCGGGATAGCGCTCATGATCCTGGAAGAAGTCCAGCAGATCGTAATAGCGGCTCAATGTCCCATAATAGGCCACATCGGGGCTGGGCGCGCCCTCCGGCAGCCAGCCGAAGCGCATCACAACGTCGGTGGCCTCGGGCCGGGCGTCCACGTTGATCACCATGGCCACGTTCGCCATCACGCCCTCATGTACCTCATTTTTGTCGTCCAGAATGCGGAAATGCACACCGCCCACGGGCACCCGGGGGTGCAGGTATTGGTTGTAGGCCGCCCAGGCGGCGGGGGCCATCAGCAGGATCAGCACCGCCACCAGCAGCAGGCTCCTTCCCAGCTTGCGGCGCGGCCGGACGACGCGCGGCGTCTCCAGCCTGGAGAGCGTCTCCTGCAGATAGGCGTCGTCGACGCTGTTGAGCGCCTGCATAAGGTCCTCGGTTTTCATAGGTAAGCCTCCTCTCTCAGCGTCTGCTGCAGCTTTTTCCGCGTGCGGTGCAGCATGGTTTTGATCTTGCTCTGGCCGCAGTTGTGCGTCCGGGCGATCTCGGCGATGGAACAGCCAAACCAATAGCGGGCGAGGAACACCGTCCGCTCCTCCTTCCGCAGCCCGGCGAGAAAGCGCTTAAGGATCCCGGCCAGCTCCGCCTGTTCCAGGTGCCCCTCCGGCGTGCCCGGCGCGGCGAGGCAGTCCTCCAGCTCCTCCCAGGCGACGCTGAATTCGCCGCCGCCCCGCTTCTCCCGACCCTCGCGGCGGAGCCGGTCCAGACAGAGCCAGCGGGTCAGGCGGCCCAGATAGAGTTTCAGTGCAGCGGGGCGCTGATCGGGCATGGAGTTCCAGGCACGCAGCCAGGTGTCGTTCAGGCACTCCTCCGCGTCCTCCGGGCTTGCGAGCAGATTGCCCGCGATACGCCGGCAATAGGCGCCGTATTTCGCCTCGGTTTCGGGAATGGCGCGCTCCGAACGCTGCCAATAGAGATCGACGATTTCCTTGTCGTCCATGAGCCTCCCTCCTTTCACCTGTATAAACGTCGCTTTCGGGAAAAAGGTTACGGAAACAATCAAAATCTGTGGATTACAAACTCGCAGGGGACGGCGCCCTCGACGTCCCGACGTCCCGCAGACAGAACAAGCATACGGCGGATTCGCAGCTCCTGCGAATCCGCCGTATGCTTGTTGGCCTTAATAAATCGAAAATAACTTTGGTTTCAGCTTGTATTTGACCCCCGAGACCAGGCCCATGGCGGCAAACATCGTCACCATGGACGAGCCCCCGTAGCTGAAGAAGGGGAGGGTGATGCCGATGACCGGGGTGATGCCGATGCACATGCCCGTGTTGATCAGCGTCTGGAAGGCGACGGCCGAGGCCACGCCGATGCAGATGAGCATGTCGAAGGTGCGGGAGGAGTGCAGCCCCACCCGGGCGCAATGGACAATGATGATGGTCAGCAGGATGAACACCGCGATGCAGCCGATCATGCCCAGCTCCTCGCCCACGCAGGAGAAAATGAAGTCGGTGTGTTTGCCGGTGAAGACCGTGTAGCGGTGGGCCTCATCCACGCCGGTGAGACGACCGGAGGCCAGGGTGAGCTTGCTCTGGGAGGTCTGCCAGTTGCGGCCCCAGCCGTCGGGGTCGATGGAGGGGTCATAGGGGGCGAGCAGACGCTCCTTCTGGTAGTCCTTCAGGAAGTAGTTCCACAGCAGGGGCACTATGGCCGAGAGGGCCGCCGCGCCCAGCGCGAACCAGTACAGCCGCACGCCCAGGGCGAAGAGCATGGTCAGAAAAATGCAGAAGATGATGGAGGCGGAGCCCAGGTCGGAGGAGACCACGATGATCATACCGAAGACGATGACAAAGTGCCCGGCCATCTGCACGATGGAGAGAATGTGGTTTATGTCCCGGTATTCCTTCAGATAGGTCATCTGCTTGGCGCAGACGATGATGTAGATGACCTTGATGACCTCCGAGGGCTGGATGCCGATGCCGGCGAAACGGATCCAGCTCTTGTTGCCGGTGTTGTCCTCCACGCCGAAGATGACCAGCGCCACCAGCAGCAGCACGTTAATCACGCACAGCCATTTCCACTGGTCGGCCAGCAGATCGGCGTCGATGACCGTCAGCACCACAAAGGCGATGATGCCCAGCAGCATGGAGAAGAGCTGCACAACCACGAGCTTGGTGGGACTCGCCATCACGGCGCCGGCCGCCACCATGCCCGTGGCCGCGCGGTAGATCATCACCGTGCCGAAAAGCGCGGAGAAAATGCAGATGCCCAGCAGGGTCATATCCGCCCGCTGCACAAATTGTTTGACAAAAGGTTTGATTCGGTTGAGAATTGCCAATCACCGTCCTGTTATCTGTCACAATTAGGTTTCTTTTTCAGTTGCCTGTCATTTTAACACAGATTTTCTCTTTACGCAACGGGAGGAAGCGTGTTATAATAATCCAGATACAAAATGTTTACAGAATCGAGAGCGAAAATGGCAACATTCTTTTCCAACAACGAGGCGGAGACCGAGGAACTGGGCGCACGCCTCTCCGCGCGGCTGCCCGATGGGGCGGTCGTCGCCATGTACGGGGATCTGGGCGCCGGCAAGACCGCCTTTGTCCGCGGTATGGCCCGGGGCATGGGCCTGGACTGCCGGGTCTCCAGCCCGACCTTTACCATTGTGAACGAGTACCTGGGACAGCGTGAGCTGATCCATTTTGATATGTACCGCCTCTCCGGCGCGGACGAGCTGTTTGAGATCGGCTGGGAGGACTATCTCAACCGCGGCGCGGTCTGCGCGGTGGAGTGGAGCGAAAAGGTGCAGGACGCCTTCTTCGGCGACGAGATCACCGTCACCATCGAAAAGCTGGGCGATACCCGGCGAAAGATCACCATCGAGGGGGTGGAGCTGTGCTGATCCTTGCCTTTGAGTCCTCCGCCAAACCGGCCTCCGTGGCCCTGCTGCGGGACGGAAAACTGCTGAGCGTCTATACCCAGTGCAGCCAGCTGACCCACAGCCGCACGCTCCTGCCTATGGCGGAGGACATGCTCAAGAACGCCGAGCTCACACTCCGGGACGTGGATCTCTTCGCCGTGGCCCACGGCCCCGGCTCTTTTACCGGCGTGCGCATCGGCGTCTCTACGGTCAAGGGGCTGGCCTGGGCGCTGGATAAGCCCTGCACCGGCGTCTCGACCCTGGAGGCCATGGCCTGGAACGGCGTGGCGGCCGGGGGCTTCGTCTGCCCGGTGATGGACGCGCGCCGCAGCCAGGTCTATAACGCCCTCTTTGAAATCCGCGACGGCCGTCCCTGCCGCCTGACGAAGGACCGGCCCATCGCCCTGGAGGAGCTCATCGGCGAGGTGCGGGCGCTGAACGCGCCCGTGTTCCTGGTGGGCGACGGGGCGGAGCTCACCGCCAGGGCCTTCGACGAGGCGGGCATCCCCTATGTTTTAGCGCCGGAGAACCTCCGCTGGCAGAGCGCCTGGGGCGTGGCCATGTGCGCCAAAGAGCAGGAGCCGGGGAACGCCGATTCCCTCCTGCCGGTCTATCTGCGCCTGAGCCAGGCCGAGCGGGAACGCCAGGCCCGCCTGGAGGCAAATCAATTGCGAAACGAGGTTCGCAATTGATTTGAAGAAACTTGCGCTCATCGCAGCGGGCTAAGGCCCGCTTTGGTCGGCGCAAGGGCTCACCTTGTTCGCCTCAGGGTGTTTTTGAGACGGCAGAGCTGCCTCAAAAACGGTATTGTATTTCCTTCGGGGCAGAAGTCCAAGGCTGCCGGCCGCTATCAATCTGTTGATCCTTAAATTCAAATAAAAAGGAGATTGTTCCATCATGAGCAAAGTATGCGTATTCGATCATCCCCTGATCCAGCACAAGCTGTCCATCCTCCGGGATGAGAAGACCAGCGTCAAGGTCTTCCGTGAACTCGTTTCCGAGATCGCCATGCTGATGTGCTATGAGGCCACCCGGGATCTGCCCACCGAGGAAATTGAAGTCAAGACGCCGGTTGCCGTGGCCAAGTGCCGCCGCATTATGGGCAAGAAGCTGGCCGTGGTGCCCATCCTCCGCGCTGGCCTCGGCATGGTCGACGGCATGGTCAGCATGATGCCCAACGTGAAGGTCGGCCACATCGGCCTCTTCCGTGATCCGGAGACCAAGAAGCCCGTGAAGTACTACTACAAGATGCCCGCCGACATCGCCGAGCGCGACGTCATCGTGGTCGATCCCATGCTGGCCACCGGCGGCTCCGCCTCCGCGGCCATCACCTTCCTGAAGGAAGAGGGCGTCAAGCATATCAAGCTCATGTCCATCATCGGCGCTCCCGAGGGCGTGGCGCGCATGCAGGCCGATCACCCCGACGTGGACATCTACGTCGCCGCGCTGGACGATCACCTGAACGAGAACGCCTACATCGTTCCCGGCCTGGGTGACGCCGGCGACCGCATCTTCGGCACGAAGTAAGCGGCTTGACAGACGAAAGGCAAAGGACTATAATAAGCGTAGAAAAAGGCGTTGCCGGTAAACGGTTCAGCCTTATGGAAGGGTTTTAAAAAGGGAACCCGTCACTTGGCAGAGTGGCGGGTTCCGCGTTTTACTGTGAGCGTAATCGTGCATCCAAAGATGTTATACTAAAACCTAATAAAAAATAGACATGTGATCATCACCGTGGTATAATAAAGATGGTGATGAAAATGAAGTACAAATTCAGCGCAGAAGATTA
>CACYOR010000160.1 GCA_902775985.1 Oscillospiraceae bacterium
CAGCTCCGTTTTGGCCGGGACGGTCTTGTGGATCATGCAGAATTTGAACGTGCCCACGGTGGAGGGGCCATAGATGGAGTATTTCTTCTCCTGCCGCGGCAGCTCAGCCCTGGGAACGGACGAGCGGTCGGATCTCCGCGGCCACGCCGCCGTTATCGTAGATCGTGAGCCAGGCCATGGTGAGGTTCCGCCCCTTGCCCGCGGTGCCCGGGTTTATCAGCTGCACTCCGCCCCAGTCGGTGTTCAGAGCCTCGTGGGTGTGGCCGAAGAGAGCCAGGTGCGCTCCCGCCTCCTGGGCCGCGTACACCAGGGAATCCAGGCGCCAGTCCACGCTGTAGCGGTGCCCGTGGGTGAGGAAGGCCTTCACCGGCCCCAGCTCCACCGTGAGCGCAAGGGGGGCGGAGGGAGCGGCGTCGCAGTTGCCGCATACACTGTAAAGAGGAATCTCCGGAAACTCCCGCCGCAGGGCTTCCGCGTCCCGGGAAAAATCTCCCAGGTGGATGAGCACATCGGGACGCTCCCGGCGTACGGCCTCCAGCATGAGGGCGTTGCTGCCATGGGTATCGGAAAAGACGGCGACGGTGAGCATGGACAATTCCTCCAAAGAAAAAGTGTCAAGAAACGCGCTGCGGGCGCATAGACTGGGAAAGGAGCGGGAAGCATGGCGAATTTGGAAGCGCTGGGCAGAGAATTGGAGCGCCGGGGCAAGACCGGCGATCTCAAGCGCCTGGCCGAATCCGCGGATGGCCGGAAGCTGGGGCAGATGATCGACACCCGGGCGGTGGAGCAGGCGGCCCGGAGCGGGGACGCCGCGGCGCTGAGCGCGCTGCTGCGCTCGGTGCTCTCCACCGAGGAGGGCAAGCGCCTGGCCAGACAGGCGGAAAATCTTCTGAAATAGGGGAGGCCTGAACATGAGCGAGTGGGAGGATCAGCTCAATCGGATCTTAAACGATCCGGAGCAGATGGCGCAGATCAGCCAGATGGCCCAATCGCTCATGGGCGGCGTTGACACGGCGGAGGCGCCGCCGCTTGGCGCGCTGGGCGATCTGGGCCTGGACGCGGGGACCTTGGGCAAAGTGGCCTCGCTCCTGCGGCAGGAGCAGCAGGGGGACGATAAAAAGCAGGCCCTCCTGCGTGCGCTGGAGCCCTGGCTCTCTCAAAAGCGGCGGGAGAAGCTGGAGCGGGCCATGAAGCTGGCAAGGCTCAGCCGCCTGGCCCGTTTTGCGCTGGGGGAGGGACAGAGCGATGTATAAGCGCTATCAAGGCAATTCCGGCCGGGTGACCCGGGTGGATGAGGAGGCGCACAGGCCCGTCCCGCCGGAGCCGCGGCCGTCGCCCAGCCCGCGCCCGCCCCGCCGTCAGGGCCTGCCGGAACTGCTGGGCGGTCTGCTCCCCGGCGGACAGGATTGGGACACGGAGGATCTGATCCTCCTGCTGATCCTCTATCTCATGTACCGGGAGAGCGGCGACAGCGATCTGCTGGTCATCTTAGGGGCGATGTTTTTATTGTGACTGCTCGAAAAGGCAGAGCCTTTCCAAGCAGGGGGAGGCACTGCGCTCAGCGCACGCCTGCGGCGCACGTTCGCTCCGTGAGAGGCGTTTTTTCCGACGTACACGCCGCCGGAAAAAACAGATCTGACGGCTTTTTCTCACTGCGGTGAGAAAAACCGCTGCGCGGGCTGGATTGAGGTGCGAACGAAAGATAAATTGTTTTTGAGGCAGCTTGGCCGCCTCAAAAACACCCTGAGCCGAGCTTTGCGAGGCCTCTCGCCGACCAAAACGGGCCGCGGCCCGTTGCGATAAGCGAGAGAATTCACTTGCGAGACGTGTTTCGCAAGTGCTGCAAAAAGGCTTCCCGTCGGGAAGCCTTTTTGCTATTTCTTCTTCTTTTTTCCGCCGAAGAGCGTCCCAAAGGTGTTGCCGTAGGAAAGGCTGAAGCCCTCGGGCCGGGCCAGGTGGGAGCCGCCGCTGCGGCCGCTTCGGTTTTGCGCCGGCCGACGGACAGCGTCGCTTTGCCGGACGGGCTCCGCCGCCTCTGCCGCCGGGGCGGGTTGAGGCTCGGCTGCGGTCTCCTTTGCCGCCTCTGCCGCCTGTGCGGTACCCGCTTCCGCCTCCCGCTGCAGCTCCTCTTCCTCGCGCTTGAGCTGCTCCTCCTCTTCCTCCTCCATGGAGTGGGGGACGTGCAGCTTGGTGTTGCCCCGGAAGACATAGAGCCAGACGGCAACCGCCACACCCATCGCCAGTACCAGGCAGATCACCCGCAGGATCGGGGATTTGCCGGTCAGCAGCACGGCAATCAGGCCCAGCACGGCGGAAATGCCATAGATGACGGCCACGGCCTGCTTCTGATCCATGCCCATGGCCAGCAGCCGGTGGTGCAGATGGCCCCGATCGGCCTGGAAGGGACTTTGCCCGTGGAAGATGCGCCGGAAGAAGGCGAAGATCGTATCCACCAGAGGCACGGCCAGAGCCAGTAGCGGCACCAGGAAGGTGATGATGGCGTGGAGCTTGAACAGGCCCATGATGGACACCGTGGACAGCACGAAGCCCAAAAACTGGGAGCCCACGTCGCCCATGAAGATCTTGGCCGGGTTCATGTTATAGGGCATGAAGCCGATGCAGCCGCCCACCAGCGCCACCAGGATGATGGACACGGTGGGGGAGGAGACGAAGAGAGAGACCATCAGCATCGTGATCGAGCTGATGCAGCTGACGCCCACGGCCAGTCCGTCCAGCCCGTCGATCAGGTTCACCGCGTTGGTGCAGCCCACGATCCAGAGGATCGTCAGCGGGATGGAGAGCCAACCGATCTGGATGAACAGATCCTGGGAGAAAACGTTGGGGTTGGAGATGGTGTCAAAGACGATGCCGCTGCGGATGGCCGCGAAAGCGGCGAAGAACTGCCCCAGCAGCTTGACCCAGGGCTTGAGGGAGACGATATCGTCCACGGCGCCCATGGCGGCGATGATCCCGGCACCCAGCAGCAGGCCCAGCACCTGGGAGTCCAGATCCACAAAGAGCAGCACCGACAGCACAAAGCCGAGAAAGATCGCCAGACCGCCCATCCGGGGGATGGGGTGATCGTGCACCCGCCGTCCGTCCTTGGGGATGTCCATCGCGCCGACGCGCTGGGCAAAGAGCTTGACCGGCGGGGTCATCTGATAGGCGACCAGACAGGAGATGACAAAGGCGGCCACCATTTTTGTCCAATCCGAAATTGTAATCATCATATCTCTCTGACTCCGGAAATGTGTTGAACGTAAACCAACAGAGAAAGTATTTCCCAAAAGCCTCGCAGAGTTTTTCGCCTCGCAAGGCGAAAAATCAATCGAATCCGTTTTTTCCGGGGACATGCGCCTCGGAAAAAACTCTTCTCACCCTGCAAGTGTGCGAGCGTCCCCTGCGGACGCGAGTGCGCGCGGCAGGGTGCAGCCCTTTCCATTCAAAGGTCTCCATTCAAAGGTCGTTGACCTTTGAATGGCGTTTAATAGTTCTGCGCGACCAAACCGACCTTTTTATAGACTTTGCGCAGGGTCTTGTTGGCGATATAGGCGGCCTTCTCCGCGCCGTTGCGGCACAGATCGTTGAGATAGGCCTTGTCCTTGATGAGCCGCTGGCTCTCCTCCCGGATGGGACGCAGGGTCTCCACCACGGCCTCGCCCACGGCGCTCTTGAAGACGCCGTAGCCGGCGGAGGAAAACTCCTGCTCGATCTCGGGAAAACTCTTGCCCGTGCAGGCGGAATAGATCTGCATCAGGTTGGCCACGCCGGGCTTCTGCTCCGGGTCAAAACGCACGCAGCCCGGGCCGCTCTCGGAATCGGTGACGGCGCGCTTGAACTTGCGCAGGATGTCCGCCGGGTCGTCCATCAGGCAGACGCGGCCGTTGCCGATCTCGTCGGACTTGGACATCTTGCTCGTGGGATCCAGCAGGTCCATGACCCGGGCGCCCACCTTGGGGATCCAAGGCTCGGGCACCTTGAAGGTCTCCCCGTAGAGATTGTTGAAGCGCTGGGCCACGTCCCGCGTGAGCTCCACATGCTGCTTCTGATCCTCGCCCACGGGCACGAAGTCCGGCTGATAGAGCAGGATGTCCGCGGCCATGAGGGCGGGATAGGTGAAGAGGCCGCCGTTGATGTTCTCGGCGTTCTTGGCGCTCTTGTCCTTGAACTGGGTCATACGGCTCAGCTCCCCGAACATGGTGTAGCAGTTGAGCACCCAGCCCAGCTCCGCATGCTGGTGCACATGGCTCTGCAGGAAGAGGGTGTTTTTCTCCGGGTCCAG
This sequence comes from Oscillospiraceae bacterium, assembly GCA_902775985.1. Lineage (GTDB taxonomy): Bacteria > Bacillota > Clostridia > Oscillospirales > Oscillospiraceae > Limivicinus. Next base: position 4,283 of record CACYOR010000160.1, read on the forward strand.
ACCGCAGGCCACATACTGGGCCAGCTGCTCCAGCGTGCGGCGGCGCAGATCCGCGGGGTTATTGCGGGTGGTCAGCGCGTGCAGGTCGGCCATGAAATAGTAGCAGTCAAATTGTTCCGCCCGTTCGGCCCAGTTTTTGATGGCGCCCAGATAGGAGCCAAGGGTCAGATCACCGGTGGGCTTGATACCGGAAAGCATGACTTTTTTCGCAGGGGCAGCAGATTCCACAGTTTATGTCCTCCTTTGATGCCGATTAGACACCACCTTGTATTGTAACAAAAGAACTTCGTCTTGACAACAGGGAAATTGTAAAATATATTAAGTACGTTCGATGACGGCTGCGGCCTCTGATTCCGTTTATAGGGGCCGGCGTCCCCGACGGCCCGTGTGTAAAGGAGAAGCGGGACGTCCGGAGGCCGTCCCCTACAACACGTAATTCAACCATTAAAGGAGAAAAAACACAATGGACATGACCTGGTTTGAGGAGATGGAGCGCCGCATTCCCCGCGGCGAGGTTCGCACCCGTTTCGCCCCCTCTCCCACCGGCTATATGCACGTGGGCAACCTGCGCACGGCGCTCTACACCTATCTGATCGCCCGCCACGGAAACGGCAAGTTCATCCTCCGCATCGAGGACACCGACCAGGGCCGCCTGGTGGAAGGCGCGGTGGACGTCATCTACAAGACCATGGCCGAGTGCCACCTGGAACACGACGAGGGCCCGGACGTGGGCGGCCCTGTCGGCCCCTATGTGCAGACCGAGCGCCGCCCCTTCTACGGCAAATACGCCGATCTGCTGGTGGAGCGGGGCCACGCCTACCGCTGCTTCTGCGAGAAGACCGAGAGCGAGGAGGACACGGGGGATTTTGACCGCGCGGCCAACCCCTGCCGCTTTTTGACGAAGGAGGAGTCCGACGCCCGCGCCGCCGCGGGCGAGCCCTATGTCATCCGCCAGCGCATCCCCGAGACCGGCAGCACCACCTTCCACGACGAGATCTTCGGCGACATCACCGTGGACAACAGCACCCTGGACGATCAGGTGCTCATGAAGCGGGACGGCCTGCCCACCTATAACTTCGCCAATGTGGTGGACGACCACCTCATGGGCATCACCCACGTGGTGCGCGGCAGCGAGTATCTCTCCTCCGCCCCCAAGTATAACCTGCTGTATGAGGGCTTCGGCTGGGAGATCCCCAAGTATGTCCACTGCTCGCCCGTCATGCGCGACCAGCAGAACAAGATGTCCAAGCGCCACGGCGATCCCTCCTATGAGGATCTGATCGCCGAAGGGTTTCTCACCGACGCGGTGCTCAACTATGTGGCCCTCCTGGGCTGGAGCCCCCGCGGCGAGCAGGAGATCTTCTCTCTCGACGAGCTCAAAGAGGTCTTTGAGATGAGCGGCATCTCCAAGTCCCCGGCCATCTTCGATATCGAGAAGCTGCGCTACTTTAACGCCACCTACATCCGGAACATGAGCCCGGAGGCCTTTGCCGCCGTGGCCGAGCCCTGGATCCGCAAGAGCGTCAAAAACCCGGCCATCGACCCGGCCGCTGTCGCCGCCCTGCTGCAGCAGCGCACCGAGATCCTGACCGAGATCCCCGAGAAGGTGGACTTTTTCGACGCCCTGCCCGAGTATGACATCGAGCTCTTCACCCATAAAAAGTCCAAGTCCGACGCCGTCTCCTCCCAGGAGGTGCTGACGGCGGTGATCCCCGTGTTCGAGGCGCTGGAGGCCTGGGACGACGAGCATATCCTCGCCGCCATGGTGAACCTGGCCGAGCAGCGGGGCGAGAAGAACGCCAAGGTCATGTGGCCCGTGCGCATCGCCGCGGCCGGCAAGGCCGTGACCCCCGGGGGGGCGGTGGAGATCTGCCGCATTCTCGGCAAGGACGAGACTCTGCGCCGGTTGAAAATCGGCCTGGAAAAGCTGGGCTGAAAGAGGCAAGGTTTGACAATGACGTAGGGGCGGGAGCGCCTGTAGGGGACGGCCTCCGGACGTCCCGCCGATGACAACAGCCTCTATTTGATTGATACACAAAGGAGATAACATCCATGCAAATCGGTATTGTGGGTCTGCCCAACGTGGGCAAGTCCACCTTGTTCAACGCCATCACGAAGGCGGGGGCCCAGGCGGCCAACTTTCCCTTCTGCACCATCGAGCCCAACGTGGGCATGGTGACGGTGCCGGACGCCCGGCTGGATTTCCTGGCCGAGCTCTACGCGCCGAAGAAATATACCCCCGCGGTCATTGAGTTCGTGGACATCGCAGGTCTGGTCAAGGGCGCCAGCAAGGGCGAGGGCCTGGGCAATAAGTTCCTGGGCAACATCCGCGCCACGGACGCCATTGTCCACGTGGTACGCTGCTTTGACGATGAAAACGTCATCCACGTGGAGGGCAGCACCGACCCCAAGCGGGATATCGAGATCATCGACCTGGAGCTGGTCATGGCCGATCTGGAGATGGTGGAGCGGCGCATCGACAAGGCCCAGAAGGCCGCCAAGGGGGACAAGAAGTTCCTCCATGAGGTGGAGGTCTTCACCGCGCTGCGGGAGCATCTGGATCAGGGCCGCAGCGCCCGCAGCTTCGACTGCGACGCGGAGGACCGCGCCCTCATCGAGACCAGCGATCTGCTGACCATCAAGCC
>CACYOR010000161.1:0-1602 GCA_902775985.1 Oscillospiraceae bacterium
TCCGCGATGCGCTGTACCGTCTCGTCAAACTCGGCCAGCAGATCGCGGGCGGCTTTTGGCGCGTCCAGCGTGTAGGCAATATAGCCCAGCGCGTCCATCAAGTCGCTCTCTGCCAGCGGCAAATAAACGATCTTATGCACGCTTTTGCTCCTCCGCTCCGCTCAGAAACGCACGCGCTTTCGCCATAACATCGGCATGGCTCAAACGCTCCGTCGTGCTGGCCGCCTGCAGTTCCGCCTCGCGCAGCTTGTCATAAACCATGCTGTCATAGCGGTTCTGCTCGTAGCTCTCCATGCTCATGACAACGATGGAGCCGACGCCGTTCTTGGTCAGGAAGATCGGCTCACCGCTGAGCTGGGCGTCTTTCGTGATCTCAGTGAAATGATTTCTCAGATCGGAAACAGGACGAATATTCGGCATCTCGCCACCTCCTTGCTTAGCATTATTATATGCATAATTGCGCTAATTGTCAATGACATATCTTGGGGCGGTTTTTCTTCGACAGACGTCTGTTCGTTCCGCTGCGCGGGGTTTTAGGGGTCATCCCCTAACAAGGACGATTGTGTTTAACAAATGCCATACTTGCTTAACACGGTGCGTATCTTCTCCTTTTGTCGCATGAAAAGAGAAAGAGAAAACTTGTCTCACGGTGAGACACATTTGCGCCTTTCAGACTTCGGGTTTTGGCGCGGAGATTAGCAGTTATGATAGATAGATGGATAGATCCCTCAGTATAATTCTATCAGTTTCTTTCCATCAGTCTTATTAGGGCATAAGTTTTTGGCTTCTTGATGTAAAAGTTTTTAACCTCCAGACTTCTGAAAAGCGGAAGTCTAGAAGTTTCCTTTTGGGAAGTCTAGAAGTCTGATTTGGCGCAGAATTGCAGGACATAGATGCGATCCGGTTTTCCCTGGCCCTGCTTTTTTCGCTCGATCAGACCGATCCGCTCCAGCTCCGAGAGCAGCTTCCCGGCTGTGACGCGGCTGCAGCCGAAGTCTTCGCAAATCTCCGCAATCGCGTAATACACATACGTCCGGCCCTCCCCGTCCCGCCAGCCGTTCTTGACGGACAGGCTCACGCGGTCAAGCAGTAGGGCAAACAGGAGCTTCCCAGCGGGCGACAGCGAGCGAAACTCCCGCCCCTTGACAAGCTGCCGGGGAACTCGGTAAAAAGAAAAGCCCTCGCTCTGAGGGCGCAAATCCGTCATTAAAACCTCCTTATACTAAACGCTAATAGAAATCAGACAATCTTTGCGGTCAGATTTGCGCCGTGCTTCGTTGGCGGCCTTGCGAATATATCTCCATTATTCGCTGCGGCCGCCGCCTCGCCTGGCACAAATATGCCTCGCAAATCTTTGCCTTCATCTTATTAGTGTTTAGTATTTGACGCAACAAGAGCGCAGCTTGACCGCCGCGCTCTTGTTGCTTTTTCCGTATTCTCGCTTTCCGTGACTATGTATTTCGTGTGAGGAAACGCCTGTTTTTCGGTGGGTATCATGTGGTAACTGACACATGCGTCACCGCTGCCACCAGGCGGCCGTTCTGCAGCACGGGGCTGCCGCTCATGCCCTGGACGATGCCGCCGGTCCGATCCCGCAGCTCC
>CACYOR010000161.1:1668-5197 GCA_902775985.1 Oscillospiraceae bacterium
ACTGACACATGCGTCACCGCTGCCACCAGGCGGCCGTTCTGCAGCACGGGGCTGCCGCTCATGCCCTGGACGATGCCGCCGGTCCGATCCCGCAGCTCCGCATCGGTGATGACGATCATGGCGTGCAGGCCGTCCCCGTCCTTGTACAAGCGGGAGACCTCCGCCCGGTACTCCCGGGCCTCCCGGCCGCTGACCGTGGAGAGAATGGTGGCCGGGCCCAGCTCGATCGTCCCGGTCTCCACCAGACGGCCGCCCAGGGGCGCCGTCAGATGGCCATAGATGCCGTGGTCGGTGTTTTTCTCCACGCTGCCCAGCACCCGGCCCACATCACTGCAGCCGTTGAGCTCGCCGGGGGCGCCCGCCGTGCCGCGCACCACGTCCACGATCTCCGCCTCCGTGATGCTGCCACGGCTCATGGGCAGGCTCTGCCCGCTCTTTTCATCGCTGACGCTGTGGCCCAGCGCGCCGTAGGTGCCGGTGGCCGGGTCACAGAAGGTGACGGTCCCGATACCGGAGATTCCGTCCCGCAGCCACATGCCCAGCATCCACTGCTGCTCCCGGGAGAGGACCGGCGTGACGCTGACGCGCAGGCTCTTCTCCTCCCGCAGAAGGCTCAACTCCGCGCTCTCGCCCTCCAGCTCGCCCACGGCGGCGATCAGTTCCGAGGCGCTGTCCACCTCCCGGCCGTTCACGGCGACGACAAAATCTCCCTCCCGGACGCCGGCCTCCCGGGCCGGAGCACGGCTGCCCTCCGCCGTCTCCACCTCGCCGACGCCCGCCACCAGCACACCCCGGGTGCTGATCTGAATGCCCACGACCTGTCCGCCCAGGGCCAGCTCCTGGGCGAAGGCCAAGCCGGGCAGCGAAACGAGCAGGCCCAGGGCAAGGCCTGTCGAAATTAGCTGTCTTTTCATAAACGCTTCTCCTCCCGCACAGACTTGTTTGCGCACGAAAGCAGTATGTGCGAAAGACGAAAAATGAAACGCGGCACTTTTTGCCGACCAAAAAATGACTATCGAGACAAGAGCTCGTCTCGATAGTCATCCTGAGTCTCAGCGAAGGATCTTCGCTCATTTAAAAATACTTTTTCTGATGATATTTTTTAATGAATTTCCGTATAGGCGATGCTGTCGGCCATCTGGTCGATCTCGGCGTCGGTCAGCGGCGCGTCCGTCATGCTGGACATGCTCATGACCAGGAAGGAATCCGGCAGATAGACATAGAGATAGGCGCTGGCCGGGCGGCCCCAGAGGTTCGCGCCGTCGCTCTGCAGGATCGTGACCTCGGTGCCGTCGGGCGCGGTGTGGGTCCGGGCCTCATAGGAGGCGACGTCCTCCACGGTCTCGGAGATCTCCATACCGCTGGAGAGCGTGGCGTACTGGGAATCATAGAGATAGATCTCCACCGGGCGCTCGTTCAGTTTAAACGCGCCGTAGAGGCCGAAGCTGTTTTCATTAAAATAATAGAGATGGTCGATGTAATCCGGGTTCTGGCGGAAGATCGCGCCGTGGGCGGTGCTGTCGGACAGCTTCTGAAGCTGATCGGCGGTGGACTTTGTTCTGTCGCCGCCGCTCTTGAGGAAGTCCTCCTCGCTCATGTACTCCGGCACGCCGTAGACAGCGATGTACTCTTTCCCTCCGCCATAGCTCACGGTCTGGCTGCGGCGCAGGTTCAGGCCGTAGTTTCCGGCGATCTGCTCCAGCGCGTTGGCCTGCTCCTGGGTGTGGATGCCGTAGTTGTAGTCATAGCCCTCAAAGTCCCGGCTCATGACGTCCACCCATTGATGAAACTGCTCCACCTCCTCCTTGCTGGCGGTTCGGGTCTCCAGCAGGGTGAAGAGGGAATAATCGCCCTTCTCCGCGGCGGCCCAGCCGGTCTCCGCGTCCACATCCTCGGGAATGTTATAGAAGCGCAGGGTCACGCTGCCGTCCTCGTTCTCGTCTTCGGTGTTGAAGCTGGTGTTCTCCGGCGGATCAAAGACAGCCGGCATCTCGAAGGGATGTTCCGCTTTCCAGGCTTTCCATTCCGCCCAGGCTTTCTGGTTGTTTTCCAGCTTTTCCCGGGTGGCGGCGTCCATGTCCTCCGGCACGCTCTGGGGCTGAGACAGGCTCAGCACCGCGCCGTCCGGGTTTTCCACCGCCTCTACCTTGCCTTCCTCGGTCTTGACGAATTTGTAGGCCTCCGCCTCCGGGCGGCGCAGGGCGTCCAGACCCAGGAAGCCCGCGGCATAGGCGGTCGCGCCCAGCAGCGCCATGATGGCCGCCGTCAGCAGCAGGGTTTTGCCCAGCTTGCGGCGGGGCTTGACCTTGCGGGCCATGGCCCGGTCCAGATCCAGCAGCCAGCGGTCGTCCACGGCGCCGATGGCCTGCAGCAATTCGGTGTTTTTCACAGCAATCCCTCCTCAGTTAGACGGCGGTGCAGACGCTTTCGCGTGCGAAAGAGCATGCTCTTGACCTTGCTCTCGCTATAGCCCAGGCGTTTGGCGATCTCGCCCACCGGCAGTAAGTACCAGTAGCGAGCCAGAAAGCAGCGCCGCTCCTCCTCGCCCAGCGCGGAGACAAAGCGGTTCACCGCCTGCTCCAGCTCCCGGGCCTCGTACTGCCGGGCCACATCCCCGGAGGCCGCCACGCAGTCGGCCAGCTCCTCCAGGGCCAGGGCTGTCTCGCCGCCGCCCCGCTTTTGCCGTCCCCGGGCCTCCACCCGGCTCAGGGCGCAGTTGCGGGTGATGCGCCCCAGAAAGGGCGAGAGTACCTGAGGCCGCTTGTCCGGCATGGCGTTCCAGGCCCGCAGCCAGGTGTCGTTGACGCACTCCTCCGCGTCCTCGGCGCTGCGGCAGATCCGATAGGCGATGCTCTGGCAATAGCCGCCGTTTTTTTGTCGGTCTCCGTGATGGCCTGGGAATTGCGCTGCCAATAGAGATCGACGATTTCCGTATCGTTCATTCCGATACCTCCTTCTTCGAGCGCTATCACCTATCAAAACCGCGTTTTTCGCCGCCGGTTGCATCGGGAGAAAAATTTTTTCCCGTTTTCGTCTATTTTTTTCGCCCTGCGAACAGCAGGGCATTGGCAGCAAGGGTCGCGAGCGCAAGCACGGCGCAGATCGCCAGGCTTACATTGATGGTGTCGCCCAAGCCTGCCCAGTCTTGGGCGAGGACCCGATGACGGATGCCCCGGAGTTCGTTGGTGATGGCCGCAAGACAAAAGGCAAAGCTGCTCAGGCTGATGCTGCCCAGGCTGAACTTCCCGCGCAGGGCCAGAACGAAGGGCAGTGCCACCGCGGCGACGGCCAGCGGCAGCGTCAGCCAGCGGCCTAAGATGGCGTTCGCCGCGAGGCACAGGAGTGTCCCCAGCAGCAAATACCGGGAGCCTCGCCGCTGCAGCTTCTGTTCCGTCTCGGTGAGGTAGATCCAGTTGTACAGGACGGCCTCGTCCCGCTCCCCTGCCTCGCCCAGCAGCAGCTCGCTCACGCTGACGCCCAGCGTTTCCGCCAGCTTTTGCAGCAGAGACACGTCGGGAAAGCCCCGACC
>CACYOR010000162.1 GCA_902775985.1 Oscillospiraceae bacterium
GCCTACTTCCAGTGCTATATCAAGGTCATCAAGGTGGACGCTGAGACCGGTAATCCCATTCCCTATGCGGGCGCAGGCTTCCAGCTCTATCGCCCGGATGGATCGCTGATCACGCAGACTTTCACCTACCCCGAAGTAACTACCATCGACACCTTCTATACCAATGACGAGGGCTATCTGATCACCCCAGAGAAGCTGGAATACGGTACTGGATATAAGCTGATCGAGGTATCCTCACCGTATGGCTATGTCCTCAGCAGCGAGCCGGTGTACTTTGATGTTACCGCTGACGAAGCCAGTGAGGATAACGCTGTCACGGTTGTGGAGGTCACAAAGGCCAACATGGCCCAAAAGGGCATCATCAAGGTAAGCAAATCCGGTGAGGTCTTTGCCACCGTCACCTCCAAGGGCTTTTACCAGCCGATCTATGAGGTGCGGGGACTTCCCGGCGCAGTCTACGAGATCCGCGCTGCCGAGAATGTGGTCACGCTGGACGGCACGCTCCGTTACTCTGCCGGAGACGTGGTAGATACCATTACCACTGGTGAGGACGGAGAGGCTGTGAGTCAGCCCTTGTACCTGGGCAAATATGAGATCACGGAGATCACCGCACCTTATGGTATGGTGCTGAACACGGAAGTCCGCGCTGTGGAATTGGTCTACGCCGGGCAGGAGGTCGAGATCACTGAAACCTCTGCCAGCTTTAACAATGAGCGCCAGAAGGCCATGGTGACGCTGAGCAAAACGCTGTTGGCCGATGAGAAATTTGGCATCGGGCTGCATGGCGAGGTGGCGACGGTCACCTTTGGACTGTATGCTGCGGAAGAACTGACCGCCGCCGATGGCAGCACGATCCCCGCCGATGGGCTCATGGAGATCGTTTCGGTCAACACCAACGGCAGCGCCGCCATCCGGACCGACCTCCCTGTGGACGGCAAGTATTATCTGAAAGAGCTGTCTACCGATGAACACTATCTGCTCTCGGACCAGAAATATCCCATTGTCTTTGACTATGCTGGCGGAGAAAGCGCCGTGGTGGAGATCCAGGCCAACGATGGCAATGCCATCCGAAATGAGATCATCTACGGTGAGATCCGCGGACTGAAAAAGGACGATGCGGGCAATATGCTGCCCGGTGCACTGATCGGCCTGTTTAAGCCGGACGTGACAGAGTTTACCGAGGCTGCTGCCATTATGACTGCTACCTCCGCCGAGGACGGCAGCTTTTCTTTTGCCGAAGTCCCCTATGGCACCTGGATCGTGCATGAGATTTACTCTCCCGCCGGGTATGTTCTTTCCGACAAGAGCTATGAGGCGAGCATTACCGAAGGCGGCGCGGTGGTCGAACTGGAGATCGTAAACACCCTGATTCGCGGCACTGTTCAGCTGACGAAGGTGGACAAGGACTATCCCGAAAACAAGCTGACCGGCGCTGAGTTTGAAGTCTACAAGGACAGCAACGGCGATCAGAAGTGGGATAAGGATGATGAAAAGCTCGGCAAGATGCCGGAGGTCAGCGTGGGCATCTATGAGATGGGTGATCTGCCCTATGGAGGTTACTTTGTACGCGAGGTGAAAGCGCCGGAGGGCTTCTATCTGGACGAAAACGCCTATTATTTTGCCATCACGGAAAACGGCAAAACCGTAGTCGTGGAGAACGAGGCCGGCAAGAACTTCATCAATGTCCCGCAGACCGGCGCACTCAAGATCTTCAAGACTTCTTCGGACAAGAAGATCGAGGGATTCTCCTTCCGGGTGTCCGGGCCTAATGGCTATGAGCAGGTGTTCACCACGGATAAGAACGGCGAAATCCTCATTGAGGGCCTGCGCTGCGGGGATTATCGCGTGTCCGAGGTGCAGGACAAGGTTTCCGAACCCTATGTGCTGGCCACGGATAAGATCGTGACCATCAGCGCCGGCGCGGAGGTCAAGATTGAGATGCACAACGAGCTGCGCGATACGCCCAAGACCGGCGATGACCGCAATCCCACGCTTTGGTATGCTCTGACCGGCGTGGGCTTTATCGGTGCTGTGACCTGCACAATTCTCGCTGTGAAGAAAAAGAAGAAGGGGGGCAGAAAGTGATGGATACGAAAACCATCATCTCCATCGTGCTTGCGGTGTTTATTCTTGGCGGGCTGATTTTTCTCCATGTCAAGCACACCAAGCGCAAGTGATCCTTTGGGGCGGCTGAAAGGCCGCCCTTTTTACATATCTCAAAAGAAGGGAGCGATAGTCATGAAACGAGAGAGATATGAAAAACGGCTGTTTCGCATCTTTGCCCAGGCGGGCTATGCGCCCGCGCAGATTCTGACGGTCTCCACCGAGGAAATGGTAGAAATTCCGGGCATCACCGTCCCCAACATCCGCACGGTCCTGTGCCTCCAGAAAAAGCTGGTGGGCAAACACAGCACCATCCGCAGAGCCCTCTGGATGGAGGAGTTCCTGCGGGCAACCGAAAGCGCAGGGCAGAGTCATGGCTGATAAGCGCATGGCCGGGGATTATGAAATCATCCAGTCCATGATGATCGGGGATCGGGAAATCGTCTTGGGTGAGAATCCGAAAGACACAAGCGGCTTGCCGTACATGTGCGCTTTCTGCGAGGACAACGGGATCGTCGCCCGCTTTTATGATGCCGTTGGCGGGGATGACTTCTGCGAGATCGCGCAGGAGTACGGACAGCGCATTGCAAAGCAGGCCGAGGAAACGAGGCAGGCGCTGTTGAATGAGCGTGCCAGGCTGGACGGTAACAGCATCATTACTGCCGCGCAATGTGAAGGGATCAGCAGCAAGGACGATCTCCACGGGAAGGTCATCGTCATCAAGCCGGAGGTACTGCGGCGGGAATACCGAGCCGCCACCCACCAGCTCAAGCTCTGTACGGGCGGCTTCGGAGCCTCGCCTAACAGCCGGGGCTCGGCCTGCTTCTGCACCGATCTTCTCACAGGTAAAGAAAGCCGCTTTGAGCGCCGTGACGTGCTCGGCACGATGGAGCCGGATACGCTACCTCAATGGGCAAAAGACGGTCTTGCTGCCATTCAGCAGGCTGAAAAGAGCAAAAGTGGAAAAGAAAAGGGGGCGCGCTGACATGGGGCTGAGAATCAATGCCGGATATATCATTACGGACTCTCTCCATGTAGGGGACGCCGAATTTGTCCTTGGCGTCAGCCAGCATATTCCCAATGATTTTGTCACCTGGAGATGCTTCAACGGCAACTATTACTGGGGCCATTACTACAGCAATCTGGTCAGCGCCCAGAAAGATTTGGTGGAGCGCGCGGCAGAAAGAGTTGCAGAGATTCAGGACGTACTGAACTCAAAGGAAGTGATGGAGCCCGGCTATTCCCCCTGGGGGAAGGTTCAGAGTTGCAATACGCTCTGCGACGGCGTTTTCTCTGTCGTCACAGAAAGTCATGGCGGCATCATGGTTCATCAAATCGTTGCAGGAAATGTGCTTTCCGGCGCCGCAATAAAGTGCGGCTTCGCCGACGGCAGCTATCTCTGCTTTGAGGAAGACTGTGACGTTGTCATCCGGGAGCTGATGGACAGAAAGTTGTATCGGGCTCCTGTCAACGAGCATTATCCTCCTGGCAAATACGAAAGCGTGATCGACGCAAGCGTTCAGAGAAATCACCCGGAATACTGGTCTTTCCGCAAGCGGCATCTTTTGCCAGCTCTACAGAATAAACACAGCAAATCCAATAAGGAGCGTGAACGATAATGGAACTTACCATCAGACCCATGACGCCGCAGGAGCGGATGTACAGCTATTCCCAGAGCAGTCAGATTGAAGGACAGACCGGCTGTATCGGTCACCTTCGCGGCGATTTGGACAGCGACGGAGAGGCTTTTCTCTCCTCTTGGACCGGCCACCGGGACGATCTGAAAACACAGGATTTCAAGGACGAGTTCGATGAGGTCATCAATGCTCTGCGTTTTGACGATCAGTATGGCAGCATCCTGAAGAATCGCCGCTGCCTGTCCAAGTTTTGTTACAGCCACCCGGAAAGCAATTACGGGAATGATCGGGAATTTGGCTTCCGGGCAGATACTCCGTCCTACACCTTCATGCTCCGGCTCAATCCCAACAAGGGCGAGTACAACCTGTACTGCTACTGCTTTAAGCGGGACTGGCTGGATGATGGCGACAGTATCCGTATCACGAAAGAGAGCGGAGCAACCCTTGACTGCGCTTGCCGGTATATTGACGACTATCATGTTGAGGTCGGCGGCGCACACGGCAATCTCTATCATATCTGCGAGTTTGCCGAGAAAATGAAAATGGCAGGCAATACCGTCATTCCGCTTCGTTCTTCTTTGCCGGAGCGTTGCTTCAGCGTTTTGCAATCCACAGGCGAGGTCATCGCCATTGAGCGCGGAAAGCGCGGATACCTTGTAACGGACAATGAGTGCGCCCCGTCACTGGCGCGCAAAGCGGCTGACCTTCTCAATCGAAAGCTGGGCGTCAGCAAGGCGCAGGAGGCGGCTATGTCCGC
>CACYOR010000163.1 GCA_902775985.1 Oscillospiraceae bacterium
TACTGCCTTTGAGCGAAGTGAAATTATGAACCTGTACGCAAGCGTCGGCTGGACGAACTATACCGACCATCCGCAGATGCTGGAAAAGGCATATAATAACAGTGCCGGCATCGCGCATTTGATATGATGTCATAGCAGATGTGCCAAGTTCATCGTCTTCAAGAATCCACTTTCCAGTGGTAGTTGCGGAAGGCGGAGCTGGCAGTAATAGCAGTGTATCATTCCCTGATTTGCAGCGTGATACTGATTCGATCCTTGTGCGCGCACTCGTTTTGCAGAGACTTGCCTATGCCTCGCCAACTGTGTCCCGTGCTGTGAAGGACGCTGCTTGGATCCTGGGCTTTTTCTCCGCAAATCATTTGAAAATTGAAAACTGTAGAACATCTACGGCCGGACTTATTGTTTCTGCGCTGGAAGCTGACAATGATTTCTCCAATATGCAAAGAAACTCAATCATGGCTACACTGGGGAACATGGTCGAACTATGTTCGGCGTACGGCCTGATTGCCGGCACGGGAATTGTAGACTGCAGTCATCGTTGGAAAGAAAAAAGGCAGCCGAAGCGGGCTCCGGACGCCTGTGCGATTGAGCAGATCGATTCTTATATCTTCGATCCGCAGATCGATATTCCTCTCCAATACCGCACAATCTATATGCTCCTCCGACTGATCAGTAATCGCATCAATGAGGTTCTATTCATGCCCATTGATTGTATCACCTATCCAGATGTTGGAATCTATTCTATTGCCATCCCTACGCAGAAGGAAACGCCATATCATGTTCCAGAATTCCATCAGTATCCCAAAAAGCTTTCCGGTCAAGAGGAAGGATATCTTTATTCCTGTATCCGAGAATTACAGGAGTACGCCCGTAATCAGCAAACCAATCTTAAGAGTCATCATCAGGACTTCTTATTTGTTTCTCCCACGGGTAGAAGCCTTGTCACAACGCAAGATGTGAATACGTTTCTGAAAGATGTCTGTGAGAAATACCGGATCAAAGATGCATCCGGGGTTCAAACTAGCATCACTTCTCACGATCTTCGCCACACAGCGGTAGTTGAACGGTTCAAGTATGGGATTATTTCTCCATTTCAAACAATGAGAGAGAGCAATCATTCCAGCATTGCCCAGACTTGCGGCTATGGTTACGCATCGGTACATGACGAATCGAAAAAGCTTACAGAGATCTCAAAAGGAATGCTTGAAGACCAATATGCTGTAAGCGAACCCACAGATAAGAAAAACGCGCCACGTGCGATGGCACGGAAAAAATATCTCGCACTACGCGAAAATCCGGATACTAGGCTGTTACTAGACGACTCCATTTGTATCAACAAGCCCTGTGTCCCGATGTTTGAAGTGTGTTCAACATGTGATTTCTTCCAGCCCGATCCTAAATGGCGGGAACCGCTTGAAGAATACATAGCGATATATGACAAACGGGTACAGGAATTGGAAACTATCGGCGGTAACCCGAACACTATCGAGTTTTTGATACACCAGAGAACAATATATGAGCAGCTGTTGGAAAAAATTGAAAACCAAAAAACTAATTTCACAGGAGGATATTTATATGAGCAACAAAGACAGCTATTCCCAGACCGCACAAAACTTAGAGAAGTATCAGGACAGTAAAAGAGCCCAAACATATGCCAGAATTGATGAGGCTATTGTGTACTTGCGCGAGGCAGGACTCCCTGTAACGAAAAAGTCCCTTGCTGAAGAGGCCGGCTTGCATCCAAACACACTCGGGAAACAGCATGTCCGCGAGTATTTAGCAAAATTCAAGGAATTCTCACCCGACGAAGACACTGATGCGAAACTTCAGAGTCTGCAGAAACGTATTGAAATTCTTGAGAATCAATTGTCACATTCCAGAAATAACAATGCTAAGCTTCGCACAGAAAATGATCGTCTTAGAGACGAGAAAAGAGAATTTGAAGACAAATATCGTCGATTGTTAGGGCGTTATCAGATTGACGTTGGAAAGATGAAAATCGGGTTCTAAGAATTAAAAAGCAGGCGCCGGATGGCACCTGCTTTTGCGAAATGTCTGATATTACAGCAAAAACTTTGTTCGTGTGATTATTCCTTATCTGTGATTCTCTACATCTCGCTGGTCCGAGTGGGGAGACTCGAACTCCCGGCTTCGACATCCCAAATGTCGCGCCCTACCAACTGGGCTACACCCGGATATTCTTCTGTTTTTTCTGTGGTTTTCAGGGCCTTTTTTCGCTGTTTTTTCTGTCTATGGTCGGGCATGTGGTCAGAGGCGATTGCGGCGGATCGGTAAAAGCCGGTTTTCCCAGTGCTTTCGGCACTTTTTGCCTCTCTGCTCGAACGGCACAGATTCCCGTAGGAGCTCCCAAACCACGCGCGCTACCAACTGCGCTACACCCGGAAATATTCATTTACTACGCGCGAAACGCGCTACAGCCGACTGCGTCGGCGAAGGCTGGTCCGCAAGGGAGGTAAGAGGTCTCGCCCGGCGGACAGCTATCACAGTATACATCATTCGGCGGGCGGAAGCAAGATTTTTCTTGGGGAAGCGGAGCAAAGTCCCGCCGGGCCGCGTTATTTCCCTGTTGCGGGCGCGCGGTATTCTTGGTATAATAACTAAACACATTTCCCGGCAGGGAGGCACAGCATGAGACGAAAGAAAATCGCGTTTGCGCTGCTGCTCCTGCTGGCGCTGCTGCTCCTGTGCGGCTGCGGGAACAAGGGAGAGACGGCTTTGCCCAGCCCTACGCCCGTGCCCACGCCGGAGCCGGATTACAGCGGCCAGCTGCGCATCAGCGAGTTTATGACAAAAAATAAAGCGGCGCTTGCGGATGAAAGCGGCGCCTTTCCCGACTGGGTCGAGCTGGAATGCATCGCGGCGAGCCCGGTGGATCTGAGCGGCTGGGCCCTCTCGGATCGGCCCGGCACGGCCAAGCTGCCCCTTGAGGCCCGGATGGCGCAGCCCGGTGACTATGCGCTCCTTTTCTGCGGGGAGGACAGCTTTTCTCTCTCCCAGGGGGAGACGCTCTATCTCCTCTCCCCGGACGGCAAGATCCAGGATCAGGCGCTCTGCCCCGAGAGTGCATCCGACCGCTCCCTACAGCGGCAGGCGGACGGGAGCTTTGCCGAGACGCGCTGGATCAGCCCCGGTTATCCCAACGATCCGGCGGGGCACGAGGCCTTCGCGGCCAGCCGCCCGGCGCCCATGCTCTCGATCCACGAGGTCATGGTCTCCAACGAGGCCCATCCCCTTACGGGCGATCTGCTCTGCGACTGGGTGGAGCTGCACAACGACTCCGGCGCACCGCTGGCGCTGGCGGGCTACAGCCTGTCCGACTCCCTCAAGGAGCCGGCGCGCTTTGTCTTCCCGGAGAGAACGCTGCAGCCGGGCGAGCTGCTGGTGCTGGCCTGTGAGGCCGACGGCCTGCCCGAGGGCACGGAGATCTGGAACACGGGCTTCTCCCTGGACGCGGTGCAGGAGCAGCTCTATCTCTTCAGCCCCCAGGGGAATCTGGTGGACTATGTCTCTTTGGAGGAGATCCCCATCGAAGGGAGCCTCGGCCGGCAGGACGGCACGGAGGGCTTTTTGTATTTCACCGAGCCCAGCCCGGGCCAGGAGAACCTGGGCGGGGAGCGCCGGGTCTCCGCGCGGCCTGTGGCGCTGACGCCGGACGGCATCTACGACGATGTGGAGAGCGTGTCGGTGGCGCTGAGCGCGGCGGGGGAGATCCGCTATACCCTGGACGGCAGCCAGCCCGGCCCGGACTCCGCCCTCTATGAGGGGCCCATCACCCTGACCGAGACCACGGTCCTGCGGGCCGCCAGCTGGGAAGAGGGCGCGGTGAAGAGCCGGGCCGCCTCCTTCAGCTATATCATCAACGAGCACCACACACTCCCGGTGCTGAGTCTGGCCGTGGACAGCCAGACGGACTTTAACGGCATGTACGCCAGCACCTGGGAGGGTCCGATCCTCCCGGCCAACCTGAGCATGTACGAGAGCGACGGCCTCCTCTTCAGCCAGGACTGCCGGGTGCGCCTCCAGGGCCGCACCAGCCTGATCCTGCCCAAAAAGGGTCTGGGCATCCGCTTCGGCGGGCGCTACGGCGGCAACCTGCACTGCGACGTGTTCGGCAACGGCATCACCGAGTACAGCTCCCTGACCCTGCGCGTGGGCCAGGACTATGCCATGAGCCTCTTCCGCAACGAGCTCTTTCAGGCCCTGATGGCGGAGGCCTCGGATGACGTGCTGGTGCAGGCGACGCGCTTCTGCATCCTCTACGTCAACGGCGATTACTACGGGATCTACGCCCTGAAAGAGGACTTCTCCCGCCAGTTCTATGCCTCCCACGCCGGCGTGAGCAAGGAGAGCGTGGCCCACGTGAACCCGCCGGCGGGCTCCGGCTCGGACTTCTACATCCACACGGTGGACTTCGTGGAGAGCCACGACATGACCCTGGATGAGAATTATGAGGAGCTGGGCCGCTATCTGAACCTGGACAGCCTGATCGACTGGGTGCTCTTTGAGGGCTACGCCGCCGACCAGGATATCTACACCAACTACCGCATGTTCTCCTCGCCGGAGAACGGCGGGGCCTGGCAGCTGGCCTATTACGACCTGGATATCTGCTTCTTCCATTTGAGCGACTGCTTTTTGACCATCGGCAACGAGGGCGAGCTGCCCACCATCCTGCGCTATCTGGGCCGCAACGCCGCCTTCCGGGAGAGGCTCCTGAGCCGCTATGCCGAGCTGGGGCGCACCACCCTCTCGGACGAGCATGTGCTGCAGAAGATCTGCGAATTTGAGGAGCTGCTGGCCCCCGAAATCCCGCGCAACCACGCCCGCTGGGACATCTCCCCGGGTACCTGGGAGAGCCAGGTGGACTTCCTCAAGCAGACCGTGCAGAGCCACTGGTTCTATCTGACCAGCGATGTGCTGCGCATCCGCTTTGACTGCACCCAGGAGGAATACGACAAATACTTTTCCGAGTTTAAACCGGAGGATAAGGGAGGAATCGAGACATGGAACTGACCGCCGCGGCCGCCTGGCTGAATACGACTTTTGCCGGCTTTGACAGCGTGCTTCTGGGCGCTCAGCATCTGATGGCGGAGAAGCTGGGCACGGTGCTGACGCCGCTGATGAAACTGGTCACTTTGCTGGGGGAGAAGGGCCTGCTGCTCATTTTGCTGTCCCTGGTGCTGATGCTCTTCCCCCGCAGCCGGAAGATCGGCGTGTGCATGTTCGGCGCCATCGCCTGCGGCGCCATCCTCACGAACTTCGTGCTGAAGGACTGGGTCGCCCGCCCGCGGCCTTTTGAGACCCTGGAAGTTTACCGCCAGTACTGGCAGGCCGTGGGCGCCCCGGCGGAGGACGGCTTTTCCTTCCCCTCCGGCCATGTGACCGCCGCCACGGCGGGGCTGGCCGGGCTCTGCCTGATCGACCGGCGCCGCCGCCCCCGGTGGATCGTCCTGACGGTGATCTGGGTGCTGCTGATGGCCGCCTCCCGGAACTATCTCATGGCCCACTATCCCTCGGACGTGCTGTTTGCCGTGCTGGTGGGTCTGGTCTCGGCGCTGATCGCCCGGGCCATCACCCGGCTGATCTTCCGTCTGCTGGAGGACTATGACGACGTCCCCTTCTGCGCCTGGGTGCTGGATTTTGACATCCGCAATCCCTTTAACTACGACGCGGACGCCAAGCCGAGCAACGGCTATAAAGGCAAACATTGAAAGCGCAGGCATTAAGGAATTGCGCTCCGCCGCTGCCGGTGGCAGAAGAAGGCGGGGCGCAATTTGTGCAGCGGTCGGAAAACGCAAGGAAAAGCGTAAGCCCGCAGCGTTTT
>CACYOR010000164.1 GCA_902775985.1 Oscillospiraceae bacterium
TTTATAATACAAAGGAGAAACGACGAGAGGAGGCGGCACCGGTGAAAGAGCGCCGATATGGGCTTGGGGTACTGCTGGTGTGCGCGCTGTTCGCTCTGGCTCTGACAGCGCTGCTCTGGCAGCTCAATGTGAAGACGCCTCGGCTGGATGCGGCACAGGTCGCCGCGCTGACGGACATCCCGGAGGATGGACCGGTCCTTCTGATGGGCGGACGCTACTACGAAGACGAAACGGGTCGGGCCTGCCGCGCCTTGAGCCTGCACTGCGATCGCCTGGCCTATCTGTATTTCCCGCGTTCCAGCGAAGTCACGCTCAACGGAGAGGGCGGCGCGGTCAAAGACGTCTACCGGGGAAGCATCTGTTCCCTGGAGCCCAACGCGGAAAAAGGCGGCGATTTTTCCGTCGTGATCTCCTATGCCGGAAAGAGCATGCCCCCTACCAACGCCTGTGTGTATTTCGGTTCCTATGAGCAGATCCTGGATTTTCAGACCACCTCCGCTCAGCTCAATGCCTACGTTCAGGGTCTCTGCTTTGCCATTATGCTGCTCTCCCTGCTGCTGCTTGTTTTCAAGCACAGCGAGCGCTATCTGCTGTGGCTGGCCCTTCTCTGCTTTTTCCGCGGGAATTACTACCGCGTCAGCTATCTGCTCACTGTCGTGACCTGGATCCCGGGGCTGAGCTTTCTGGGCAAGGGCAATACCTATCTGATTGTAAGTGAGCTTTTTACCGCCGTACTGCAGTACAAGATCATGGAGAGCTTTGTTCAGGTGCGCATCGGCCGCCTGCCCTTCCCCTGGTACGCGGCGCTGGCCGCCCTTCCCTGTGTCCTTCTCCACACCCGCCCGGTTCCGGCGGCGATCGCGGGCATCGTGTTTTACGTGGTTCTCTATCTCTGCTACCTGGTCTGCTTCCTGCGCCTGCCGGAGACGGCCCTCGGCGAACGGAATCTTCTGCTTGCGGCCTGGGTCCTGACGGTGACGCTGCGGCTCTTTGACGAACTCTGTGAGCTGGGTCTCATCCCCTCGGGAGACGTCAACCTGTACATCCGTCTGCGGGGCGTGGTGTCGATCATCTTCGTGATCGCTTTCTTCGCCGTGGTCGGGAAAATCTTTGCCCGAAAGTTCCAGGAGGCAGACGAGCTGAACGTGGATCTGGAGAACAAGATCCGCCAGAAGACCCGGCAGCAGACGCTGTTTGTGC
Source organism: Oscillospiraceae bacterium (assembly GCA_902775985.1). Classification (GTDB taxonomy): domain Bacteria; phylum Bacillota; class Clostridia; order Oscillospirales; family Oscillospiraceae; genus Limivicinus. The sequence goes on from CACYOR010000164.1 coordinate 1,201, forward strand.
GCAGCATGCTGCACAACCTGAAAACCCCGCTCTTCTCCCTCTCCGGCTACAGTGACATGGCCCTGCGCTCCGTCGACCGAAACCCGGAGCAGGCCCGGCAATATATGGAAAAAGCCCGCGAAAAGGCCATTTTCGCAGGCGAGTTGATGGATCATATTTTTCTTGTGACACAGATGGACGCCGACATGGTTCACCTGCAGTTTGCCCCGGTAAACCTCGGTCAGCTGCTGCGCGCGGTAGCGGAGACGCCCACCGCCGGCCAGGAGGGCAAAGAGCTCCGTCTGGAGCTGGAGCTGCCGGAGGGCGTTTTCCTGCAGGCCGACCGGCTCTACCTGCGTCAGGCCTTCCAGAACATCGTGGACAACGCCCGGATCAACACGCCCGACGGCGGGACGATCCGCATCAGCCTTTGTCAGGAGGCACATCAGGTCCGGGTGACGATCCGGGATACGGGCTGCGGCATTGCCCCCGAGGAGCAGGGGCGGATCTTCGACGCCTATTATTCCAACCGGCACGGAAAGCAGCAGTCCTCCGGCCTCGGTCTGTATATTACCGCCGAGATCGTCAAGCGGCACGGGGGCAGCATCCGTGTGGAGAGCGAGCCGGGGCAGGGCTCCGCCTTCTGCATTCAATTGCCCTGCGCAGCGGAAGAAGAGGGCTCGGAGAAGATATAACCGTCGCGCAAATGGGTACGCAGATAGAGGGGTTTTGCCGGATTATCCTCGATTTTCTGCCGCAGATGGCTCACATGCACAAACAGGGCGCGTACATCGCCCAGGCTGGGCCGCTGCCAGACGCTCTGATACACCTCGTCAAAGGTGACAAAGCGGTCACGGTTGACCATGAGATAATACAGGATCTCGTATTCCGTGGGTGAGAGGACAAGGGCCTCGCCCCGCTTATAGACCGTGCGCGTGGCCGTGTCCATCTCCAGCTCCCCGACCCGAAGATGCGGGCTCTCCGGCCGAAGAGCCTGGGCGCGGCGGAGGTTGGCCTCGATCCGGGCCAGCAGGACCGCAGGGCGGAAAGGCTTGACCAGATAGTCGTCCCCGCCCATGTTCAGGGCGCGGATGATGGTATCGTCGTCGCTGAGACAGCTGATAAAGATAACCGGACAGTTGGAGAGCTTGCGGAGTTCTTCGCAGAGCTCGATGCCGTCCCGGCCCGGGAGCTGCACATCCAGCAGGGCCAGATCAAAGCGCCGCAGGCGGATCAGCGGCAGAGCCTGCTCCGCACTGTGGGCGATGGTCACCTGATAGCTCTCATTTTCCAGCAGATAGAACTGCAGTATCTCGCAGATCTCCTCATCGTCCTCTACAAGCAGCAGATTGGCCACGGCGTTCCACTCCCCTTTTTTTGAGCTGCGTCTACTATACCACAGAAAAAGCCGCACCCGCAACAGCAGAAAAAACTTAGCTCTTTCCTCGGATTTTTGCTTGACATAACTCTTGAGAAACGGTAGAATAGATCGAATATTATTGTATGGGTATTTGGGGAATGCCCGTGCAATACCGTTCCTTTCAACTTCGACAGGTGCGCTTGATGGCCTGTCTTGCTTTTAGGCAACACCACACAATTGCGTCCGCGGCGCCTTCCGGAAAATCCGTGCTCTGATCCCGTCGCGTTTTCTTGAAATACACAGAGTATTCCTGCAAAAACGCGCCACGATCAACTTCCCGGATTTTCTCGCAATTCGCTCTTGCCGAATTGTGCGCTGCTGCCTTAGATCAAAAAAGCAGTAACCACCGCAAAATTCTGAAAGAATGGAGGTGTGTTTACTTACGATGCCATTGTTTTTAGCGATTATTCTTATCGTCGTCTTTGCGGCCCTGGGCGTTCTGATCGGCTATACCTACCGGAAAAAGGTGGCCGAGCATGAGATCGCCAGCGCCGAGGAAGAGGCCACGCGGATCATAAACGAATCGATTAAAACGGCCGAGAGCAAAAAGCGTGAAGCTCTCGTCGAGGCAAAGGAAGAAATACACAAAGCCCGCTCCGAGTATGAGCGGGAGGAAAAGGCGCGCCGCGCCGAGGTCCAGAAGCAGGAACGCCGCCTGCAGCAGAAGGAAGAATCCCTCGACCGCAAGACCGACGCGATCGAGAAAAAGAGCGAGACGCTGAGCAACAAGATCGCCGCTGTGGAAGCGCAGCAGCAGGAAGTGGCTCTTGTCAAGAAAAGCCAGCTGGAGATGCTGGAAAAGATCTCCGGCTTCACCGTGGAGGAGGCCAAGGCCCACATCATCGCCAATGTGCGGGACGAGGTCACCCACGAAATGGCCCTGAA
>CACYOR010000165.1 GCA_902775985.1 Oscillospiraceae bacterium
CAGGTGGACGAGCATTACAGCTATGAGGCGGAGATCCGCTCCATCACCAAGCAGCAGGACGACGGCTCGGCCCCGCTGCTGCAATATTGACGGCAAACCCGGCGTTTTTGTGAACGCCGGGTTTTGCTGTGCATCCGTGCTTGAAAAGGGACAGCTTCTGTATTATACTGAAAGCAGCGAAGTCCTTTTATCAATAACAAGAAATGAGGCTGTGCCATGAAAAAGGTATTGGTTCTTATCCCTCTGAGCGAGGAGCAGAAAGCGCAACTGGAGGCCCTGGCCCCCGATTATCGCTACAGCTATGTGAAGGACAGCGAAGTGACCGAGGCGCAGATCCAGGACGCCAACATCATCTTCGGCAATCCCGCCCCCGGCATGATCCACGCCTCCGCAAATCTGGAGTTTTTGCAGCTGGCCGCCTCCGGCGCGGACGGCTATGTGAAGAGCGGCGTGCTGAAAGAGGGCACGGCTCTCTGCAGCTGCACCGGCGCCTACGGGCAGGCCGTCTCCGAGCACGCCTTTGCTCTGACCTGGAGTCTGATCAAGAAGCTCCACCTGTACCGGGACGACCAGGCCAAGGCCGTCTGGGGCGATGAGGGCATGGTCAGCTCCCTGCGCGGCGCCACGGTGGTGGTCGTCGGTCTGGGCGATATCGGCCTGCAGTACGCCCGCCTGGCCCACGCGGTGGGTGCCTATGTGATCGGCGTGAAGCGCCGCCTCTCCGCCTGCCCCGAGGGCGTGGATGAGCTCTGCCTCACCGACGAGCTGGACACGGTTCTGCCCCGGGCCGACGTGGTGTGCAGCTTCCTGCCCGGCACCGCCAGCACCTATCACCTCTTCAATGACGAGCGCTATGCCAAGATGAAGCCCAGCACCTACTTCATCAACTGCGGCCGCGGCACCGCCCTGGACGGCGAGGCCCTCTGCCGCGCGCTGGAGCAGGGCGTCATCGCCGGCGCCGCCGCGGACGTGACGGAGGTCGAGCCTCTGCCCGCGGACCATCCCCTCTGGAAGCAGCGCAACATGATCATCACCCCCCACATCTCCGGCGGCTTCCATCTGCCGGTGACACTGGAGAACATCGTGTCCATCTGCCTTGCCAATTTTGCGGCCTATCTCAAGGGCGAGGAGCTGCGCAACGTCATCGACTTCACCACCGGCTATAAGAAATAAGGCGCAGGCATGGCAAAGGCGCGTCCGATCGGACGCGCCTTTTTTATTGGTTTTTACAAAAGATCCCCGGCCGGGCCGTCGGGGACGCCGGCCCCTACGACGCGGAAATGTGGGTTCGTCGCGTAGGGGACGGCCTCCGGACGTCCCGTTTTCCCGGTTGCGGAACCGCCGGGAAACGGGCGACCGCAAGGGTCGGAACTACAGGATGAACAAATTGCCTCTTACAGCAGAGCCTCCACCAGGGCAGCCCAGCCCTCATAGCTCAGAGCGCCGATCTGCATCTCGCCGACCAGCTGGCCCCGGCTGTCCACAAAGACCGTCGTGGGCACATAGCCGGACTGGAAGATGTCAAAATCCGGGCAGTAGTGCAGGATGGGATAGCTGGTGCCGCACTCGGCCAGTACCGCGTCCACCTCGTCCTCCCTGTCCGCGGTGCTGTAGACGCCCAGGATCGTGAAACCCTGCTCGGCGTAGCTTTCATACAGCTTCTCCAGCTCCGGCATCTCCCCCACGCAGGGCGGGCACCAGGGTTCCCAGAAATTGATCATGGTCAGGCTGTGCTCGGCAAAGACGCTCTCATCCCAGGTCTCTCCCTCCCGGTCGGTGGTGGTGAAGCGGATTCCCTCCGCATCACTCTCCGGTTCTGCTGTGGCCTCCGGTTCCGACGCAGGCGTCTCCGTCGCCGCGGGGGCCGCAGGCACGGCGCGTTGACAGGCCGCGGCGCTCAGCAGCAGGCACAGGAGCAGAAAGAATAACAGTGTTTTTTTCATGGCGGTCTCTCCTTGTATGGGGATGAGCTAAGTATACCACGTTCCTCCCAGCCGAAAAAGAGAAAAAGCGTGAACAAAGCAGCGGAAAAGCCGGGAAAAACTTCGCAAAAATGCTTGACATTCCGGGAAAAACCGGTATAATAATATGGCCTGTCCAAGAGGCAGACTATCCTTGCTCTCCCCTGCGAGGGAGGGCCAAAAGACCAAAAGGAGGTGCAACCATGGCAAAAGCAAGCGAAAAGTACGAGGTTATGTACATCATCAGCCCGAAGCTCTCCGAGGAGGAGACCGCAGCGGTTGTTGAGAAGTTCAAGGGGCTTGTTGAGGCAAATGGTACTTTGGAGGAGCTGGAGGAAATGGGCAAGCGCAAGCTCGCTTATGAGATCAACTACCTGACCGAAGGTTACTATGTGCTGATGAAGTTCACCAGCGGCCCGGAGTTCCCGGCTGAGCTGGATCGTATTCTCGGTATCACCGATGGCATCCTGCGTCGCCTGATCACCCTGCGTGCAGAGTAAAGGAGATCCCGATGCTCAATCACATCACCATCATGGGTCGCCTGACCCGGGACCCCGAGCTGCGCAGCACGCAGTCCGGTGTCAGCGTGACGTCCTTCACCGTTGCGGTCGACCGTGATTTCGGCGGGCGCGACGGCGGCGAGCGGCAGACCGATTTTATCGACTGCGTCGCCTGGCGTCAGACCGGTGAGTTTGTTTCCAAGTACTTCCACAAGGGAAGCATGATCGTGGTCTCCGGCCGCCTGCAGTCCCGCAAGTGGCAGGATCGCGACGGGAACAACCGCACCAGCTGGGAAGTCGTCGCTGACAACGTCTACTTCGGCGAGAGTCGTCGTGACAGTGAGTCCAACAGCAGCTACGGCAGTTACGATAACAACCGCAACAGCTACGACAGCAATCGCGGCAACGGCGGTTACGGCTACGACAGCAGCCCGCGCAGCAGCGCTCCCGCGCCCTCCGCGTTCTCGGAACTGGACGATAGCGACGGCGAACTGCCGTTCTAAACCCGTCAATTGCGAAACGGCGTTTCGCAATTGAGAGACTCGCGAGGCTCGTCTCAAGGTGTTTTTGCCGCGGCAAAGCCGTGTCAAAAACGATTGAACTCTTTTGGGGCGGCCGCTCTCAATCGCGTAACATTCGCAGTTGGCTCCCAAAATTATTGATAGGAGGATACCGCTTTGGCTTTCGATAAGAACAACCCCAAGAACCGCAAACGCAGAAAAGTTTGCCAGTTCTGCGTGGACAAGGCCACGTACATTGATTACAAAGATACCGCGAAGCTTCGCCGCTTCCTGTCCGAGCGCGGCAAGATCCTGCCCCGCCGTACCACCGGTACCTGCGCCATGCATCAGCGCGAGCTGACCGAGGCGATCAAGCGTTCCCGCCAGATCGCTCTCCTGCCCTACGTGCTCGACTAAGTCAAGACCACCCGCATAGCGGGTGGCTTGCACAGGCCCTATAAGGGCCTTGGGCTGGCTTAGCCTAAAGGCCCTTGAACGGTCTGCCAACCGCATA
>CACYOR010000166.1 GCA_902775985.1 Oscillospiraceae bacterium
CGGCGGCACGGCCTATACCGGCGGCGCGGGCAAGTGGCTCAAGAGCAAGGCCTTTACCGCCACCCAGCTTTCCAGCGGCGTAGGCGGCCCGGGCAACGCCATGACCCCGGCGGCGGGCGCGACCTACTACCTCAAGGAGGTTCCGGTTGACTACCTCAAGCCCTACATGGTGGTTGTCTATGACACCCATAACAACAACAGCATCGTGCGGATGTACCTGCTGAGCGCCATCGACGATCTGAACTACAACGACATCGGCCTTGACGCTGTGGATATCACGACCGGCAACCGGATCGCGCTGGCGGCCTCCTACACCATCAGCAACGAGTTTACCGGCGTCAAAACCAAGATCACGCCCAACTCCGCCTTCGGCGTCAGCGCGGGGTTCCTGCCTGTGTGGCAGCCGCCTGAGCTGCCCAGCGGCGACAGCTTCACCTATCAGCCTTACTTCGTGACCCCCGACGGCGTGAAGGTCAGCGGCTTGCTCACCCGTACCGTTGAGATGGGCAACCGCACCGTTGTCGGTCAGTTCCAGAGCCCGGGTATCACCTACTCGGAAACGTGAGAAAAGGAGGATAAAAACATGGACGGTTATTATCTCATCCCTTGGGATCTCCTTGGTGACGAATATGATTTCAGCTGGATAGAAGACAACCTCGGCACGGAAAACGTGGTCGATGGGGATGACGGCTACTGGGTGAAAAACTTCCCGGATACTAATCCAGCGGACAATGTCCCGGACTTCCTGCAGACCGGTGCCGGCTCCGGGACGACGGCGTCCCAGGGCTGGATCCAGGGCTGAGCTCGAAACAACACACAACAAGAGAGGCCACGGGGTGTCCTGTGGCCTCTTTTCCCAAATGAAAATGAAAATTGAAATCAAACTGGCCGGGCTGCCTCTCCGGCTCCGGTTGGAGCATGCCGAAACGGCCGCGTATTTCGAGCCGTATACGCTTCCGGACGCGGACGCGGACGTGGATCTATATGTCACCGCCGAGGATTTTGCCCGGGACGGCGGGCCTCTCTCCGATGCGCCGGGGGCCTTTCAGGAGTATTCCCTGCTGGTGGCCGCCTCCTCGCGCTGTCTGCTGCGCCACGGGCGAGTCGTGTATCACGGCGTGGCCGTGAAGCTCGGCGGCCGGGCCTGGCTCATCACCGCGCCAAGCGGTACCGGAAAAACCACGCAGTACAAATGGCTCAAAACGCTGTACAGGGAGAAAGTATCCCTCATTTGCGGGGACAAGCCGATCCTGGAGCGGAGAGGGGAGAGGGTATATGTCCATCCTTCGCCCTGGCCGGGAAAGGAACGCTTCCCTGGAGGCCCGGGCGGCGCGCTCGCGGGGATCGTTCTGTTGGAACAGGCACAAGAGAATACCGTGTCGCGGCTCACAGCGCGGGAGGCGGTGTTCCCGCTCTTCCGGGAGTTTCTGTATGTCCCGGAGATGGAGGAAGAGGCACGGGAGGTCGGACGCATGGCAGAAGCGATGCTGCGCCTGCCGGTCTGGAAGCTCCGGAATCGGGGGGACGAGGCTTCGGCGCGGCTGCTGTATGAGACAGTGACAGAGTATGAAACGATATAAAGCGAGACCGGGCGTGGTGCTGCTCGAAGTCTGCGGGGAGCATCTGCTTGTCGCGACTGGTGAGGCGCGCGGCCGCTGCCCGGATATCACACAACTGAATGACGCGGGGACGCAGTACTGGACGATCCTGTGCGAGGAGGGCACGCTCAGGGCCGCCCTTGACCGCGCCCAAAAGGAAACGGGCAGCCCCGTGCAATCCCTCCTGCCCGGGCTTCTGCGTTATGTCGCAAAGCTGCGGGAGAGCGGCTATCTCCTGGAGGAGGACGCATGAGAGCGGAGGAGATGACCTTTCTCGCCCTGATGCGGGACTTTTCCGGCGGCGGGGAGGCGGAGCTCCCGGATGGACTCGACTGGGAGGCTCTGTATGAGATTGCAAAGGGCCAGTCTCTGATCGGCCTGTGCTACGTGGTCCTGCGGGATCGGGGCGCCTCGAGCGAGACCCTGGAGCGCTTCCATCCTGGCTTTTACAGCGAGGTGTATCACGCCGCCAACCGAGCTGCCTGCATGGTGGCCTTTGCGGAAAAGGCGGCGGAGCAGGGGATCGCCCTGCTGCCCTTCAAGGGCTGGGCGGTCAAGGACTGCTGGCCCGTCCCGGCGCTGCGCACGATGGGCGATCTGGACGTGCTGATCCATACGGAGGATCGGGAAGGGACAGACGCCATTATGAAAGCGCTGGGCTATGCCCGCTTCATCGACAATCACGCCGTCTGGACCTACACCGAGCGCGACGTGATGTTTGAGCTGCACGACCACATGTTCTATGAGTACCTGGCCAACGATTTCGACTACCGGGGCTATTTCGACCACGCCTGGGAGAGGGGCAGGGAGCCGGGCTTTCAGCTCTGCTTCCTGCTTACCCACATGGCCAAGCACATCACCAACAGCGGTTTGGGCTTTCGCTTTTTCCTGGATCTGGTCTTCTTTTGCCGGGCCCACGATACGCTGGACTGGGAGGGCGTCAAGGCGGAGCTGGAAGCCCTGCGCCTGCGCGGCTTCGCGGCCAGCTGCTTTGCCCTCTGCCGGGCTTGGTTCGGCTATGAATCCCCACTGGCGGAGCGGCAGCTGGACCCGGCCTTTGAGGCCTTCGTCACGGAAAAGATGTTCCGGGATGGAGTGTTCGGCCTGAAAAACAAACAAAACGCGGCGGCCCATACGGCCAAGGAAGTCAAACGGGCCAAAGGGCCCTACTGGCTCACGGCGCTGGATCTGACCAGGAAAAAGCTTTTCCCGCCCTATGAGGACATGCAGCTTATCCCCTGGTATGCCTTCGTGGACGGGCGGCCCTGGCTGCTGCCCGCGGCCTGGGTCTACCGCTGGGGCTATTGCCTGGCGCATAAACGAAAACACGGAACAGCGCTCCTGGCGGAACCGTTCACGAAGCGTGAAACGGTAGAGCGGCGGGAGCGGCTGATCCGTGACTGGGGTCTGTGAAAAGGAGGATATGATGAAAAAAACAGGGATATTGGTCTTTTTGCTTATCGTCTTGCTGGTGATCGTGGCTCTGCGCTACTTTTTCGGCGGGGACCGGCCGGTCGAACCGACGGCGGAGCCCGTGCCTGTGACGTCGGCAGAGACACAGACTGCGGCGCCGACGCCCGAAGCGGCCGCGGCGGTCGAGCCGGAAGTGACGCCCGCGGCGGAGCTGCAAGCCATGCCGGAACCTGTGCCGACCTATATCATCGCCACAGGAAACGAGGCCGAGACCTTTGAGAGCGATTTTGAACCGCTGCCGGTCGAGGAGGAGTACGTCGTCGACGTCCAGGGCGAACAGTTCGGCGAGGCCTACGGCTGATGCGGGTCAAAGAAGGAAACGTTAAACGGATGTTCTTCATCGGATACAAA
>CACYOR010000167.1 GCA_902775985.1 Oscillospiraceae bacterium
GCACTCCCAGCGCTCATCTTTTCTTTTGTTGATACTGCCTTCGCCGTTACAGCGTTTCTTTGCCAAAATAACTCCTTTCCTCAGAGCATTGTGTTTCTCCGATCTATTGTTTACATAACTTTCTCGATTTTTCAAGTGTTTTGATGAAAAAATTCCAGTCGGGTCGAAACCCGGCTGGAATATCTCTTATTCAAGCTGATCGTCCATCCACTGGAGCAGCTTTTCCTTCGGCACTACGAGACGCCGTCCAATGTGAATCGTGGGAAAGCCCTCGCTGTGCATCAGGGTGTAGGCGGAGTTCTTGGCGATGCCGAGGATTTCCGCCACCTGCTGGGCGTTCAGGGTATAGGGCATGCGATCAATGTCGGCAGTCGTCATCCGCATCCCCTCGCTTTCTGGGTACCCATTTCAGCTCGTACCCGATCACGTCGGCCAGCTCCACGACTTCCCGGTATCGCAGCGAATTCCGCTGCAGCTTGTTGGAGAAGTTGGAGGCGGAATCGCTCCAGCCGTACTGCCGGTGGAGCCGATCCAGGGTCTCCTGCATGGTGAGGCCTGCGCCGATGATCCTTGCTTTGATCTCGTTTCTTGTTGTATTCATGGTAATAATCCTTCTTTCTTAAAATAGTAGTGGAGTTCAAAAGATCTGTACGTACGTACAGATGATTCCGACTCTTAGATAAAATATAGGGCGATCAAACATGACCGCCCATTAGCGTGCGTCTCGATCAGGGCTCTTACGGGCAAGCTTACGCTGCTGCTTTTGCAGGTTCTCCTCGTTCCAAATCTCCCGGACGCGCCCTTCGATATAGTCCTTTCCGTAGGAACGGCAGAGCGTGTCGTATTTCTCGACCGTCACGGTCTTCTCCGCGTTTTCCTCGATCATATGGTCGACCGTGGCCTCCAGGGTGGCGACCCGGCCCAGCGCGCGCTCCAGTTCTTTCTTCAGATTGTTGTAAGCGCGCTTTAGATCCTGGTAGGCCTCATAGATGGCTAGGTAAACCTTCTGGAACTTCCGCATGGCGGGCTTAGCCTTATGCTCCCGGTAGGCTTTTGCCGTCTCCAGCACATCCGGCTGGGGAAGCCGCTCTTCCTCGTCGTAGGCATATTTGCGCGCCTGCTCTTCCAGGTTTTTTACCTTCGGCACGATTTCGTTCACCCGGGCCTGGGCAGCGTCCGCCTGCTCATTGAGCTGGGCGATGCTGTCCTGCTTCTGCTTCTCTTCCTCGGCCAGTTTTTCCAGATCATCCAGTGCCTCGACTTTGGCCGCGGAGATATCCGCAAGCCGCTGCTTTTCCTGTTTCACCTTAAACTGGGTCACCGTCAGATGTTCTTCCGTGCTGCCGCGCTCGCCGCGCTGCAGATCCGTGTACCCGGCCTCGACCATGTGATTGTAGAAATCGTCCTGCAGGACGGAGTAGGACTTTTTCAGCATCTTCTTCCCGCTGGCGGTGAGCATCGGCTCACCGTGATCGTCCAGCATCTGCTTGGAGTCCCACTTCTTGCTCCGGCTGACCTGCATGACCGTCTCTTTAACCGTTCCGATCAAAGCCGGGTCCTTACATCGCTTTGACCAGAGAATTTGCTTCTCCACCACCGGGACATAGACCACATGCAGATGGTAGTGGTAGATATCCTCACCCAGCGCCTCGGACATGGCCCGGTTCCGCTCATCCGCGTGCATGACGGCGGAGAGGATAAACTGCTCGCCTCCGACGATCTTCACCGCGGCTTCATAAGCGTCGGCATAGAATTGCTTGGCAAACTCGTAGCCGCCGTTGTTGTAGAAATAGGCGGAGTTCACGTCAAAGATCAGCTCGCAGAATTTCGTGGAGTCCGGCTTCTGGCCCCAGGTGGAGATGACCTTCTGCTGTTCCAATTCTTTGAACATGTCTTCGTAGGAGCCGGTCGGCTCTTTGAAATGAACATTGAACGGGGTACGCTCCGGGACAATATCCGGGTTGGAGTAAATTTCCTTCTGACGTTCGTTGTGGGCCTGAGCGCCTTTGATGGTGTCGCTCTTTTTCAGATCGCGATTTCTGGCGACGGTGCGATCGATCCCGTCATTTCTTGCCATGGGCAACGCCTCCTTTTTCTTTTTTTGAGAACCGTTTGGGTTCCGGGGATCACTTCTGCGGAAGTGTAATAACCCACTATGGTACTTTCATCCACAGGCTGCAAAGTACCATTCATCGTGGGCTCTGCCGAGAGCACAGGGGAAACAGCTTTTCCCCTGTACCCCTTCGCCGGATCGCCGCCTCATCCGTGCCGCCGATCCATGCTTTCAAATTGAAAGCACCGCATGATGAGCGTGCTATCATTTTGAAAGCATCAAAAGCTGTTGGCAAAATCCAGAATGTCGGCAGGGATTTCCTCCTCTGCCTCCATCGTGGATTCCGGGCTCTCGCCCTCCGGAAGCACAAAAAGCCGCTGGGTACACATCTCCCGGCAGAGCTCCTCTGCCAGGGCGCGTACATCCAGCGGCTTTTCGTTTGCCTCCTGCGCCATCAGCTTTCGCAGACCTTCGATCAGGAAGGCGTTCATGGAGAGCGTCTGCGATTCGCTCTTTTCATGCAGCCATTCCCAGATCTCCCGGTCTGTTTTACGGGAGAGATCGAAGCGCAGAAGCAGCGTCTTCTCGTTCTTTCTCATATCACATCACGTATCCCTCCGTTTCAGATTGTTCAGAGCCAGCAGCTCATAGCCCTTGGCCGTGGCGCAGATATCCTCGATATACTGCACGCGGCAACCATCATCGTTCCAGAAGTGCTTGAGGATGCAGGCTCCACCGCCCATGACCGTAAGGCGCATGATCTCCGGGTTGAACTCGTATTCCCGGAGCTTGGCAAGGATCGTGTCCGAGTACTCCTCGGCAGCCTTGCGCATGACCGAGGTGTATTTTTCTGCGAGATCTGCATTTCCCTTACGAAGGAAGTCTTCGCACACATCGTAGGGCATGGCGAAGCCGCTGACCGCGAGCAACTCGTTGGACATGCGGATGATACACTGCTCCACGCCCAGCTTGTCCGTGTAGCAACGGCTGGACATGGGCTTGCCGTCCTTGATGAGCATGGTGTTCATGGTGCCGTTTCCGATGTCCGCCAGGATGTTCAGGCCTTTGAAGTCTCCCAGGCGTTGCACCACTCCGGCGAAGCCCTGGGGAAAGACCTGCACATCGTCGATACGGACCAGGTAATCCTGCCCGTGATACCGAAACTCGATCAGTTCATTCCGCATTAGATATTTGCGAAAGGCCTCTTTCTGCGCGCCGATCCACTGGATAGGCAGCCCCACCGCCAGCACGGCCTCACATTCCGTGATGTGCCGGAACTCCAGTTCCTTTGCCAGTGCCGCCACGGTGAGGATGTAGTAGTCCTCATCCTGGCTCTTGTCGCTGACAAAGCCCTTGTGCTTGACGCCCGAGCGAAAGACCACATGTCGACACTTGATGTTGCCGAAGCCGTGGTCAATGCCGATGATTTCTTTTCCGTTGTAGTTGTAATGTTCCATTCAGAATCCTCCTTAATATGTTTTTCGCTTGCGTTTTCTTCCCGGGTCAGACGGGTCAAGCGTTCCTCCGCCTGATCCATTTTGCTGTTCGCCTGGATTCTACGGCACGGATCCGCTGTTCCAGCGTACCGGCATGGCCTTAAAAATGCTTGTCACAGGGTTCACCTTTCTCCGCCCTCAAAAAGTGAGAGCAGTTATTTAAGAATGAAATCTTCCTTTGCCGCGTGCCGTTTTACCCTCCCTGTTTCCTGACAGGCAACCCTGCTCGGCGCTGTGCCGTCGGCCCCAAAGGGGCCGCGCTCCCTCTTGCGAGATCCTGGCGGTTTATCTCAGTTCGGACGGTCATTCACTTGTTCTGACCGTATCGTACCAAGAAAAAAGGCCTCCTCCCGTATATCCAGAATGTAGGAAAATCGGGGCAAAACGCTAAAAATTCCACGATCAAGGAAATGATGTGGTATACTATTAAAAAGCCTTGTTTTGCAGCAAAGGAGAGAACGATGCGTATTGCGGCGGCCAGCGGCCGCTGATGCGGATCTAAACGGCCGCGATGCGGCCTGGCGGCCGGCCTAATTGTGGTGTTGAAGTAGTCTGTTAAT
>CACYOR010000168.1 GCA_902775985.1 Oscillospiraceae bacterium
GGAACACGATGAAGGCTACGAGCTGAAGGTGGACCTGCCGGGCTTCAAGAAGGATCAGATCGATCTGCAGCTGCAGAATGGTTACCTGACGATCACCGCTTCCAAGGGCCTCGAAGAAGAAGGCAAGGATAAGAAGGGCAAGATCGTTCATCAGGAACGCTATGAGGGCTCCATGACCAGAAGCTTCTACATCGGCGAGAATGTTAAGGAAGAAGACGTTCAGGCCAAGTTTGAGGACGGCGTCCTGACGCTTGATTTCCCGAAGGAGAAGCCGGTGGCGCTTCCGGAGCGCAAGACCATTCAGATCCAAGGATAATCATACCTGCTCCAGCGCCCCGCTTAACCGCGGGGCGCTTTCTATTTCAGAGGAGATGTTTGAAATGAAAGAGAATTTGATTCTTGTGAACTACAAAGTGGAAAGCGAGGCTTATCAGGCACTGTCAGAGCTGAAGCGCGAGACGAGCAATGCCAACTACACCATTTCGCAGGCGGCCATCGTGAAGAAAGAAAACGGCACACTCAACATCATGGACGGCTTTGTCAACGGCGCCACAACCGGTGACGACACGTGGAAAGGCAGTCTGATCGGCAGCCTGGTCGGTATCCTCGGCGGCCCGCTTGGCGTATTGCTGGGCGGCAGTATGGGCATGCTGATCGGCGGCGCGGTAGATGCGAATGACATGGCGGAAAACGCGTCGCTGCTGGAAAAGGCCGGGGACAGTATTCTTGATGGAGAGACGGCAATCATCCTGCTTGCTCAGGAAGAATATGAAACCGCATTGACCGCAAAGCTCAATAACTTCGAAGTAGCGATCACCAGATTTGATGCTGCGGAGGTCGCAGCGGAAGTTGAACATGCCCGTGAAGTAGAGAAACAGATGGCCAGAGAAGCCAGAGAAAAGATGCGGGAAGAGCGGTCCGAAGCCTTCAAAGAATCCGTTGCCAAGAAGAGCGAAGAGCTGAAGAACTGGTTCTCCAACCTGGGGAAATAAGAGGTCTGCCGTACTGACCATCCTCATTATACCAGTTTCCTTTTGCCTAATCTCGGGTTATTGAAAATCATAGATAAAAATGAAGTTTTCATAGATGCACCAGAACGGCTGGGAGCGCAAAAGCACTGATACTCCTTGACTTTTAGAGACACCAGATTTGTTACGGATTTATGACCAGAATTAATTTGGCAAAGGCTTGCTTTCATGGAGGACAATCGGTTCTGACCGAGAGTCATATGCGTGACCTCAGTAGAACGTGACCTCAGTAGAAACAGAGAAGTCATTTGATATCTTTTTCGGGCGAACTCAAAAAATGCGCTTGAATAAGAAAAAAGCCTCGTTTTTTCGTTGAAAACGAGGGGAAAGGGCAAGTTTGACGGATATCTTTTTTGGGCGCACAAGACACATGAAGAAAGCACCCGTTCATCAGACGGGTGCTTTCTTCATGCCATTTCAGGGAACAATCTGCGCCCACGTTCGCTGGGTTTTGAGACCGGCGAGCGAAGCTCGTTGGGAAAAGCGCTGCCGCACCGCCGGAGGCGGATGCAGCGGCAGCGCTTTATCCGCAGTGGTCGGAATTTCAAGCCGTCCGCTGTGGCGGCACAGAAATTCCGGGCACCGCAAGGCGGCGCGAAGCGATAACCCGGGGCCATGCGGCCGAATTCCCTTCTGTTTTTCCTTTACCGATTTCTTACTTTGCCGTTGCCGCAGGGAAGGTTTTTTGGTAAAATGCTGGATAGAGAGTGATCTGCGCAGTGCAGACGCGATAATGAGGAGGAGACTATGAAAGAGAGAATCAGCGGCAGGACGCCCAGTTACGGCTTTTTCAGCCGGGTGATGTACGGGATCGGCGAATTCTTCGGAGGCGGATGCTTTGTCATCATCAACTCCTTTTTTGCGGTGTTCCTCACGAAAGCGCTGGGCATGCCCACCGCTCTGGCCGGCACCATCCCCATGGTGGGAAAAATCTGGGATGCGATCACGGACCCGATCATGGGCAATATCACAGACCGCACCAGCTCCCGTTTTGGACCGAAGCGCTTTTACATTCTGATCGGCAGCATCGCCTCCGCGGTGACCTTCGTTCTGATGTGGCTGCGGGTGTCCACCCCGTCCATCGCGGTGATGTATGTCTTTTACATCGTGATGTACTGCCTCTTCAGCACCGGCTTTACGATCTTTTCCGTGCCCTACAGCGGCCTGCTGCCCGACATGATGGATGACTATACCATGCGCTCCAAGTTCTCCAACATGCGCATGGTCTGGTCGACGCTGGGCGCCATGGTCTGCGGCATCGTCCCGACCTTTATGATCAAGGACAATCTGGATCCCGCTTCCTACCTGCGCTGCGCGCTGCTGTTCGGCGTGCTGTTCTTCATTACATCAATCACCGTCTTCTTCGGCACCTGGGAAAAGCAGAAGGAGCCTGTCCGCTCCACCATGAAGGAGAGCTTTCCCCAGGCTGTGAGCGTGTTCAAAAACCGCTCCTTCCGTCTGTTCCTCGGCCTGTATCTGTTCGGCCAGTGCGGCATGGACTTCATCTCCGGCATGGCGGTCTACTACGTGGACGACGTGCTCAACGCCTACCAGAACGGCTATTTCACCTACATCATGGCGGCTCTCATGATCTCGCAGCTGCTGGGCATGGCGGTGTTCGGCCCGATCATGAGCCATACCTCCAAGAAGATGGCGATCATGATCGGCGCGCCGGTCCGCCTGATCGGCATCGCCGGGCTCTATCTCTTCTCCCATGAGGGGGCGAGCCTGCTCCCGATCCTGGCCCTGACAGCACTGGTGGGCTTCGGCAACGCCGGCTCCCTGACCGGTATCTTCGCCGTGATGGCGGACATGACGGACGTGGACGAGCTCATTACCTCCGTGCGCAGACCCGGCGTGGTCTCCAGCATGGCGACCTTTATCCGGAAGGTCTCTTCCGGCCTGTCCGCGGCCCTGATCGGCTTCCTGCTGGCGGCTGTCGGTTATGATGAAGTTCTGGCCAGCACAGGCGCCAGACAGTCCGTGATGACGCAGAAGGGCATCGCCCTCATCTTCATCCTGGCCCCCGCCATCCTCACCCTGTTTCTGATCCTGGTGAATCTCTTCTTCCCGATCACCGGGAAAGAGTTCGACTTCGTACAGAAGGACATCGCCCGGCGCAAGGGAACGGAGGCCGGAAAGGCGAGCGCGGAGGAAAAAGCGGCGCTGGAAAAGGTGACCGGCTTTGCCTACGAGTCTCTCTGGAAACCGGAGAACGCGGGCCTCAAGAGATAATCCCTATATAAAAGAACAACGTGCCGATTTCTTCACGAAATCGGCACGTTTCAGAGTGTCAAAGAAGTCCCTGTTTTCGTTAGACGAAAGCGGGGACTTCGGCATGAAAATGGGAAAAAAGTGAGAATACGAGACGCAAAAAGGAGTT
>CACYOR010000169.1 GCA_902775985.1 Oscillospiraceae bacterium
AATGATTATCCTTGGATTTGAATGGTCTTACGCTCCGGAAGCGCCACCGGCTTCTCCTTCGGGAAATCAAGCGTTAGGACGCCGTCCTCAAACTTGGCCTGGACGTCTTCTTCCTTAACATTCTCGCCGATATAGAAGCTTCTGGTCATGGAGCCCTCATAGCGTTCCTGATGAACGATCTTGCCCTTCTTGTCCTTGTCCTCTTCATTGAGGCCCTTGGACGCGGTGATCGTCAGGTAACCGTTCTGCAGCTGCAGATTGATCTGATCCTTCTTGAAGCCCGGCAGGTCCACCTTCAGCTCATAGCCTTCATCGTGTTCCTTCAAATCGGTCCTCATCACATGAGCCGCATGTTTGCCATACAGCTTGCGATCCACGTCGGATTCAAAGCCTCTGAACGGGAAGCCCATCCAGTCATCAAACAAACTCTCTCCAAAAATACTCGGCAACATAAGTCATACCTCCTTTGATATGCATCGCATTTCATGTTACCTGAGCAAGGGGGATGGAGGTCATCTATTCGATCTTCGTTCCTCTGTTCGATTATGATTATACCACCATTTTTAGCACTGTCAAGCCGAGAGTGCTAATTTTCACGTGAACAATTTGTGAACATTTTTATATATGAAAGCACGCGAGTTTCAAATATAGTTTGCCGGTGATAAGCCCCTGAGCCTATCACCGGCTATTGCTTTTACACGTGGTCGCGGAGCAGCTTCTTAAGCGAAGCCATATTCTCATACAGGATAATGAATGTCTCAGATTATCGCACCTAGCATTGGATGCTATCCCCTCTATCATTTTGACCGATACTAACATCATTTTCTGGTTCGAAGCCTTCTGCCTCTTACTTTAAGCGAGACTTTTGCACAGCATATTTGAACCAAAAGGTGCCTAAAAAAACTAAACTATTTAGGTAAAAAAAGAGCTCCCGCATGATCCTTTCGACCATGCGGGAGCGACTTTTCGTTGAAATTACAGGAAAAACGGGGATATTCGCCTCATAAACCAGAGAATGGTATTTGCGCCAAAAGGTGTCTAAGTTATGTTAACCTGTTCCATTTCTTAACTCTATCCAATTTCATTCAGCGCGGTCTGGATACCATCGTCAATCGAAATACCTTTGTCTCCCAACTTCTTTGGGACGCTCGCCTGGCTGCGGCCGATGCGCACCAGCGTAGCCTGTGGCCAGTTTGCCGCCATCTGCTCGAAGGGGTAACGAATGATGGTCGGCGTATTGTAGCCGACGCCCAACTCCAGGAAGACAACTTTATTCCGTTTGTTCGGCATACCACTGCGCATCCTGAACGAAATACATATCCTTGCGGATGTTGATCTCCATGCGTTCCCCGCAGCGGGGGCAGTGAGGCACCAGATCCGAGGGGATACGGCAATCCCGCTGCTTTTCACACATCTCCATAATAAGGTCGTGGTTGTCGTAGAGCGTATCGTGGCAACCGCAGGCACACTGCAGTTTTCCGTAGTCTCCCTGCACCGCCCAGATGCGCAGAGGGTCAAAGCCCGCTTTATAAAACTGTGCGTCCACGTTGGTGGTAATAACGAAGTAGGGCTTTCCCTCCACCATTTTGAGCAGCTGCCTGTACGGCTCGCCCACGGGGGCGTCATAACGATTCATCCGTATGTGGCGTGACCAGTATGCCCACTTCTCTTCTTCGGTTCGGAAGGGGTAGAAGCCGGCACTATACATGTCCGTCATCCCGTAGCGCTCGATGAAATCCTTGAAATTTTCGGTAAAGCGCGGCCCAGCGTATTCGATTCCGGCCGCGGTGGAGAGGCCTGCTCCTGCACCGATGATGATCGCGTCCGCGTTCTGCAGGAGCTTACGCACATTGGCGGCTTTATCCGTCAAGGTCTCCTCTACGATATTCTGACTGCCTTTGCAAATGGTAAACATAGTTTTCCTCCTCTGAGGGTCTTACTTTCTTATGACTGCTCCGACCGGGCAGGCCCGCAGACAGTTGCCGCAGTGGAGACAGTGCTCCTGCCGGATCATGAAGGGCGGCTCCCCGCCGGTGATGCAGCTCTGCGGACAGACAGCCACGCAGCTGCCGCAGCCGATGCAGGCGTCCGTGATGGTATAGCCTTCCGCTTTGCTCTCCGCACCGCCGAAGGAGAAGCTCGCCCGCTCGATAGGCCGCTTGGACAGGTCGAAGTACTCCCCGCTTCCCTCGTAGATCTGAAAGACCGTCAGCGCTTCGCGGGAGGCCTCCGTGGGATAGATCTCCGCCATATAGGGGTTCTTCTCAAACAGCACCGGCAGCAGCTCGGGCCCCAGCTCCCGCACCTTCCCGCGCAGGGAGACGGCCAGCGAGTGCATGGTGTCCTCCCCTTTCAGCGCCGTGAGAGCCAAATACCCCCGCTTTGTCAGGCGGTCATAGAAGCTCTTGCCCCGCGCCGTGAGAAAGTACAGACCGCTCTCGTCGCTCATCATCATGTCGATGGCCGCCGTGACGGGCAGTCCTTCGTCGTCCACCGTGGCGACAATGGTAGTATGGATCTCGTCGGAGATGAGTTGGAGATACTCTTTTGCTGTCATGTCGTTTCCCTCCCCTTAAGGATCGGCCTCAAGCTCTTGTAGCTTAACATGGTGATCAGACTGATGGCAAGCCCTTTCAGCACATTGAAGGGCAGGGCGTTATACAGCACGATGTCCCGCTTCGAGTGAATGAAAGGGATAAAAGCCTCGAAGGAGGCGATCAGCTGATGGAGCGGCATGAACTGCTCGAAGAGCGGCAGCAGGATATAGTAATTGGCCAGCGCGGCTGCGATCCCCATGGCCAGGCTCCCCGCGAGGCAGCCGAGCAGTGCGGTCTTTTTGGTCTTGTGGAAGCGATAGATCGCCCCGGCCGTCAGCACAAAGGCGGCACCCATGAGGAAGTTTGCCAGCTCCCCCACGCCGCCGGTAACCGTGGAAGTCAGCTGCAGAGCGTTCTTGATCAGCTCGATCAAAACGCCCCACAGCGGCCCGTACGCAAAGGCGCCGATGAGCGCGGGCAAATCGGAGAGATCCATCCGGGCAAAGGGCGGCGACAAGGGTACCGGGAATTCCAGAAAGGCCAGCACAAAGGCCACTGCGGAGAGCATCGCGGCACCGACAAGGGTGCGGAGCTTGCGGTTGGATTGTTTCATGAGGATTATCTCCTTTCAGCGGAGGGCAAAAACGCCCTGACCGGGTAGGCCCGCTCAGAGCGTCTTGTTCTTCTTCCATCCAGACTGTGACTGTCGGTACCGGAATCGCACCGGTTCATGCTCCTGGGAGCTCGCGGACTGTACCGCCGGTGGGGACTTTCACCCCGCCCTGAAGATGTTGATCTGGTTTTCTAAAGTCGGATCAGGCCAGCAGCCACTCCACCATTTCGTCGGCAGCCTTCAGATCCTCGGGCTTTTCCAGGATGCTGCCCGGAACGTTGGCGTTGCCCGCCACATGGGCCTTGTAATCCCGGAAGCCGGCCGTGGCAAAGCTCTTGAGATTGGTCTCGACCATGTTGGTGTACACGTCCACGGGGCCGAAGCCGGCAAAGAAGTAACCGCCCAGCTTCTTGTCCTTGCGGCCGGCCATGGAGAAGTCCGGCTGGGTAAAGTCCATGAAGGAATAGGTGCGATCCAGGAAAGCCTTGAGCTGCGCCGGGAACTGGTCCCAATGCACAGGGGCCAGGATCAGCATGGCGTCGCAGGCGTCAAGCTCCGGGATCAAAGCGGTGAAATCGTCCTTCTGGACGCAGTTGGGCGTGTGCTGGCGCTTGCAGCCGTCACAGGCCAGACATGCGCGAACGTCCTTCTCCCCGATGCGAAAGGCGGTCACATTGGCCTTTCCCTCCAGCTGCTCGGCGATGCGCTTCTCCAGCGTATAGGAGTTGCCGATGCGGCGCTTGCTTGCGTTGACGATGAGAATGTTTTTCATGTTAGGTGCCCCCTCTTGTTTTTTGTTGTAATTGATTTGCTTACAACGCGAATATAACACAGGTCCGTTGTAATGTCAATAGTTACATCGAAAAAACTTTTTATTGTTGTAATCGTTGACATTACATCTTGATTCTGATAAAATGAGGGGCGCTAAAGGAGTTGATACCATGCAGTTTTCTTCCCGTCTGCCCATCGCCGTCCATGTGCTTCTCTGCATCCACACCTTTGACGGAACCGAGAAGCTGACCAGCGATTTTCTCGCGGGCAGCGTCAATGTGAATCCCGTCATCATCCGCAACACCTTGGGGAAACTGAAGGCTGCTGGATTGGTCACGGTGGACGCCGGGATCGGCGGCGCGCATCTCAATAAGGAGCCGAAAGATATTACGATGCTTGATGTGTTCCGGGCTGTGGAGGAAGAGGAAGCGCTGTTCCGGTTCCATGAGAACCCGAACCCCTCCTGTCCGGTCGGGCGGCATGTCCACGACGTGCTGGACGACAAGCTGGACGCCGTGAGCGAGGCTATGCGTGCGCAGCTGAAGTCCGTATCCCTGCAGGCGCTGATCGACGACCTGCAAAGCAGACTGCAGGCAGAACA
>CACYOR010000170.1 GCA_902775985.1 Oscillospiraceae bacterium
GGCCATGCGCTCGGCAAAGAGAGCGCGGGCCTCCCGGATGGTCTCATCCTGCGTCTCGGCGTAGCCGGTGGCCTCGGCGATCACGGTCTCGTCATAGCCCGCCTTGCGCAGATCCTGCCGGGCCATGAACTCCGCGTTGCCGCCCAGCATGATATCCGTGCCGCGGCCGGCCATGTTGGTGGCGATGGTGACCGCGCCGAGCTTGCCGGCCTGGGCCACGATCTCCGCCTCTTTTTCATGGTACTTGGCGTTGAGCACCGTGTGCTGCACGCCCCGGGCTTTCAGCAGGCGGGAGAGATATTCGCTCTTCTCGATGGAGACCGTGCCCACCAGAACGGGCTGCCCCTTTTCGTGGCACGCGAGGATCTGGTTGATGATGGCCCGGTTCTTGCCGGTCTCGTTTTTGTACACCACGTCCGGGTGGTCCTGGCGGATGACCGGCTTGTTGGTGGGGATCTCGATGATGTCCAGCTTGTAGATGGCGGCGAATTCCTCCGCCTCGGTGACGGCGGTGCCGGTCATGCCGGAGAGCTTGCCGTAGAGGCGGAAATAGTTCTGGAAGGTGATGGTGGCGAGGGTCTTGTTCTCCTTCTGCACGTCCACATGCTCTTTGGCCTCGATGGCCTGGTGCAGGCCCTCGGAATAGCGCCGGCCCAGCATCAGGCGGCCGGTGAACTCATCGACGATGATGATCTCCCCGTCCTTGACGATGTAGTCGATATCCCGCTTCATGATGCCGTGGGCCTTGAGCGCCTGGTTGATGTGGTGGCTCAGGGTGGCGTTTTCCATGTCGGCCAGGTTCTCCAGACCGAAGGCCGTCTCCGCCTTGGCGATGCCGCGGGCGGTCAGGGTGGCGGTGCGGGCCTTCTCGTCCACCACGTAGTCGGCGTCCAGGTCCTCCTGCTCCTCTTCCTTCTCGTCCACGGAGGCGTAGACCACCTTTTTCAGGCGGCTCACAAAATCGTCCGCCTGGCGGTAGAGGTCGGTGCTCTCGTCCCCCTGGCCGGAGATGATCAGGGGGGTACGGGCCTCGTCGATGAGGATGGAGTCCACCTCGTCCACGATGGCGAAGGCATGGCCGCGCTGCACCATGCTCTCCTTATAGAGGGCCATGTTGTCGCGCAGATAGTCAAAGCCCATCTCATTGTTGGTGCCGTAGGTGATATCGCAGGCGTAGGCCGCGCGGCGCTCGTCCCCGCTCAGGCCGTGGACGATCAGGCCCACGGAGAGGCCCATGAAGCGATGCACCTTGCCCATCCACTCGCTGTCGCGGCGGGCCAGGTAGTCGTTCACGGTGACGATGTGCACGCCCTCGCCGGTCAGGGCGTTGAGGTAGGCGGGCAGCACGGCCACGAGGGTCTTGCCCTCGCCGGTTTTCATCTCGGCGATGCGGCCCTGATGCAAAACGATTCCGCCGATGAGCTGCACGCGGAAGGGCTTCATGCCCAGCACGCGCCAGGCGGCCTCCCGCACGGCGGCGAAGGCGTCAGGCAAAATATCGTCCAGATCCTCGCCGTTGGCCAGGCGGTCCTTGAAGACGGCGGTCTGCGCCTGCAGCTCGCTGTCGGACATGGCCTGATAGCGCGCTTCCAGTTTTTCGATTTTATCGACAATCGGAGTGATCCGTTTCAGCTCCCGGTCGGAATAACTGCCGAAGAGCTTGTCAAACAGTCCCATGCTTGTGTGATCCTTTCGGTGTACATAAAGATACAGCATGCATTATAGCACACAGATGTGAACAAAAAAAGACCCTCCCTGTCAAAAAAACGATTACGAAAAAAGATGCTTTCGATACCAGATTGTTTCTTGTCCTCGGTTTTACTCTGTGCTATACTTTTGACTTGATATTAAAGAGAAACGGGGATGTGCGCCATGAACCGAATCGGTTTTGACAACGACAAATACGTAAAGCTTCAATCCCAGAAGATCCGGGACCGGATCTCCCAGTTCGGCGGCAAGCTGTATCTGGAGTTCGGCGGCAAGCTTTTCGACGACTATCACGCCTCCCGCGTGCTCCCGGGCTTTGAGCCGGACAGCAAGGTGAAGATGCTGCTGGAGATGAAGGAGGAGGCGGAGATCGTCATCGCCATCTCGGCCGACGATATCGAGCGCAGCAAGCGCCGCGGCGACCTGGGCATCACCTATGACGAGGATACGCTCCGCCTGATCGACGCCTTCCGCGGCATCGGGCTTTTCATCGGCAGCGTGGTCATCACCCACTACCGGGGACAGAGCATCGCGGACAAGTTCAAAAAGCGCCTGGAGGCCCTGGGTATCCCGGTCTACCTCCACTACATCATCCCCGATTATCCCTCCAACATTCCGCTGATCGTCTCGGAGGAGGGCTTCGGCCGCAACGAATACATTGAGACCAGCCGTTCCCTGGTGGTGGTCACGGCCCCCGGCCCCGGCAGCGGCAAGATGGCCACCTGCCTCAGCCAGCTCTACCATGAGCACAAGCGGGGCATTCAGGCCGGCTATGCCAAGTTTGAGACCTTCCCGATCTGGAACCTGCCCCTCAAGCACCCGGTGAACCTGGCCTACGAGGCCGCCACGGCCGACCTGGACGACGTGAACATGATCGACCCCTTCCATCTGGAGGCCTACGGCGTGACCACGGTCAACTACAACCGGGACGTGGAGATCTTCCCCGTGCTGGAGGCTATGTTCCGCCAGATCTACGGCGAGAGCCCCTACAAGAGCCCCACGGACATGGGCGTCAACATGGCGGGCTACTGCCTGGTGGACGACGAGGCCTGCCGGGAGGCCAGCAAGCAGGAGATCATCCGCCGCTATTACGCCACCGCCTGCTCGGTGCGTCAAGGTCTGTCCGACCCCGCCGAGACCCGGAAGATCGAGCTGATCATGAACTCCATGGGCGCCAGCCCCGCCGACCGGCCCGTGGTGGCCGCCGCGCTGCAGCGCGCCGAGGAGACCGGCGGCCCGGCCATGGCGCTGGAGCTGCCCGACGGCACCATCGTCACCGGCAAGACCAGCTCCCTGCTGGGCGCCGCCTCGGCCTGCCTGATGAACGCGCTCAAGCACCTGGCCGGCTATGAGAAAAAGCTGCTGCTCATCGCCCCGGGCATCATCCAGCCGATCCAGCATCTGAAGGTGGAGCACCTGGGCAACCACAATCCCCGCCTGCACACGGACGAGCTGCTGATCGCCCTGTCGATCTGCGCGGTGACCAACCCCATGGCGGGCTATGCCATCGACCAGCTGGAAAAGCTGCGCGGCTGCGAGGCCCACTCCTCGGTGATCCTCTCCCATGTGGACGCGGATCTCTTCAAAAAAATCGGCGTGAACCTCTCCTGCGAGCCCAAATACCAGGCGAAAAAGCTGTACCA
>CACYOR010000171.1 GCA_902775985.1 Oscillospiraceae bacterium
ATTGGTATATCCGTTCATGGCCGCACCTCAGCGCCGGAGTGCCTGGGCGATGTCCGTCTGCTCCCAGGGCAGTTCCGCAGCGTTGCTGCCGAAATGGCCATAGCAGGCGACCTTGGAATACTGCGGAGCGGTCAGATTGAATTTTTGGATAATGGCGTCAGGACGGGGATCCGCATGTGCTTTGAGCAATGACCGGATGATCGCCTCATCTACGCGGGCCGTGTCAAAGGTGTCTATGCGGACAGACAAGGGGTCCGAAAGCCCGATAGCGTAGCTCAGCTGCACCTCGCATCGGTCCGCCAGCCCCGCGGCCACGATGTTTTTGGCCACATAGCGCGCCATGTAGGCCCCGCTGCGGTCCACCTTGGAGGCATCCTTGCCGGAGAACGCACCGCCGCCGTGGCGGGCGTAACCGCCGTAGGTGTCCACAATGATTTTTCGCCCGGTAAGCCCGGAATCCGCTGCCGGGCCGCCTTCCACGAAGCGACCGGTGGGATTGATGAAGAACTCCGTGCTTCGATCCACCATGGAGATCGGCAGAGTCGGCAGAATCACGTGGGTGATCACATCGCCTCGCAGCTGTTCGATATCCACATCGGCCTGGTGTTGGGCTGACACAACAACCGTAGAGATCCGTACGGGCTTTTCGTCCTCGTATTCCACCGTGACCTGCGTTTTACCATCGGGCAACAGATACGGCAGCACCTTTGTCCTGCGCACCAACTCCAGCCGCTTGGCCAGCGCGTGCGCCATTTCGATCGGGAAGGGCATCAGCGTTTCGGTCTGACGGCAGGCATAACCGAACATCATGCCTTGGTCTCCTGCGCCGTGGTCTAGAAGCTCTTTCCCGCCCTTTTTGCAGACGCCGCGTGCAATATCCGGAGACTGCTCGTGCAGATCGACGCGCACCGCGCAGCTCTCGGCGTCAAAGCCGTGACCCTTTTCAGTATAGCCGATCTCGGCGATCACCTTTCGGGCGATCTCTTCATAGTCGATGCGGGCATCCGAGGTGATTTCCCCGAAAATGTGGACCTGATCGGTGGCGCATGTGACCTCGCAGGCGACATGGGATTCCGGGTCCTGCCGCAGCACCTCATCGAGTATGCGGTCGGCGATCTGATCGCAGACCTTGTCCGGGTGGCCCCTGGTCACGGATTCGGAGGTAAATACGCTTTTTTTCATCGGAAGTGACCTCCTTTATTGTTCGGAGTCGACTTGAGCGACTTTCTGTGCCTTTCTCGCTTCCCAGAGCTCCTCGGCCTTCGGCGCCCAGCA
Organism: Oscillospiraceae bacterium; assembly: GCA_902775985.1. Lineage (GTDB taxonomy): Bacteria > Bacillota > Clostridia > Oscillospirales > Oscillospiraceae > Limivicinus. The sequence goes on from CACYOR010000171.1 coordinate 1,276, forward strand.
GGCGGCGTAGGCATCACACTTGGAGCACAGGTGCTCCGCCGTCTCGGGGGACTGCATATCCGTGGATCTCGCCCCGGATTTCTCCACGATCTCACGAAGCTTTTCCGGATTCTCCAGCATGGGGCAGGGCTGCATCATGTTGTTGTTGAAGGGCTGGCCATCATGGTAAGCCATGAACAGCGGCGAGCGCATGATATCCAGCAGGCTCTTCTCGCGGATATTGGAGTCGGCATAGTGGATGAATGCGCAGGGATCGGCGTCCCCATTGGCGTTGATATGCAGATAGCGACGCCCACCGGCAATGCAACCGTCGACGAACTCCGCGTCGTTCTGGAAGTCCATGCAGAACAGCGGCTTGCGGCTGCGGTAATCCCGGATGCGGCGATAGACCTCGGCACGCTGTTCCGGCGAGGGCAGAAGCTCTGGAGAGGCATCGTTGCCCACGGGCATGTAATGGAAGTACCAGCAGAAATAGGCGCCTTTTTCGATGAGCATGTCGTAGTATTCCTCAGAGGTGATGGAGTCGTAGTTGGCGCTGGTGTAGCAGCAGGAAATGCCGTAAATCAGCTTTCTCTGGTGCAGGATCTCCATCGCTCTGAGCACTCTTTCATAAACGCCCTCGCCGCGGCGGGAGTCGGTGGCCTCTCCGAAGCCCTCCAGAGAAATGGCCGGGGCGAAATTCTTCACGCGCAGCATCTCGTCAGCAAAAGCCTCGTCGATCAGCGTGCCGTTGGTGAAGGCGGTGAACATACAATCATTATGCTTCTCGCACAGCCGGATGATATCTTTTTTTCGCATCAACGGCTCGCCGCCTGCGAACAGATAGAAGTAGACGCCCATCTCCTTGCCCTGGCGGATGATGTCGTCAAGCTCCTCAAAGCTCAGGTTCAGCTTGTTGCCGTACTCGGCAGCCCAACAGCCCACACAGTGCAGGTTGCAGGCGGAGGTGGGGTCAAGCAGGATGGCCCAAGGTATGTTGCAATTATACTTCGCGCGCAGTTCTTCTTCCCTCGGCCAGCCGATGAGGTTGGCGTTGATGAAGAAATTTACCGCCGTTGTTTTCATGACCTCGGGATCTACATCACGGATGATGTGCCGAATATAGGGATAGTAAGCATTGTTGGGGTCTTCGATCGCCGCACGCACCGCAGCGCGCTGAGCCGGAAATTCCCCGTCTGCGAATTTGTCCGCCCAGTCCATGAGCTTGACAAGGTTGGCCTCCGGATCCTTATACAGCATGTCAAAGGCTTTCGTGAGACCGTATTTTTTCAGTGTGGTGGAAATGGACATGGATTTGCCTCCTTTGAATTTGGTGGCTTTATTCTAATTTGATCTGCCGGATCCCGCCATATGCAAAGCCGCCGGTCTTCCCAATAATTGAGAAAACTGGCGGCTTTATCTGATTTTTGTGCAAATCTGCGTTTTTATCCGATTTTTTTATACCGCGTCATTTTTGTGCTTCTGCCTTATCTTTTCCATCGCCTCATGCGCCTCCCTCAGATGTTCGACGAGGGGACGCTCGGAGCGAAAAGCGAAAAAGAAATGAACGCGCGTGGAAGCCCGTTCCTGTGCGGCTTGGATATGGGCTTTGAGATTCTCGACCTTCACGATCACGCCGTTCGCATCGGCAAAGGCCTTTACACGGGAGGCCCAATGGGCACTCAAAGCCATGTCCACAAGAAAAACGCCGAAGAAAAAACCGATCACGAAGGAAAACGCCAGGTTCTCCGAGAGCCACGCGAGCGCGGTGAGGATATGCGGATGGATCAGAAAATAGTATCCTGCGCCGAGCAGCGCCCAGAAGAACGAGAACAGCGGGCAGATCAGTCCCTGGATATTCCCCCGACAGTTGCTGTAATCCCAGAGTCGGATCTTCGCACCTTTGAGCAACAAGAGGCCGCCGATGTACTCAATCAGTGTCATGCTGACGGCCATGCCAAGAAACAGGAGCACGCGGCCCTGAATGCTGCCGTCAAGCCCGGTCTCGCGGCCAAGCAGTGCCAGAAGATATAAGGCGCAGAGCCCAAAACCATAGATCGGCAGATAAGGGCTGTGCTCCGGATTGGAAGAAGAAAACCATTTTCGGAAAAACAGCTCCAATACCCAGCCGGAGATCGATCCGACGAAAAACAAATAGGCGAGAGTCAAAATGAAATTCATGAATCTTTGCCTCTTTCCTTATGCTTTTTAAGCAGGCAGGCGGAGAGCACGATCGAGGCAGCGTTGACACAGCCCAAACTGCCGAATGCGATCCAAAAGGCAGGCGAGCTTCGATCCCCGATTCCGACGCCCATGACTGTATAGGCGACAAGCGTCGGCAAGAGGCCGAGGAGCGAACCAAACAGGTAGGGCACATATCGCCCCTTGGCAGCGCCGACATACAGGGCGACCGGCAAAAGTGGAAGACCGGTCGTGCGGAGCAGAATGTTGACAACGAGCTCGCTCTTCTCCGGGATCTCGGCGATTTGCCGGATTTTCGGATGCTTCTCTGTAAGCTCGTTCAGCATGGGCTCACCCATTGTCCTTCCAATGAAAAACGGCGGCGTTACCATGACGGCGGCTCCCAAAAGATTGATCGCGATCGCGGTGGGCAGCGAGAACATAACGCCGTCTGCAGCGTAAAGAACGCCGGAGTGCAGCAGAAAGTCCACACTTTTCAGAGTAAACAGACCCAGCATGACCAGTATGACCTTCCCCTTGCTTTCGGGCTGACAGCGCAGGATATCTTCAACGGACAGGCCGCCGCGGTTTTTAAGGAGAAGGATCAGAAGGCTTATCCAAGCTGCGCCAAGCATGCAGCCCCAAAGCCATTTCCACTTTCTGTCTATCTTGTATTTCATTACGATTCCCGATACTTGCTCATGGTCACGCGGAAGATCTCCTTTGTGCTGGGCGGCGTGTAGGTCACCGCGTTGGCCCCTGCGCGAATGGTTTCCCGGATGCTCTCGTTTGTGTTGCCGCCCGAGGCAATGATCGGCACGCTTGGATACTGCTCCCGGATCTTGCGTATGATAGCTGGAGTCTCCGCTGCGCCGGCCACATTGAGGATCGTCGCCCCATGCTCAAGTCGCCGGGCAATGTTGGTGTCCTCACTGACGACTGTAATGACGACCGGGATATCCACGGCACTTGTCACCGCGCGCAGATTCGGGTTGGAGATAGGCGCGTTCAGCACAAGGCCCATCGCACCCTGCGCCTCGGCGTCCTTGGCCAGCCCCACGGTGCGCACCCCTTTGGTCGTGCCGCCGCCCACGCCGCAGAACACCGGCACATAGGCGGCTTTGATGATGGCCTCGCTGATCGCCTGCTGCGGCGTGAAGGGATAAACGGCAAAGACCGCGTCCGCGTCACAGTTTCGGATGATGGCAAGGTCTGTGGAAAAAACGAAAGACTTGAGCCTGCGCCCGTTGACCACGATGCCACTGGCCTCATAAACGGCCTCCGGCATTTTCAGAATATGGTGACGGAGACTGCTCTGAATCGTCGGCGCGCCTGTTTTTACAACAGGCTGACGTTTTTCACGTGCAAACTTTTCCAGCTTTTCTCGCGTCTCCCGCTTCGCAGCGTCAGACGACAGGGCGTCCCGAGCGAGGATCAGATCGAATCCGCTCTTCGGGCGCACGGCGTCCTCAGCCACCGCCAAAACTGTGAGCGCCGGGAAAGGAGCTTCCTCGGATGCCTTTCTTAGCAGAAGCGCTGCGACGGGCTCGGCGCATACGACCAGCTCATAATCTCCTTCGCGGATGAAGCGGGCGAGTTCCTTCACGCTGATTTCGATCAGCCGGCGGACGCCTTTTTCCTTCGGTTCCTCTTCTTTGCGTGAATTGGATTGGAATGCTCCTGCAAGCAGTTCCTGAATATGTCTTCGGACGAGCTTTCTGGAATGCGCGTTGATTTCGGATACGGTATCCGAAAGGAAAGAGAGCCAGTCCAGCATCTCGCAAGTGTCGCCGCACCCCTCCAGAAAAGCACGCAGTTCCAGCAGCGCACGCCTCTGCTCGACTGTGCATCGGCTGGAGAGAATCAAAGCGCGCATCATTTACTTCTCCTTTCATCAAAAATGAACAAGTTTCGGGTTTTGCCTGTTTCAACGAGCCGTTTC
>CACYOR010000172.1 GCA_902775985.1 Oscillospiraceae bacterium
CGTCTTTTCGTGCTTTGCTGCGTTTATAGGCTTTGGGATTCTCGCTCCGCCGGGTGATCGGGCTGCGCTGCCAGAGCGTCCGCCGGGCTTTGCTTAGCTCCCGCTGCTTCTTTTTCGAGAGCTTTTCATAGGGGATGAAGTTTTCCATAGTCGCCCACCTCCTGCTTCCTTGGACGCAGAAGAGCCAAAAAGGTTCCTCTTGGCAAGAGCGCGGCGGATGCGGTATAATCACGGCGGAACAAGGAGGAGAAACTATGGAACTGGATTTAAAGGAGCATTCCGTCAAGCATTTTGTGGAAAACAAATGGATCGACCTGCGGGAGGTCTGGTATGACACGCCGGAGGGCCGGGTGAGCGGGCCCTATTACACCTACAGCCGGAAAAATTACTGCGTGATCGTCGCCACCGACGAGACCGGGCGTTATCTCTGCGTCCAGCAGTATCGCCCCGGGCTCCATCAGGTGACCACCGAGTTTCCCGCCGGCGGCATCGACCGCCTGGGGGACCGGCAGTACGGCGGTCGGGACGATCCGGGACAGGAGGATCCCCTGGCCGCGGCCAAACGGGAGCTGCGGGAGGAGACCGGCTATGTCTCCGAGGACTGGGAAGCGCTGCTGACCGTGCCCTCCCAGGCCACCATGGCCGACAACTACGCCTATGTCTTCCGGGCGCGAAACTGCCGCCGGGTGGATGGGCAGCACCTGGACGAGGACGAATATCTGAACGCCCTGCTTCTGAGCCCGGAGGAGTTGAAAGAGGCCGTCGAGACAGGCCGCTTTGAACAGGCAGTGCACGTCATGGCCTGGGCCTATGACCGGCTCCGGGACAAGGCTTGACATTTTGCTGCGATTTCCTATAATTCTCTTATCAACAATCTACACGGTTTGGAGGTTTTTATGAACAAATATCTGGACGTTTCCCCCGAGGTACAGGCGGCGCTGGCCGCCGGCAAACCCATCGTGGCGCTGGAGAGCACCATCATCTCCCACGGCATGCCCTATCCCAAGAATGTGGAGACCGCCCTGCTGGTGGAGCAGACCATTCGCGACAACGGCGCCGTCCCCGCCACCATCGCCGTCATCGGCGGCCGCCTGAAGGCGGGCCTGACCCATGAGGAGATCGAATACCTGGGCAAGACCGGCCGCGGCGTGGCCAAGGCCAGCCGCCGGGATCTGCCCGCGCTGATCGCCCGCAAGGCTGACGGCGCCACCACCGTCGCCACCACCATGATCATCGCCCATCTCGCCGGGATCAAGATCTTTGCCACCGGCGGCATCGGCGGCGTGCACCGCGGCGCCGAGGTCACCATGGACATCTCCGCCGACCTGGAGGAGCTGGCCCAGACGCCGGTGATGGTCGTCTGCGCGGGGGCCAAGTCCATTCTGGATCTGGGCCTGACGCTGGAGTATCTGGAGACCAAGGGCGTGCCCGTGATCGGCTATGGCACCGAGGAGCTGCCCGCCTTCTACACCCGGCAGAGCGGCTTCGGTGTGGACTACCGGGTGGACAGCCCGGAGGAGCTGGCCGCCATGTTCCGCGCGCAGCGGGATCTGGACTACAAGGGCGGCATGCTGGTCACCAATCCCATCCCGGAGCAGTACTCCATGGACAAGGCCGTCATTGATGCGGCCATCGACCGGGCCCTGAAAGAGGCCGAGGAGGCCGGGGTCAAGGGCAAGGAGGTCACGCCCTTCCTGCTGGCCAAGGTGGTGGAGCTCACCGGCGGCGACAGCCTGGAGTCCAACATCCAGCTGGTGCTGAATAACGCCCGCCTCGCCGCCCGCACCGCGGCGGAGCTGAATAAGTAAGACCAAAAAAACCGAACAAAGGCGCTGTATGCACGATACGGCGCCTTTGTTTTCTTTCTGCCCTTGCAGGATGGCGGCAGAAAGCGTATACTGTGCCGGAAGCTTTTTTCAGGAGAGTATCATGTCGACAATACGGAGTTTTATCCGGCGCGAGCCGGTCTTGATCATCGCGGCGCTGGCCGCTCTGCTGAGCTGCTTTTTTGTCCCGCCGGACGCAGAATATGGGCGCTATCTGGATCTGCGAACGCTGGCCCTGCTCTATTGCCTGATGACGGTGGTGGCCGGGCTGCGGCAGGCCGGTCTCTTCACCCATCTGGCCCACATGCTCTGCCTCAAAGCGGGCAGCGTGCGTGCGATGGGCCTGCTGCTGGTGCTGATGAGCTTTTTCAGCGCCATGCTCATCACCAACGACGTGGCGCTGCTGACCTTCGTGCCCTTCGCAGTGGTGGTGCTGGGCATGGCCGAGCGGAAGCGGGAGCTTATTCATATCGTCGTGCTGCAGACCGTGGCGGCCAATCTGGGCAGCATGCTCACTCCGGTGGGCAATCCCCAGAACCTGTATCTGTTCTCCCGCTATGATCTGAGCATCGCGGATTTCTTCCGCATGACCTTCCCCATCTGGGCGCTGTCCCTGCTGCTGATCGTGCTGTGCTGCCTGCTTCTGCCCGGGGAGCACCTGGCGGTGTTCATCGGGGAGGAGCCGGGCATGGATCGCCGCGCCCTGGCGCTCTATCTGGCGCTGTTTACAGTCTGCCTGCTGGTGGTGCTGCGGCTGATCGGTTGGCCCCTCATGCTGCTGATCGTGCTGGCGGTGCTGCTGGTGCTGGACCGCAGGACCCTGGGAAAAGCGGATTTCATGCTGCTTCTCACCTTTGTGGCCTTCTTTGTGTTCGCCGGGAATCTGGCTCGGATGGAGGCGGTGGACCGCCTGCTGCGCCGGCTGCTCACCGGTCGGGAGTACCTGACGGCCCTGCTGGCCAGCCAGGTTATCAGCAATGTGCCCGCCGCGCTGCTGCTCTCCGGCTTTACCGATCAGGCCCGGGCCCTGCTGCTGGGGGTCAACATCGGCGGCCTCGGGACGCCGATCGCGAGCCTGGCCAGCCTCATCAGCCTCAAGCTCTATTCCCACGCGGACGAGGCCCACACGGGCCGCTATCTGCTGGAATTCACGCTGGTAAACCTCCTTTTGCTGCTGCTTCTCTCCGCCGCACAGCTTGTCCTGGTCAAATAAAACGTGCCGATTTCGTGAAGAAATCGGCACGTTGCAGTCTGTCAAAAAACTACCCAAATGCCCTCGCTTCTGGTAAAATAGGAGCGGGGGTGTTGTCATGGACGAATGGAAAAAAGACGCGCGGCGAGATGTG
>CACYOR010000173.1 GCA_902775985.1 Oscillospiraceae bacterium
CCGAACATGAGGATCGGGAAGAACGCGGCAATTTCATCAAGTCCTATTTTGACGGCATGTCAGTCGAAAAGACGCTTTCCAACGGCCAGGCGGCAGGCTACCGGGCCTATAACGATCTCCTGCTTCTATGGCGGGGCAACTATGAGAATCGTGAAGCGGAGGTATATATCCGCTGGCCGTTTGTGGCAGACATGATTCATGGCATGATTCTGACCGAGAAGTGGCTCTCGCCGGATGAGCGCCCGTTGCCCACCGAGGGCGAGCAGATTTCCATGCTGGCGGAGGCCCAGGCTGAGAAAAACACCGGTTTCATTCTGCCACAGGCCGCCATCGACTATGTTCTCACGCATGGGAGTGGTTACTCTCATGCAAAGTTCCGCATTTATGAGCAGTTTCAAAAGGGCGAGAGTGCGGAAGATAATGTCAAATTTCTTAAAAACGAATATGGCGTCGGCGGCTATTCAGACGCCATCCCCGGAACAGGGTATTGGGAAGATCATGATTCCACGGGAATCACCATCAAGCCATATCTTCCGGGCAAGGATTCCTTTACCATGCGCTGGCCGAAGGTTGAAAAACGCATCCGGGAGCTGATTGCTGCGAAACGGTATTTGAGCAAAGCCGAAGAAGATGCGTATCCCGCTTATCTGGCGGAACAAGGTATCCGAACGGAACGAGGCCGTATTGCCAGCGAGTTTGAAGCGGTCGTCAAAGAGTACGGGGATTATCTGGATAGCCTTGGCGAGACAAACAGACTCCCGGATCGCTGGTATATGATGCGGGCCGCCATGGAGACAATCATAGCGGATCATACGCATCTGACAGCGCGCTGCGAGGCGGTCCTTGACGCTCTGAACAGCGATATTGCCAAGCCGTTGGAGCCTACAGAGGAGGAACTGAACCCGCCGCCCCCGCCGAAGATGGAGTACCGTATTGCGCCGGGCGCGACCGTACACATCGGGACGCAGGAGTATGAGGTTGTTTTCTTCGGCTCGGACAGTGTGGTGCTGCAGGATGTGCGCTTCCCTCTGCTGCAAACGGAGTACAGCCAGGCAGATTTCCTCCAAATGGTCGCGGAAAACCCTCTGAATGACCAGTATCTTCAGATCGTGGAGGAGCCGCAGGCGGGCAGCTTCATTGACCATTTTTATGTGGTTACGGACTTGCAGGTTCTCGGCACATTGGAACTGAAAACCTACGCCACGCTGGAGGAGGCATACGCCGCTTACACAGCACTTCCCTCGGACAAGCTGAAAGCGCTGGGCATCCAGAACAGCAGCCCTATGCCCGGCAGTCTGGATTTTCTCCAATGCCGCGACGGCGTGGATACGCTGGTTGAGGACTATAAGGAATTTGAGGACTGGGACAATTCGGAGATCGCAGCGGTGGTGGAAGCCATCACGGCGCGGCTCCCCTCAACAGAGCCGGAGCGGGAGCCGCCGGAAAGCCGTGTAGATGAGATGCTGCGGCAGGCCATGCTGGCTGCGGACCTTTCCGAGAGGACCGGTCAAAATGTGTTCGCCTTTGAGGAAGGAAACCCGGAACCGGTTAATCTGTCGCCGCAGGAGAAACCGGCTGAAAAAGAAACCGTACTTGCCCCGCCTGCGCCGAAGCCTCGCGCCAAGCTGGCTCCGACCATGCTCTACCCGGAGATCCCCGCAGAGCGCCGCCTCGACTTCCGTATTGAAAAGGACGATATCGGCGTGGGTACGCCTCTGGATCGCTTTTATCACAACATCCGCGCCATCCAGCTTTTGAAGAAGCTGGAGAGTGAGCATGGCCAACAGCATCGAGCAGAGCGTACTGTCGGAGTACGTGGGCTGGGGCGGTCTGGCGGACTATTTCAACGAGGACAACCTGCATTATCCGGAGCTGCGGGCGGTGCTGACCGACGAGGAGCTTTCCTCGGCAAGAGAGTCCACGCTGACCGCCTTCTATACGCCGCCTGTCGTGATCCGCGCCATGTATCAGGCGCTGGAGAATCTGGGCTTTCAAAACGGGAACCTGCTGGAGCCCTCCTGCGGCATCGGCCACTTTATGGGCATGAAGCCGGAGAGCATGGCCGACTCCCGTATCTTCGGCGTGGAGCTGGACGGAATCTCCGGGCGCATCGCACAGCAGCTCTATCAAACATCCTCTATTGCTGTCCAGGGCTTCGAGAGAACGGAGCTGCCGGACAGCTTTTTTGATGTGGCCATCGGCAATATCCCCTTCGGCAATTTCAAGCTGTCGGATAAACGCTATGACAAGAACAACTTTTTGATCCACGACTACTTCTTTGCCAAAACGCTGGACAAGGTGAGGCCGGGCGGCATCATTGCTTTCGTGACCTCCAAGGGCACGATGGATAAGGAAAGCCCCGTGGTGCGAAAGTATATCGCTCAGCGGGCAGATTTGCTTGGCGCTATCCGGCTCCCCAACGACACCTTCAAGGCCGCTGCCGGCACCGACGTTACCTCGGACATTCTCTTTTTCCAGAAACGGGACACCCTCACTTTGGATGAACCGAGCTGGGTGGATCTCAATACCGACGCCAGTGGGCTGAAAATGAACCAATATTTCGCCGATCATCCGGAGATGATCCTCGGTGAGATGAAGGAGATCAGCGGCCCCTACGGGCCGGAAACAGCCTGCCTTCCCTATGAGGATCAGGAGCTCGGCCAGCTGTTGTCCGAGGCCATCCAGGGCATCAACGGCAGCATCACTGAGTACGAGGCAGAGGAACTGGCTGACGAGGAAGAAGATCTCTCCATTCCCGCCGACCCCAGCGTCCGTAATTTCAGTTTCACGCTGGTGGACGGAAAGGTGTATTACCGGGAGAACAGCCGCATGTCACCGGTCAATGCTTCTGTCACTGCCGAAAACCGCATCAAGGGCCTGATCGGGATTCGTGACTGTGTACGCCGTCTGATCGAATACCAGACGGAAGACTACCCGGATACCATGATCGAAACCCAGCAAGCACAACTAAACGCCCTGTATGACGATTTCAGTGCCAAGTACGGCATCATCAACTCCCGCGCCAACCGGTCTGTATTCAGCACAGACAATTCTTTCTTCCTGCTGTCCTCCCTGGAGGTGCTGGACGACGAGGGCAATTTCTTGCGCAAAGCGGACATGTTCACCAAGCGCACCATCAAGCAACGAGTGGAGATCACCCATGTGGACACGTCCTCAGAAGCGCTGGCTGTATCACTGGCCGAAAAAGCACAAGTGGATATGGACTATATGATGGAGCTGACCAACCGCTCTGAGGCCGAAATCGTCTCGGACCTCCGGGGCGTCATCTTTATCAATCCTCGCTACGAGGCGGGCTCCGGGAACGGTCAACCCAAATACCTGCCCGCGGACGAGTATCTCTCCGGAAACGTCCGTGAGAAGCTGCGGGAAGCGCGACGGGAGGCAAAACAAGACCCGGAAAATTATGCCCCCAATGTAGAGGCCCTGGAAAAGGTGCAGCCGGTCGATCTGACTGCAGCAGAGATCTCCGTCCGTCTCGGCGCGACCTGGATACCCCCGGAGGATTATGAGGACTTCATGTATGAGCTGTTCGGAACACCCTACTATGCCCGGTGGAAGATCAAGATCCATTTCTCCGCCTACACGGGAGAGTGGAACATCGAAGGCAAATCCGGCGACAGAGGCAACGTCCGCGCGTTCAACACCTACGGCACCGACCGCATCAACGGGTATAAGATCATGGAACAGACCCTCAACCTGAAGGATGTGCGCATCTTCGACTATATCGAGGATGCAGACGGCAAGCGGACACCGGTGCTGAATAAGAAAGAAACCGCCATCGCGCAGGCCAAGCAGGAACTGATCAAGCAGGCATTCCAGGAATGGATCTGGAAAGACCCATCCCGACGGGAACGGCTGACGAAGCTGTATAACGAGAAGTTCAACTCTGTCCGTCCCCGCGAGTATGACGGCAGCCATCTGAGCCTGGCCGGGATCAACCCAGAGATCAGCCTGCGCCAGCATCAGCTCAACGCCGTCGCCCGCGGGCTGTACGGTGGAAATGAACTGCTTGGCCATGTGGTCGGCGCGGGCAAAACCTTTACTATGGTAGCGCTGGCACAGGAGAGCAAGCGCCTGGGGCTCTGTCAAAAGAGTCTGATCGTGGTGCCGAACCATCTGACGGAACAATGGGCTTCGGAGTATTTGCTGCTCTATCCCAGCGCCAATATCCTTGTGGCCACCGCCATAGACTTTGAGACCAAGAACCGCAAACGCTTCTGCGGCCGCATCGCCACCGGCGACTATGACGCCATCATTATCGGACACAGCCAGCTGGAAAAGATCCCGCTCTCCTTTGAGCGTCAACAGCAAATGCTGCAGCAGCAAATGGACGAGATCATGGACGGCATCATGGAGGTAAAGCGCAACCGGGGCGACCGTTTCTCCATCAAGCAGTTGGAGCGCAGCAAAAAGCAGGTTCAGCTCAAGCTGGAAAAGCTCAACGATCAGTCCCGCAAGGACGATGTGGTGACCTTTGAGGAGCAGGTTCAGCTCAAGCTGGAAAAGCTCAACGATCAGTCCCGCAAGGACGATGTGGTGACCTTTGAGGAGCTCGGTATTGACCGGCTGTTCATCGATGAAGCACACTATTACAAGAACCGTGCGAAACGTTGCGCATAAACCATAGCTGGCGGCTATGGCAAACAGCGCCATGTGAATGCACTTAGCAATAAGAAAGTTCGCATAGAACTCAAATCTCAAATTCAGAGGTGCAATTCCTCTGCCGTACAGAATCAATGCCGGGAAGGAGGAAATCCTTGAGCGCGGTTTGCCATGCCGCAAGGCAGTACGCGAGCTAATACTCCACTGTGCGCTGCCCCGCTGCAACGGGACAGGGTACAGAGCGTGGTGAAGTCGTAACCTGAAAACCTAAACCGAAAGGCATGGAGAATAATGGTGCGGGCTTCCGAAACCCATGGCTACCCGTAAGTGAAAGCTATGCAGCATCGTAAGAGTATAAGGCGTCCTAAAGGACGAAAGTTGGAAAAAGTCTGTGCGGCTGGTTTTTCCGTACAGACCCGGCGGAATGAAATATCCGTCTGGAACTATGCAGTAACTGTGATTCAAAGCATGGTTAGGTTTTCCCGGTGTAAGGTAGCGGCCTAAAGGTTTCAACCGTCGAAAGACGACAAGGATAGAGATTTGGGAACGTTTGAGAGCCTGCAATGGGAGCGGTGCAGCGCGATGAATATTGCAGGAAGTCAGCCGTGCCATAGTAGTTTGCGGTTGGGTAATGCCAACTACAAGGGGCTGAAATGCTCCGAGGCGAAGGGCACGAGTCAGGTTGATTTACAAATTTCACAAAATGAAAATTATTAACTCCCTGAAATATGGGTGGCGAACCGCGAGGTGAAAAGCCTTGTGCATTTGAACGTCAGATTTTCAAAAGAGGCAGACTTGAAACGTCTGCAAGACCTGCTCTATGAGAAATCGGGTCAAAACGTATCCTTTACTGGGCTGTTGGAGGCAATGTCCCATGAAGTGACCATCGTTACAGCGGTTCACAATATCAAGTCAAACAAAGGCAGCAAAACTGCTGGGGTAGACAAGATGAAAATGGACAAATATCTCCAAATGCCAAAAGAGGACCTCATACAGTTGATTCAGTCACAATTCGCAAACTACAAGCCGAAGCCTGCACGAAGAGTTTATATCGAAAAGAGCAACGGCAAAAAGCGTCCGCTCGGAATTCCCACTGTACTGGACAGAATTATTCAAGAGTGTATGCGCATTGTCATGGAGCCAATCTGTGAAGCAAGATTTTATCCGCACAGCTACGGTTTCAGACCATACCGAGCGCAGAAACACGCGATCCGCGACATTATCAACGTGGTAAATGCAGGAACCAGATCACCAGACCAACCGGTATGGGCAGTAGAAGGCGACATTAAAGGATGTTTCGACAACATCAATCATCGCCTTTTGCTGAAAAAGCTCTGGCGCATCGGCATCCAAGACAAACGGGTGCTGAAAATCGTTGGGCAAATGCTGAAAGCCGGATACGTAGAAAGCGATCTGTACCATGCAACAACGATTGGTACGCCACAGGGCGGCATCTTGTCACCACTGCTGTCAAATGTGTATCTCAATGACTTTGACTGGTATGTGGGACGCAAGTATATGGAGCCGCACCGCCAGTGTAAACACAAATGCAATGATACACGGCGGCTGAAATGGGCGGGAGTGACCCCAAAGTATAACTTCCGTTACGCGGATGACTGGGTAGTACTGACCTCCACTGAAAGAGAGGCAGAGCGGCTAAAGCGAGAGCTGACCAAGTACTTTCGGGCAAAAATGAAGCTGGAGCTGTCGCAGGAGAAAACCTATGTCACGGACCTACGCACAAAAGGCATTCACTTTCTCGGATTTGTAGTAAGGGCGGAAAAGAAACGGAAAACCCCAGACCATAAAACATGGACGGACAATTTGGTAGGCAAGCCGTTTCCAGATATGGAACGGCTGACAAAGAAAATCAACGGACTGCAAGATGAAATCCGAAAACTCCCGGAATGCAGAAATGTTGAGGCGCAGGCGGCACAGATACAGTATATCAATGCTGTGATTATGGGATTGGCACAGTATATCCAGCCATCCATCTGCTCGTTTGCCTACCATGAAATCGACCGGCGTGTGAATAACACGGCACTGTCTGTATGGAAGAAAATGTTCCCCAAGCAATACAACCAAATGCAGCAACCTTTGAAAACGCTCTGTAACCTTCCGCACAGGCACGAGGGGTATGACAGCAAGACCTTCGCAATCAGTGTCAATGGAAAATGGTTTGGAATCACAATGGCATTCATCACGCACAGCAAATATGAATCCATCCCGTTCGACCAGAAAATGACGCCGTACACAGCCGATGGGCGCAGACGGTACGTAAATTACAGGAGCAAACACAAGCCGCTGCCCTGTGACCGTCCATCAATCAATGATCCGAAGGAAATTGAACTGTCTGCCTATGCCAAGGGTAAGGGTTGGAAACGAAACTTCGAGTTCTATATGAACCGGGAATATGCCTATAACCGAGACAAGGGAAAATGCAAATGCTGCGGTGCGTATTTTTCCGATGCAGTTCCAAAGCACTGCCATCATGTAGATAACAATTTGCCCATTGACCGAATCAACAAAGTCCCTAATCTGGCATGGCTCTGTGTACCGTGTCACCGCATGGTGCATAACAGCCCGATACCACCAAGCACAGATGCAAAAGTGGTGCGCAAAATCCAGAAATACCGCCAGAAATTAGCAAAGTGAAATTTGTAAATATTCTGCATTCCGCGAGGATGCAGAGGTATTGAAATCAGAAGAAAGTAAGTCAACCTGATGGAACGCCGGGTGCGCTGAAAGGCGCACGCCCGGTGTGAGGCGGGGGAAAAGGTGGAAAGCGGTGCTGCCGCGCCGCTCAAACCTTACCTATCGCCATTGATGGCTCGCCCCGTCGTTGGCCGGGGTCACGCCGCCGTGGGAGCAGGCGATCTTCACGTTCAGATTGGGGTAGGCGATCTCCTGGCGGATCATCTCG
>CACYOR010000174.1 GCA_902775985.1 Oscillospiraceae bacterium
CCGGCCTTTCTGCGCCTGACGGCCCCGGCCCTGGGCGTGGGCGTGCGGGAGGCCTTCTACGCCCTGAACCGGCCACGGCTGGACGCGCTCGCCGCGGCCAGGGCGGCGGAGGAATCCAAGGCCCTGCTGGCCCGGGCGGTCTCCGGCGGGGCGCGGCGGCCCCGGGAGGGCGGCGGCAGCGGCGCGGCCGCCCTGCTCCGGAGCGATTACGCCGCCCTCCCCCGGGAGCGGCAGCTGGCCCTCAAGCAGCGCATCCGCGAGGCCGCGGCCAGAGGAGAAAAGATGTATCCGTGAGGATGAGGCAACAGGCAATAGGGCATTAGGGAATAGGGGACGCGGAAACCTTACCGCGTGTCATTGCGAGGAGGGCGAAGCCCGACGTGGCAATCCGTTTCTCTTTTACCTGGCCGCGGGGAGTACGGATTCCCACGTCACCAGTGTTGCGACACTGGTTCCTCGGAATGACACTCTTTAAGCTGATGCCTGATGCCTAAGCAACGACTGAAAGGAGTTAACACATGAATCTCAACTTTGATCTGCAGTATTTTGCCGAGGCGGGTTCCGTGGTGAACGCGACCAACGGCTACGTCAACGCCACGAGCGGCGCGCGGGAGGACTTCACCGAGGCCAAGACCCTGAGCCCCGAGCTCAAGGCCTTCTACGACACGGAGCTGCTGGAGAACGCCCGGGCGGAGCTCTTCTACGCCCAGTTTGCCAAGCGCCAGCCCCTGCCGAAGAACCACAAGGGCCAGGTGGAGTGGCGCAAGTGGAACACCTTCGACCGCGCCCCCAAGCTCACCGAGGGCGTGATCCCCACCGGCCAGAAGTTCGGCGTCACCACCGTCACCGGCGCGGTGGACCAGTACGGCACCTACACCGCCATCACCGACAAGCTGGAGCTGCGCGCCTACGACGATGTGATCCTGGGCGCCACCGAGGAGATGGGCGCCTCCGCCGCCGAGACCCAGGAGAAGCTGATCCGCGACGCGCTGCTGCTGGGCACGAACGTGCTCTACTGCGATAACGTGACTCTCGCCACCGGCGCCGTGGGCACGACCCCCACCAAGTGCAGCGAGATGGAGGCCAGCGCCACCCAGATGAGCCTGCTGACCCCGGCGATGATCAACAAGGCCGTCACCATCCTCAAGAAAAACCGCGCCCCCCGCATCAACGGCCGCTACTACGCCGTGATCCATCCTTCCGTGGCCCACGACCTGCGCCAGAGCGAGGGCTGGATCGAGGCCCACAAGTACGCCGCGCCCGAGGAGCTCTTCAACGGCGAGATCGGCGAGCTGCACGGCGTGCGCTTCATCGAGAACGTCTTCGCCCCGGTGCTGGGCGGCACGGACTACCAGAACAAGGCCGGCAGCAAGACCTACGCCAGCTATTTCTTCGGCAAGGACGCCTTCGGCATCATCGACCCCGAGGGCGGCGCGCTGGAGATGATCATCCACGACAAGGGCGAGATCGGCGGCCCGCTGAACCAGTTCAGTACCATCGGCTACAAGTTCGAGACCAACGGCGCCACCATCCTCTATCCCGAGCGCCTGCTGCGCGTGATGAGCTGCTCGAGCTTTTCCGGCACGGATAATGTGAATTGAGGCAATAGGCAATAGGGCATTAGAAATGTCATGGCGGTGTCATTGCGAGGAGGGCGAAGCCCGACGTGGCAATCCGTTCTCCCCGCGGCCAGGTAAAAGGGAACGGATTGCCACGACCAGTCTGCGGACTGGTCTCGCAATGACACTTGGTAAGATTTCCGCAAATCCTAATGCCTAATGCCTATCGACGAAAGGAGATACCAACAATGGCTACTACCAAAACGGAAACCCGCGTGGAGATCGCGATCCCCCGCGGGGCGGAGAGAGAGGACCCCAACCTCTTTGTGGGCATCAACGGCACGAGCTACCTGCTGCCCAAGGGCAAGAGCTCCAGCGTGCCCGACGCCGTGGCCTGGGAGATCCGCCGCAGCGAGCGCGCCCGGGATCGCCTGGACGAGACCATGGACCAGCTCCAGAGGGCGGGGGCATGACCGCCGGAGAGCTGATCGCCGCGGTGGACGCCCTGCGGCCCAACCACTACGAGAACGCCCGGAAGCTCCGCTGGCTCGCGGAGGTGGACGGCAAGCTCTTTCGCGAGTGCGCCCGGGAGGGGGAGGCCCCGGCGGAGACCTATACCGCCGAGACTGTGCTCCTGGCCCCTTTCCCCTACGACCAGGCGCTGTACACCGGCTGGCTCTTCAGCCAGATCGACCTGAATAACGCCGAGATCGGCAAGTACAACCAGTCCATGAGCCTCTTTGCCTCCGCCTGGCGGCAGCTGGCCGACTACTGGAACCGGACGCGCGAGCCGGGCTCGGCCCGGCGCTGGGCGCTCTGAGAGGAGGGAGAGAGGATGGACTTTCCCCGCCTCACCCCCACGGCCCAGCGCCGCCTGGTGACCGACGTGTTCACCGGCTACGACCACCGGCTGCGCCTGCCGGACGGCGCCTTTCACGACACGGAAAACCTCTCCGCCCGGCACTATCCGCTGCTCTCCACCCGCCCGAAGCGCGGCCTGGTGGCGACGCTCGGCGGGACGCTCTACATAAACGAGCTGCCCACCGCCCTCACCGGCCTCGCGCCGGGGGAGAAGCAGATGGTCAGCATGGGGGCTTACGTGCTCATCTTCCCGGATAAGCGCTACTACAACACCGAGGATCCGGCGGATTTCGGCTCACTGGAGGCGGACTTCAGCCTCACCGGGGATGTCCGCTACTGCCTCTGCGACCTGGACGGCAGCCCTCTGCCCGACCCGGCCTCCGGGGACAGCGCCCCGGAGAGCCCCGCCAACGCCCAGCTCTGGTGGGATCGCTCCGGCTCCGCGCCGGTGCTGCGGCAGTACTCCGAGGCCCTGGGCCTCTGGACGGAGCGGGACACGGTCTACACCCGCCTGGAGCTGACGAGCCAGGGGGAGATCCCAAGGCTCTTTCGGCAGTACGACGGCGTCACGATCGAGGGCGCCGCAGGAGACTTAAACGGCGAGAAGATCCTCTACGCCCTGGGCGGCGGCGAGGGAGAGCGGGATTTCCTCGTCCTGGTGGGCCTCATCGACGCGGCCTTTACCCAGAGCGGCACGCTGCGCATCCGGCGGAGGATCCCGGACATGGACTTCGTCTGCCAGTGCCAGAACCGCCTCTGGGGCTGCCGCTACGGCCTGCAGGAGGGCAAGGTGGTCAACGAGATCTACGCCTCCGCCCTGGGGGATTTTAAGAACTTCCGCCAGTTTCTCGGCCTGGCCACCGACTCCTGGACGGCCTCGGTGGGCTCGGACGGCCAATGGACCGGGGCGGTGAACTACCTGGGCCACCCCCTGTTTTTTAAAGAGGAGCGCATCCACACGGTGACGGTCTCGCCCATCGGGGCCCACCGCCTGGAGGAGACGCCCTGCCGCGGCGTGCAGAAGGGCAGCCACCGCAGCCTCTGCGTCCTGGGGGAGAGCCTGTATTACAAGTCCCGGGGCGATGTCTGCGTCTGGCAGGGGGGCTTCCCCCAGTCCATCTCCGCGCCCCTGGGGGAGGTGGACTACGCTGACGCCGTGGGCGGCACGATCGGCGGGCTCTATTATCTCTCCATGCGCTCTTCGGAGGGCTGGCGGCTCTTTACCTACGATTCCCGCCGGGGCCTCTGGTATCGGGAGGACGATTTCCACGCCCAGGGCTTTGCCGCCGCCGGGGGCGAGCTCTATGCCCTGGAGGCGGACACCGGGAAGCTCTGGGCCCTGCTGGGCAGCCGGGGCGAGAAGGAGGAGACGCTCCCCTGGATGGCCGAGACCGGCCTCCTCCACTACGAGACGGCGGATCGGAAGTACCTCTCCCGCTTCACCCTCAGCCTGCAGCTGGAGCCGGGGGCGAGGGTGCGGATCTATCTGCGCTACGATTCCTCCGGCGACTGGATCGAGAGCGGCACCGTGCAGTTAAGCGGCGCCGGCACCGTCACCGTGCCCATCCGCCCCCGGCGCTGCGACCATCTGCAACTGCGCCTGGTGGGCCGGGGCGAGGCGAAGATCTTCGCCCTGACGAAGGTATTGGAATTGGGCAGCGATGTGATTTGAGGCAATAAGGCAATAAGGCAGTAGGCATGAGAAATGTCATGGCGGTGTCATTGCGAGGAGCGCAGCGACGTGGCAATCCGTTCTCCCTGCGGCCAGGTAAAGAAGAGAAACGGATTGCCACGACCAGTCTGCGGACTGGTCTCGCAATGACACTCGGTAAGGTTTCCGCGTTTCCCCTGATGCCTGATTCCGGTTTGCGGTGCCCGGAAAACGCTGCGGGCTTACGCTGATCCTTGCGTTTTCCGACCGCTGCACAAATTGCCCTCCGCCTTCCTCTGCCACCGGCAGCGGCGGAGCGCAATTCCCTAATCCCTATCGACTGAAAGGAGAGCAACCATGTACGAACTGCCGCCGATTCTCACCGGCAGCGAACAAGAGCAGCTGCGCAGCCTCCGGGACTACCTGGTGCGGCTGTGCCGGAGCCTGGAGCGGGGCGAGAACGCCCCGACCGCGAGCGCCGCGGGCAGCGCCGGAACGAGCGCCCTCGCGCCGGGAAGCGGGGGCGCCAGGAGCCGGGCGGAGAGCGACAGCCTCCGCTCCCTGATCGTCAAGACCGCCCACACCGTGGAGCGCCAGGTGGAGCGCATCACCCAGGAGCTGCACGAGGACTACCTGGCCCTGTCCGACTTCGGCAGCTACCAGGAGCAGATCGAGACCGTCATCGAGGCCACGGCCCGGGGCGTGGTGGAGAGCTACGACTTTCAAGCCGCCATCGACGCCGTCAGCGAGCGCTGCGGCGGGGCGGAGAGCGCCGTCACCGCCCTCCGGGGCCAGATCCGCCGCGGCCTCATCACCGACCCGGAGACCGGCGAGACCGCCATGGGCATCGCCATCGCCGAGGAGCTGAGCTTCACCGGCACGACCCGGACCGAGGGCGGCCTGGAATACGCCGAGCTCAGCCCGGGCCAGACCCTGGGCCTCTACACCGCCACCGGCTGGCAGTTCTGGATCAACGGCTCCAAACGGGGCTGGTTCGACTCCCGGGACGGCATGCTGCACATCGCCAATCTCGCGGTGGAAAACAGTTTGAATCTGGGCGCGGGCTGGGTCATGACCGGCACGGACGGCTTCGGCCTGCGCTATGGGGGAGGATAAGCCATGGGCGCCACACTGACACAGCGATACGGGACCCTGGACGGAAAAGCCTATCCGACGGCGCTTGTCGGCTGGGCCTGGGAGCAGGACCCCTACGATTACCACTATACCTATTATACCTACAACAGCCGCTTCACCATCGTCACCGACGCCGCCGGCGGCGCCAGCCTCACCGTGGGCAGCATCGGCTGGAAGGAGCAGCGCAATAACCGCAATCACATTCTGATTAACCAGGACCCCAACGCCTATCTCAGCGGTTCGACGGCAAACGGCACGGAGATCCCCAAGGGCGCGAGCTCCGTCACGCTCTCGGTGAACCTGCTGCCGAACACGACCTACTACCTCTGGTTCGTCAACAACGGCGCCTGGTCCGACCGCAGCGATCT
>CACYOR010000175.1 GCA_902775985.1 Oscillospiraceae bacterium
CGAGCTGGATCTGGCCCAGAAGTTCTCCGATCGGCTTCTCTGCCTCCGGGACGGAAAAATCGACCGGAGCGGCAGCCCGGAGGAGATCTTTGCCGGGGATTACCCCGAACGGCTCTACGGCGTGGAGCAGGGGACCTACGACGTGCGCTTTGGCAGCGTGGAGCCGCCCGCCCTCGGCGGCGCGCCCCGGATCTTCGTTCTCGGCGGCGGCGGCAGCGGCATCCCGGTCTACCGGGCGCTGCACCGCAAAGGCATCCCCTTTGCCGCGGGCGTGCTGCCGGAAAACGATATGGATCTGCCCGTGGCCCGGGCTCTGGCCGCCCGGGTGTTCACCGACCGGGCCTTTGAGCCGGTGGGCGAAAATGCCGTGGAGGCGGCCCTGACCGTGCTGAAAAGCTGCCGGGGGCTGATCCTCTGCCCGGAGCGCCTGGGCAGCCAGCTGGCCGCCAACCGGGCGCTGCTGGATTATGCCGGGGAGCACGGTCTGCTCCTCGATCGGAAAGGGCTGGAGCTTCCATGAACAGCACAAACAGCAAACCCGATTTTCTCTCCACCACCGCCGGCGTCCTGGCCGGGGCGGTGGCGGCCAACCTGCTCTGGGGCAGCGCCTCCCCCTGCATCAAGCTGGGCTATCAGCTCTTTCAGGTGGGCAGCAGCGAGGTCATGAGCCAGATCCTCTTTGCGGGCATCCGCTTTTTTCTGGCCGGCGTGCTGACCATTTTGATGGGCAGCCTCCTGCGCGGCCGGGTGCTGCGGCCCAAGCGCGGCTCCGGCGGCATGGTCCTGGCCCTGGCCATGATGCAGACGGTGATCCAGTACACTTTCTTTTACATCGGCCTCTCCCAGGCGCTGGGCTTCAAGGGCTCCATCACCTCGCCCACCAGCACCTTCTTTGCCATCCTGATCGCCTCGCTGATCCTGCGGCAGGAGAAGCTGACCGGGAAAAAGATCCTGGGCAGCCTCATCGGCTTTGCGGGCGTGGTGGTCGTGAACCTGGGCGGCGACAGCGCCGGGGGCTTTCGCCTGACCGGCGAGGGCTTTTTGATCCTGGCCGCCTTCTCCTACGGCTGCTCCTCGGTGCTCATCAAGCGCTTTTCCTCCCGGGAGGATCCCGTGGTGCTCAGCGGCTATCAGTTTGCGCTCGGCGGCGCGCTGATGACCCTGGTGGCCCTCCTCTTCGGCGGACATCTGGAGCCCCTCCGGCCCGCGGCCTGGCTGCTGATGTTGTATCTGGGCTTCCTCTCTGCCGTGGCCTATACGATCTGGTCGCTGCTGCTGCAGCGGCATCCGGTCTCCCGCATTACGGTCTTCGCCTTTTTGAATCCGGTCTTCGGCGTGGTGCTCTCGGCCCTTCTGCTGGGGGAGGGGAAGATCCTCAACGTCCCGCGCTGCCTGCTGGCCATGGCGCTGGTGTGCCTCGGTGTCTGGATCGTGAACATCCCGGAAAAGCAAAAAGCCTGATTTGAGCAAAAAACTCCTCTGTTCCCACGGAACAGAGGAGTTTTTGTGCCTATATACGGATCACAGATGGTCGAAGCCGTCGTCCTTTTTGGGCTTTTCTTTTTTCACTTCGCCCTGCTGTAAGTTCTCGATCATCACCCAGTTCATAAAGATGAACATCAGCGCGGTGGCAAAGAGAATGACGTGCAGTCCCATGTAGCGCTCATCCGCCAGCGACAGCAGGCAGAGCATCCCGGCAAACATGGCGCTGAACATGGCCTTTTTCGGCTGGGGCACGCCAAAGAAGAAGCCGGCGATGCGGAAGAAGGCGATCATAGCCGCAATCACGGTGAGCACCTCGATCACATAGGACCAGATGACGCTGTTGATGGCGTTGGCCCGGTAGTCGTAGATCAGCCAGACCGCATAGAGGAGGATGGGCAGGAAGGAGAAGACGCAGAGCAGGTTCACGTTGTTCTTCTCCTGGCCCGGCGCGGACATCAGGAGCGGGAAGGTAATGCCCACGGCCATCGCCGTCAGGGCCAGCACCCGCAGAAGGGAGGCAAACTTGTCCAGCTCCGTGGTCATCAGCACCAGCAGGCCGCCCGCCACCATGATGAGGCCGATGGCCCAGCGGATGGGCTTGAAGAGACGGCTCTCGTTACGAAAGGCGAGGCGATAATCCTCGGGCAGGGTCTGGTTGTTCTTCTCGAAGCCCTTCAGAAAATGCCGGAACACGAGGGCAGCGGCCAGAAGGAAGGCCGGCACCAGCACGTGAAAGGCGCTGGGATCGGCAAGCCCGTCGTCGTTAAACGCCAGCATGTCCTGCAGCCAGCGCAGGAACACGCCAAAGGCGCCCGCGCCGCCCACATAGCAGCTGATCTCCAAAGCTTTCTTTCGCATAATCACAAACCTGTTTCCATAGAGATGTAGGGATAAAAAACCAGATATGTATTCTATACTCATTTGCGCAAACCGTCAAGGTCAAAGGAGTTTTTGCCATGAAAAAGTCCGCTGCCCCGGCCTATCTGATCCTGTTTCTCGCCTTTTTCCTGCCGGCGCTGCTCCCGGGGCGGGAGGCGCCTGTCCCGGAGCTGAAGGAGGAGACGCCCCTGCCGGAGAGTGCGCCGCGGGAGGAAGCGCCGGTGCGCGTGCTGGTGAAGGGCGAGATACGGGAGATGGCGATGGAGGACTATCTGGTGGGCGTGCTGGCCGGGGAGATGCCCGCCTCCTTTGAGATGGAGGCCCTGAAAGCCCAGGCCGTGGCCGCCCGGACCTATACCCTCTACTGCGCCGCGGCCAACAAGCACGGCGAGGCCCAGATCTGTGCCGATCCCAGCCACTGCCAGGCCTGGCAGGACGAGGATACCATGCGCCAGAAATGGGGCGAGGGCTGGGAGAGCTGCGCCGAACGGCTCCGCCAGGCGGTACGCGCCACGGCGGGACAGGTCCTCCGCTATGAGGGGGATCTGATCTTTGCGGCCTTCCACGCCTCCTCCGCCGGTGCGACGGAGGACAGCGGACAGGTCTGGAATCCCCGGCCTTATCTGATCAGCGTCTCCAGCCCCGAGGGGATCGACACCGTGCCCAACTA
>CACYOR010000176.1 GCA_902775985.1 Oscillospiraceae bacterium
CATGCCGTTTCCTGTTTCATCAGTTCATCAAGCGGGATAAAACCGATCAGATCGTACTGAATATAGATGCTCTGGCGGCGCTTGCCGCTGCTTTTGTCCGGCGCTCCCACATAGATCGCCTTGATGAGCTCGTGCGCAACATAGGGCGTCAGCTCCTCCAAAGCCGTATACTTCTGAATACGCTCAATGAACAGGTCTAAATTCTGGTTTTGCTGTTCCTGTACTTCAATCTCCTGTCGGAGAACATCTGCCGCTTCCTTCAAGCCCTGCTGTTCTTCCTCATAGCCGTGGCTCATCGCTGCAAAACGCTCGTCGCTCAGCTTCCCGGCCACATTATCCTCGTAGGTTCTCACGAACAGACGGTCAAGCTCCTGAATGCGCTTCTCCGCTTTTTCAAGCTGCTTCCGCTTGACCTTAAGGATCGCTTTACTCTCCGTCTGCATTTTCTCCTCCATGATCGCCCGGAAATGGGCTTCATAGCGGAGCACAAGCTCAATGACCCTCTGCGTGTAATTCCAGACCAAGCGTTCCAACACGATTGCGCGGATGAAATGGGCAGTGCAAGGAGAATTGCTGCCGCGAGAGTTCGAGCAGGTGTAATTCCATTTGTTCGGATCATCGTGAGAGCCGCTGAAATACATCTTGCCCTTGCAGTCCGCGCAGAAAACAATGCCCGAGAACATATGCGTATTACCGGATTTCGTTCTGCGATGCCGCTGCTCCCGGATCTCTTGCACCTTGTCAAAGGTGTCCATGTCGATGATGGCCGGGTGCGTGTTGTAGAAGATCGCCTGGTTCTCTACCGGATTCTTGCGGGTCGTCTTGTCCCAGATGGAATTGGAATACGTCTTGAAGTTAACAGTGCAGCCGGTGTACTCGCGGCGGGCAAGAATATCCGAGATGCTTCTGGATTCCCAATGGTAAGGGTCAGCTGGCTTCGGATGATTCGCATTGCGTCCTTCCTGCAAATAGTAGGAAGTGATGTTCAGCACTTTTTCCTCTGTGAGCAGATTTGCGATCTGCGTCGGGCCTCGGCCTTCCATGCAGAGAGCGAAGATACGTTTGATAACCTTCGCGGCGTCCTCGTCCACGATCCATTTTTTCGGATCGTTCGGATCTTTGATGTAGCCAAATGGGATAAAGGTCGTCAGCGGTTCCCCACGCTCTCCCTTGGCCTTGACGACAGCCCGAACCTTCCGGCTGGTATCGCGGGCATAGAACTCGTTGAACCACATGCGAATTCCGGCGAAGTCATTGTCCACACTGTTTTGATTAAGCGTATCGAAATTGTCGTTGATCGCAATGTAGCGAACGTTGTGCTTGGCAAAGGTGATGTTAATGAACATACCCGTCATCGTGGAGTTTCGCCCAAGGCGCGAAAGGTCTTTCGTCAGCACGACGGCTACATGATCCGCTTCGATTTCATCAAGCATTTCCTGAAAGCCGGGACGATCAAAATCCGTTCCGCTGTATCCGTCGTCGATGAAGAAAACGGGGTTCGGGAATTTTCTGTCTCGCGCATAGTCGCTGAGGATGCGGCGCTGATTGCTTATGGAGTTCGACTCGCCATCCAGGGAGTCCTCGTTTGAGAGGCGGCAGTATAATGCGGTGATTTTATCAGTTGCCCTTGACAATTCTGTTTCCTCCTTTTCGTAGGCAACTGTCTGTACAGGATCGGATGGCTTCATGCTAACATAACTTTCTTCGTTTGTCATCAGAAATCCTCCAAATTATGCAGCACGATCCGGGACAGTTTTTGATCCAGCATCTCCGTTCCCTCATAGCTGCCGGTGACGGTATAGATCGTTCCGTCAATCTCCTCTATGATCTTCATTTCCGGAATCCACCATGCGCTCGGATTATTAACGACGATGTGACCATCCGCGTCAACGCGGTAGTTGCGGCAGCGTTGACCGTCAGGAAGAGGATCACGTTTTGCGTAAGGATCGGGACGGCTGAAATACAGTTCCGGTATGCTCTCCTCTCCGTCATCCTCGTCATCTTCCCATGCTTCGATCATCTCCAGATATTCGGCTTCGTCGGAATCAAGGTCAAATTCTTCATCATCAAAATCGTTCATGTGTTCATTATCCATTTTTTCATTTTTCCTTTCAGCGACATTTCTAAAGCAAGATACGCCTATGGAATACGAAAACTCCAAAATGAGTTTTGCTTCCCTCGGCCCTCTCGTTGGGGGATGAATGTTCCCCAATCCCTTGATCGGAAAAATCTGAAGATTTTCCGTTTTGGCTCAAATTTCATTTTCGCAGCGGCAGCAAACTGCCGGATCTTTGTTAGTGTTTAGAAACCCGAAATCGGGGGCAGACGTGAAATCGTATTCCTTTGTGAAAAACGTGATCTGAAAGCCGCATGACATCTATGTTTCTCATGCTCTAAAAGCTAACAGCCGTGACGCTGCCAGGCATAAATCTGTCACGCTCTAAAACCCGGAAAACCGGGGTGCAGGTCAAATCATATAGCCCCGTCAGAATCGCATTGGGAAAGCCGCATGATCGCTGCGTTCTTCACGGCCTAAATCGTGACGCAGGGGCTATATTTCCTGCTCGTCCTTTTTGCGCCCCTGCCCGACCTCCGGCTCCTGCTGTCGGAGTATTGTTTCAATATTGCCCTTGACGGTCTGCAGCTCCTTTTCGCGCTTCTGGCTATCGCGGTATTCAGTGTATCCGGCGTTTTTGGCAGAAGTCAGATCTTCGATCTCGTCCTGGATTCGCTTGACGGTAGGAATCGTTTTGATCCCGTTTTCTTTGAAATACCGCATGGCCGCATCGTAGAGCATCAGCGCCGGGCGGTTTTCCTCGTAAAACTTCTCCCGCTTTTTCTTCGGCAGCTTTAGGTACTCCGCGTGCAGATCCTTTCCCGCGCGGGCATTCAAAACCTGCCGCTGTAGTTCCTTCTTTTCCTTCAGGGTTTGCTCAATCGCTTTTATATCGGTGCGAGAAGTAGAAACTTTTTTATGCGCGTCCTCTAATGCGGGTTTTGGCCATCGTTTTCAGATTGAAGGTCTTGCCCCAATGGATGTAACCTTCGCCTTTTCCTTCGGCGCGTTTTGCTTCCAGATCGATCAGCTTTTCAATCTCGGGTTTCATCGCGGGCGTGACAGAAATGTCCGGCCTCTGATGGACGGAAGGAATGATTTGTTTTGCATGATTCTCCAATGCGGCGAGGATCGCTTCTTTGGAAAAATCGTCACCCAGCTTGCGGGACGTGATCGGCTTTGTGCGTTCCGGCGTCAGATAACTGAAACGGCCGCGGCTCTCTTT
>CACYOR010000177.1 GCA_902775985.1 Oscillospiraceae bacterium
TTATTACTCCGGCAATTAAATATTGCCATTTTCGATGGTGTCCTCATCCAGTTCCCGATACGGAGCCAGCGTGGGGTGATCGAAATATGATTTGACGTGATCCGGATTGTCTGCCAGGGAAGTCATGAATGAATCGGCATGTTGCTGCAAGTCGCTCTCATTCCTGGCCTGACGCTGAGAACCGATCGTCTGCTTCAGGTCGTTGTTCAGGTATTCATCCGGGTTGTACTCCGGCGAGTAGGGTGGAAGGAAGAACAGCTGAATTTGATCTTTGTGCAGCTCGGCCCACTCCGCTACGAGCTTTCCATGATGTACTTTCAGATTGTCCAGAATAAAGTAGACCTTGCGATCAATGTCCTTGATCAACCGTTCCAGAAACTCGATCAGCTTCTGCTGGTTGATGCTGTCCTGGCTGAACATGAAGTGCAGCTTCCCCTGATTGCTGATAGCACTGATCATGTTGATGTGCATCTTTTTGGCTTTCAGTTTCAACACAGGAGTATGGCCTTTAGGCGCATAGCCGCGAGCGTAGTTGGCTACGTTCTGAACTGCAGTTTCATCGCCCCAGAAGATCTCCGCCTCTTCCTTCTTCGCCTCGCTGTGAATCGCCGGATACTCTTCCTTCAACCAGCGCTGGACTGCTTCAGGCTTCTGCTCAATGGCCTGCTTCGCCGGTCGCTGTACAGTAAAACCCCACCGCTGGAGATACATTCCAACTGTGCGAATAGGCATATCTATCCCGTACTTTTCCTTGATCAGCTGGCGTACTGCATCCCGCGTCCACAGACAGCACTTCATCTTCAACTGGTCGGGATTCTTGTCGGTAATGATTCTTACAAGTTCTTTTTCCTGATCCGCCGTAAGGGTGCGCTTTTCGCCGGCTTTTCTTCCGCGCGTCTTTGGCTTCAGCGCCGCCATACCTCCGCGCTTATAATCGCTGATCGTCTGTCGGACCGTCCTCTTGCAGAACCCGGTTATTTCTATAATCTCCTCCACCGGCTTCTTTTTCTTGAACATCGAGATGACGGTTTTCCGCATCTGGTACAGCACCT
The DNA here is from genome assembly GCA_902775985.1 of Oscillospiraceae bacterium. GTDB lineage: Bacteria > Bacillota > Clostridia > Oscillospirales > Oscillospiraceae > Limivicinus. The sequence continues at coordinate 1,053 of CACYOR010000177.1, forward strand.
CTGGTGAGGCTTTCCGATAGTCGGTTCTTTCTTCGTTGCTCACGATGCTATTATATCACGTCTGTTACAAAAATGCAATATTTATTTGCCAAGTTAATAACAGTGATATAAATGCTGGAGTCGGCGGCATGCGCCTCCAACGATGTCTTAATTGCCACAGCGTTCATGCCCTGCTGCGCCATGTGGAGTGCTTCAAGCACCGATTCATATAGTGTGACGGATATGCGACGGTTGTTGACAACAAACACCTGTCCTGACCAGGCATCGGCAAAGCTGCAAGCCGTTTCATAGGAGCCGCTCAGACCGGCGGACATGGGGATGTAAACCAGTTCGTCATAACCCTCCTCGAGAATGTGCTTCCACATATCAATGAAGTCGCCTGGAGCCGGCTGAGATGAGTGAATGTCCTTTCCTGCGCGCATTGCGGTGTACAAGTCGGCATGGGTGACATCTATACCTTCCAGATAATCATTGCCATCGATGATCACTGGCATCGGCAGGACATAAAGCCCACGCTGTCGCGCCTCCTCAATAGTAACTCCGCTGTTGGTATCCGTCATTATAGCCGTTTTCATCATCATTCATCTCTGTTTGAAGAAGTGTGGATATCGCGTATGAAGCCCCATATCCACCGCGCGTCACGGTTGCCGTCCTGATAGAGCAGGGAAAGGGCATTCTGATCCTTGGTCAGCGTTTTCATGTTGTAGATGCTCTTTGGCGCAACGATGAGCGCCTTGCCCTCTTTCTCATAGGCTTTGGCCCTGTCGAGGCTATCATTGTAGATAATCGCCCGATCTGCGAGTTGTTCCGCGGCCATGGGCCAGGTCTTCCGCAGACGCTGGGCGAGCATGTGATCTTTTCCGGGCAAACGGTATTCGTCCCGCGGGCGCGTGAGTACAACGATAACCCTGTCGCAGCCGTCCGCGAACGCCTTTTCAATGGGAATGGGATCGCTGATGCCGCCGTCAAAGTACAGATTATTTCCGATGGGATAGGGCCTGTTGACCACGGGGACACAGCTGGAAGCCTTGATTGGCGCGTAGTTATCCTGACGAAGATCGTCCTTGGTGAAGTAGACCGCCTTGCCGGTTTCGGCGTCGGTGGCAACGATGACCAATCGCTTTGGGGAGGCGGCGAGCGTCGGATAGTCCAGCGGGCTTTCCCCATTTGAGTTGGAGAGTGTTCCATAGATATAGTCGAGGTTGATATAGGAGCCGGTTTTTCGATATTGGCAAATGCCCATGTAATCTTTCCGGAAGGCGTAATCGTGGTAGAAACGGTAGTTTCGTCCCTTTTGCCCGGCGATATAGGCGGCCAGGTTTGCGCTGCCTGCGGAGACGCCAATGCAGTAATCGAAGGAAATCTCCCTGTCCATGCAATAGTCCAGGAAGCCCGCGCCATATATTCCCCGCAGGCCGCCGCCAACATCAATAATACCGAGCATCAGAAGATCCCTCAATTCGATCCGTAATTCTCTTGGATAAAATCTGAAACAGCGCCGGTCAGCCAGTCTCCCCGGCCCCTGCTCAATCGGATAGCGGAAGGCAAAAAGGCAACAGTTCCGATGAGGCAGCAGATCATGTCCTGCATGGTATCGGATACGCCGGTTGCGGCGACAAACTGCAAGTCCTGTCCTGTCAGTCCAGACATCAGGTATTCCCATATCTCCCACAATCCTGCGATTGCCATTGATCCCGTGAATACAAAAACCGGCAGCAGCCGTGCGTCTATGGCCTCTATGCTATGGCTCGGCTTAATGAAATAATA
>CACYOR010000178.1 GCA_902775985.1 Oscillospiraceae bacterium
AAGTACATATAGCAGTTTTGGCAGCCCTCGCTGCATTTTTTGCAGCCGTGCCAGGGATTCCAGATGTCGTGCATGGTCTCGCTTTCTCCCAGGCTTTGGGTGGACAAGGGCCGCCGCCCGGGTCGGACGGCGGCCGATGGATGATGTCTCAGAAATCAAAGAGATTGATCTGGCTGGTCTCCGGCATCTCGCCGAGAGCGCCGAGACGCTTCAGGGTCTCCAGGTGGGTCTGGCTGACCTTGGGGCAGGCCCGGCCCAGTTCCTCCATGGAGATGAACTTCTCCCCGTTTTTGCGGCAGTTGGCCAGATCCTGGGCCGCGGAATCGCCCAGGCCCGAGATGGACACGAAGGGCGGGCGCAATTGGCCGTCGTCGGTGATGCGGAACTTGATGGCGTCCGATTCGTAGAGGTCGATGGGCGCGAAGGAAAAGCCGCGCATGTTGAACTCGTACACCGCCTCCATCGTGACCATCAGGTCCTCCTCGTTGGCGCTCAGGTCGCTGCGGCGCTTCATCTCGTTGAGCTTGCGGCGCACCGCGTCGGCTCCGCCACACATCATCTCCGCGTCAAAGCCGCCCTTCTGGCTGCGGCGGTAGAAATAGGCGCTGTAAAAGGCCAGGGGCTCGTGGACCTTGAACCAGGCGATGCGGAAGGCCATCATGACGTAGGCCACCGCGTGGGCCTTGGGGAACAGATAGGCGATCTTGCGGGCCGATTCGATCCACCAGTCGGGTACGCCCATGTCGCGCATCTGCTGCTCGGCGTCGCCGGGGAAGGAGCCGCTCTTCTTGACCTTGCCCTTACGCACGGCCTCCATGGTCTTGAAGGCCAGCGCCGGCTGCATGCCCTTTTGGATCAGATAGATCATGATATCGTCGCGGCAGCCGATGGTCTGGTTGACGTCGGCGATGCCGTTTACGATCAGATCGTGGATGTTGCCGGCCCACACGTCGGTGCCGTGGGAGAAGCCGGAGAGGCGGATCAGGGTATCGAAAGCCTTCGGCTGGGTATCCACCAGCATCTGGCGGGTGAAGGGCGTGCCGAACTCCGGTACGCCGATGGAGCCGGTCTTGCCGATGATGGGATCGTCGTCCGGCAGGCCCAGGGCGGCGGGGCTGGTAAAGATCGACATGGTCTCCGGGTCGGAGAGGGAGATCTTCTTGGCGTCCACGCCGGTCATATCCTCCATCATGCGGATCATGGTCGGGTCATCATGACCCAGCTCGTCCAGCTTGAGGAGGTTGGCCTCCATGCAGTGGTATTCAAAATGGGTGGTGATGATATCGCTGTTGGGGTCGTCCGCCGGGTGCTGCACCGGACAGAAGTCGGTCACGTCCATGTCCTGGGGGATGATAACCAGGCCGCCGGGGTGCTGACCGGTGGTGCGCTTGATGCCCACCAGGCCGAGGGCCAGGCGGTTCTCCTCCGCCTTGGTGGCGGTGATGCCCCGCTCCTCCAGGTACTTCTTCACATAGCCGTAGGCCGTCTTTTCCGCCAAGGTGCCGATGGTCCCTGCGCGGAACACATGGTCCGAGCCGAAGAGCACCTCGGTGTACTTATGGGCCTTGGCCTGGTACTCGCCGGAGAAGTTCAGGTCGATATCGGGGGTCTTTTCGTTGCCGGGGAAACCCAGGAAGGTCTCAAAGGGGATGTCAAAGCCCTCCCGGCTCATGCGCTCGCCGCAGACCGGGCAGTCCTTCTCGGGCATATCGGCGCCGCAGCCGAAGCTGCCGTCGGTGATGAATTCGCTGTGGCAGCACTTGGGGCAGACATAGTGGGGCGGCAGGGAGTTGACCTCCGTAATGCCGGACATGTAGGCCACGAGGGAGGAGCCGACGCTCCCTCGGCTGCCGACCAGATAGCCGTGCTCCAGGGAATTTTGCACCAGCTTCTGGGCACTCATATAGATCACGTCGTAGTTGTGGTCCAGGATGGTGTTGAGCTCCACGTCCACGCGCTCCTGGACGATGGGGGGCGGTGTCTCGCCGTAGATGCGGTGCATCTTCTCGTAGACCAGATCCTTCAGCTGCTTGGCGGAGTTCTCGATCTTGGGCGGGAACAGGTCCTTGGGCAGCAGCTCGATCTCCTCCACCTGCTCGGCGATGGCGCGGGTGTTGGTGATGACCACCTCTTTAGCGGTCTCCTCCCCCAGATAGGCAAACTCCGCCAGCATCTCATCCGTGGTACGGAAGAAGATGGGGCAGTCCCGGTCCGCGTCGGAGAACTTCTTGGCCGCCTGGAGGATCTTGCGGTACTGCTCGTCCTCCGCGTCCAGGAAATGCACATCGCTGGCCGCGATGACCGGCTTGCCCAGCTTTTTTCCCAAATTCAGGATCGTGCGGTTGTAGTCCTGCAGGACGCCCACGTCCTTGACGGTGCCGTTATCCACGAGGAAGCCGTTATTGCAGATGGGCTGGATCTCCAGATAGTCATAGAAGGAGGCGATCTTTTCCAGTTCCTTCTCGCTGGCGCCCTTCATGACCGCGCCGTAGAGCTCGCCCATACCGCAGGCAGAGCCCACCAGGATCCCTTCCCGATGCTGCATCAGCAGGCTCTTGGGCACGGTGGGATTGCGGTGGAAGTACTTGAGATAGGACTGGGAGACCATCTCATAGAGGTTTTTCAGGCCCTTCCGGTTCTTCACCAGGAGGATCATATGATGGGTCTTGGCCACGTCCGTGCGGCGCAGGGAGTGATAGACCGTCTCGATATCGTCCACGGTCTTGGCCCCCTGCTGCTGGAGCATAGGGAGGAATTTC
>CACYOR010000179.1 GCA_902775985.1 Oscillospiraceae bacterium
CACGATCTGCAGATTGCTGCAGCCCATGGCCTGGGCGGCCTCGATCACGCCGGCGTCCACCTCCTTGAGGGAGCTCTCCACCATGCGCGCGATGTAGGGTGCGGCGGCGATGACCAGCATGACGATCATGGCGGCGTTGCCGAGGGAGGAGCCGACGATGAACTTGGCCACCGGCAGCATCGAGACCATCAGCACGATGAAGGGGATGGAGCGGAAGAAGTTGACCACCAGACCCAGAAGGCGGTTGAGCCAGGGCACCGGATGCAGGCCGCCCCGGTCGGTCACGTTCAGGATCACGCCCAGCGGCAGACCCAGCACATAGGAGATCGCCGTGGCAAGGCCGGTCATGTAGACCGTCTCCCAAATGCCCTTTTGGATGAGCCCTGCGTTCCAGAGCTTCAGGAAAATATCGGAAAACTGCATCGCTCAGCCCACCTCCTCAAACTTGATGCCGCTGTTGCGGAGCCAGACCAGGACCTTGTCGGCCTGGTGCTGGTCGGTGGGCAGCTCGATGATCGTGTAGCCGTAGATCACGCCGTCCAGCTCCTTGGTGCTGGCCTGCAGGATGCTGACCGGGGCCTGGCAGGCGAGGATCATCTCGGCGATGTGGGGGCCGCTGGTGGTCTCGCCGCCGAAGATGAGGCGCAGACGCTGGCCGCCTTCGGTCTCCAGCACGGTGCGTTCCTTGGGGATGATGAGGTTGCGGGCGATCTCGGAGCGGGGATTGGTGAACACCTCGCTGACCTTGCCCTCCTCGGCGATGTGGCTGTGGTCGATGACGGCCACCCGGTCGCAGATCTGGTCGATGACCTTCATCTCATGGGTGATGACCACGATGGTCACGCCCAGCTCCTCGTTGATCTGCCGCAGCAGCTCCAGGATCGAGCGGGTCGTGTTGGGGTCCAGGGCCGAGGTCGCCTCGTCGCAGAGGATGTAGCGGGGATTGGTGGCCAGGGCGCGGGCGATGGCCACGCGCTGCTTCTGGCCGCCGGAGAGCTGGGAGGGATAGGAGCCCGCCCGGTCGCCCAGGCCGACCAGCTCCAGCATCTCCCTGGCCCGTTTCTGGGCCTCCTTCCGGGGCACGCCCGCGATCTCCAGCGGGAAGCAGACGTTCCGGAGCACCGTGCGCTGCTCCAGGAGGTTAAAGCCCTGGAAGATCATACCAATGGACTGGCGGAGCTTCAGAAGTTCTTTCCGGCTCAGCCGCGTCAGGCTCTTGCCGTCCACCAGCACCTCGCCGGAGGAGGGCGTCTCCAGCAGGTTGATACAGCGCACCAGCGTGGATTTACCCGCGCCGGACAGGCCGATGATGCCGAAGATCTCGCCGTCCTGGATGGTGAGGTTGATGTCCTCCAGCGCGACGATCTCCTTGTCGGCGGCCTGATAGGTCTTGCCGAGATGTTTCAGTTCGATCATGTTCCTGATTTCCTCTTCCTTCTATGTATATGAAACCCAATAGCAAAGGGAAAAGCCAACAAAAAAACGCCCTTACATCTCTGTAAGGACGGGATAAAATCTCGTGGTACCACCTTGCTTCACAGAACGCTCTCGCGTACTGCCTCATCAGCGCGCCAACACGCGCATCCTCTGTAACGGGAGTTCCCGTCGAACGCTTGGTCGCCCTCACGTCCGCTGCTCCGAGACCATGTTCGCCCGCCTTACTCCTATCCCTTTTCAGCTGCCGGGATTCTCTGTAGAGGCCTCCAACGGGGTACTCTTCTCTTCTTCGCCGTTTTGCGGTGATATGAACTTGATGGTTTGCATGATAACACCGATCTACCCACCTGTCAAGCGGGTAAATCGCACAAAATTCTTCCTGGCAAGCGTTTTGTCAAGGGCGATTTTATCCTGTGTAGGGGCTGACGCCCTCGGCGGCCCGCTTGAATTCGCCAAAAACCGTTGAATCGATTAGGCTTTTCACACGGAACGTCCAGAGGCCGTCCCTCTTGCCCTTTTTCTTTTGATTGACAAATATCGTCTGTTTTTGTAGAATAAACTCGCCCGCAAGGGTAAGGCGTTGCCAAGCGTAAAAAGGCGGTTCCGTCACACTCCCGGAAGGGAGGTGCTGCCATGCCGATTACATTGACGTTTCATGTATGGAAATACACGATCACCGTCACCGTAAAAAGCAGAAACCGCCACTCGGCCAAGTAGCGGTTTCGTTTGCTTTGTAAAATGAAACTATAACCTTGGGCGGAGCCGCTTTTCGGCAACGCCTTTTTACATGTTTATTATAGCGTGGGATTATCGTGGTGTCAAGATTTTCGTTAGGAAGGAAAACGATCATCAGATGGAAGCAGCCATTTCTTCCAAGGCGCGATAGTCGACTTTTCCTGCTCTTGTCAGAGGAAACTCGGAAACAAAAACATATTCATCCGGAATATGACTTTCCGGGAGAGCGGCTTTGCATTGTTCCTCAACTATTTTCTTTACAGATGCATGATCTTCCGTGCCTTCTTTAAGAATCAGATAAGCAATTGTCCGATAGGCCGTCCTATCGTCCTTGATGCCTACAACGGCGCACTTTTCAACTTCCGGCGCTGCAGAGATACATTCTTCAATCCGCATGGGATAGACGCGGACGCCCACCTTTTCGGGACTCAGCTTGTGGTAGATTCGCTTGATGCGCCCCGTCAACAGAATATATCCATCGGGACTGATCTTAGCCAGATCTCGGGTGCGGAGCCAGCGCTGCCCATTTTCCTCAAAGATGACCTCTT
>CACYOR010000180.1 GCA_902775985.1 Oscillospiraceae bacterium
GTGCCGCCGGGGCTATGAGCTGATCGGCGTGGACGCCTCGGTGGATATGCTGATGCAGGCGCGGGAGAAGACCGGCGGTCTCGATCCCGCCCCGCTCTTTCTCTGCCAGGACGCGGCGGAGCTGGATCTCTACGGGACCGTGGACGCGGCCTACTGCTCTCTGGACGGGATGAACTATCTCCCGCCGGCGAGCCTGCCGGAGCTGTTCCGCCGTCTGCGCCTCTTTGTCCGCCCCGGCGGTCTTGTGCTCTTTGACGTCAAAAAACCGGAATGGTTCCGCTCCCTGGATGGGGAGATCTTCGTGGACGAGAAGGAGGATCTGCTCTGCCTCTGGCGGGCCGATTGGGACGAGGAGCAGCAGGCCATCGTCTACGGCATGGATCTCTTTGAGCGCCGCGGCAAGCTCTGGAGCCGCAGCGGCGAGGAGCACGTGGAATACATCCATGAGCCGGAGACGCTGAAGGCGCTGCTGGCGCAGCAGGGCTTTTTCGATATCCGCCTGATTGAGGACGGACCCCAGCACGAGGCCGGACGCCTGTTTTTCACGGCGACGCGGGACTTAATGTATTAAAATCGGGACTTAACTTATTAAAATAAGGAAGAAAGGCATTTCTATGGATCGAATCATTCGGGCAACGGCCGGCGACGGCATGATCAAAATGGCGGTGATCGAGGCGCGGGACCTGGTACAGCGCGCGCGGGAGATCCACAACTGCACGCCCACGGCCGCGGCCGCGCTGGGGCGTACGCTCTGCGGAGCCTCCCTGCTGGGCGAGGCCATGAAAGAGGAGAACGCCTCCCTGACCATTCGCATCAATGGCGGCGGTCCCATCGGCAGCGTGGTCGCCGTCTCCGACCACGAGGGCTGCGTGCGCGGCTATGTGGAAAACCCGCTGGTGGATCTGCCGCTGCGCGCCGACGGCAAGCTGGACGTGGGCGGTGCCGTGGGCCGGGACGGCATGCTGACCGTGAGCCGGGACATCGGCCTGCGGGAGCCCTACATCGGCTCAACCGAGCTGCGCAGCGGGGAGATCGCCGAGGATCTGACCGCCTACCTGCTGGAGAGCGAGCAGGTGCCCTCCGCCTGTGCCCTGGGCGTGCTGGTGGACACCGACATCTCCATCAAGGCCGCCGGGGGCTTTCTGGTGCAGCTGATGCCCGGCGCGGACGAGAGTCTGATATCCACGCTGGAGGAGAACATCTTCATGATGGATCAGCTTACCACCGTGCTGGACGAGGACGGCGCTCAGGCGCTCTTTGGCCAGGTACTCAAGGGACTGGAATACCACATCGTGGCCGAGGCGCCGGTGTGCTATCGCTGCCCCTGCAGCCGCGAGCGGGTGGGCATGGCCCTCTCCGTGATCGACAGCAGCGACCTGGAGGCGATGATCGCCGAGGGCAAAGACGTGGACGTGCTGTGCCAGTTCTGCGACAAGCGCTATGCCTTCACACCTCTGGATCTCCGGGAGATTTTGTTCGCTAAAGCGGAAAAAGGGTCTTGACAAGCACGGAAAAGTTTAGTATTATAACGTAGCTGTCGCGTGGGAGCATAGCTCAGCTGGTTAGAGCACCTGCCTTACAAGCAGGGGGTCACTGGTTCGAGTCCAGTCGCGTGGGAGCATAGCTCAGCTGGTTAGAGCACCTGCCTTACAAGCAGGGGGTCACTGGTTCGAGTCCAGTTGTTCCCACCACCCGATATGCCTCTGTAGCTCAGTAGGTAGAGCAGCGGACTGAAAATCCGCGTGTCGTTGGTTCAACTCCGACCGGAGGCACCACCCCGTTTTTTAAACGGGGTCCTCTGCGGGCATAGCTCATCCGGTAGAGCGCCACCTTGCCAAGGTGGAGGTAGCGAGTTCGAGCCTCGTTGCCCGCTCCAACAAAAAGCAATTTGCGGGTTTTGACCCGCAAATTGTCTATGGCGCCATAGCCAAGTGGTAAGGCAGCGGACTGCAAATCCGCGATTCCCCAGTTCAAGTCTGGGTGGCGCCTCCACGCGTTTTTAAATGATGTTTGCCTTTGAGGCCAATGATGCCGCCCTTGGCAATGATGCGTGCTTCGCACATGATGTTTCCTGCGGAATGTGTGGAGCAAACATCACATCCTTGTGAGCGAAGCGAACAACATCATTTACGAGCTTTGCGAGAAAACATCATTTGCCGCCATCGGCGGCATCATCCTTAATCTCCAATCAAATCGGCAGAAGCGGTACCTCTATCGGAGCTAACATATATGAGGCCAACTATGCCCAAGGGCCAAGAGATTTTATCTCCAAGCTTGAAATCGCACTGAAAGAAGCTAGCGAAACAGGCTATTGGCTCGATCTTCTGTACCGGACACACTAACGAGACGAAATATCAATCGCTGAACCGCCTGTGCACTTCCATTCGAGTCATGCTGATTTCCTCTTGTCGAACAGCAAAAAAGAACCATCCGGCAGATTGAGCATTGTCAGTTTACCTTGAACTATCCCTCGCAATGGCCCGCTGCAAGTAATACGCTTGCAGCGATTTTTCATAAAAGGACGTGATTTCATGAAACAAAACAAGCTCGGCCCTCTGCTGATCCTGCTGGCCGGCTGCTTCTGGGGCAGCATGGGCCTCTTTGTCCGGACCCTGCGTCCGTTTGGTGCTGGCCGGTCTGTTCTTCGCGCTTCTCCTGCTGCTGAAGGATCCCCGGGGCTTTCGCCTGCGGGTGCGGGATATCCCTCTCTTTCTCGGTCTGGGCCTGGCCAGCATTCTCTTTTTCACCCTCTGCTACTTCTCTGCCATCGCCCTGCTGCCCCTCTCCACGGCGGCCATTCTCCTCTACACCTCGCCCATCTGGGTCACGCTGCTCTCGGCGCTGGTGTTCAGGGAGAGGCTGACCGGGTGGAAGCTCCTGGCTCTTGGACTCGCCTTCGGCGGCTGCGTGCTGGTGTCGGGCTTTTCCGGCGGCGGCATCAGCATGCTCGGATTGCTGCTGGGTCTGGGCTCCGGGCTGGGCTATGGGCTATACAGCATTCTCGGCGCCATTGCGCTGCGGCGCTATTCTCCGCTGACTGTCACCACCTACACCTTCCTGATCGCCGGGCTGGGCTCCTGCTTTGTCTGCCCGCCGCGGGAGACCCTGGCCCTGTTTCAGGCCGCGCCCGGCTCCCATGGGCTGCTGGCTCTTCTGCTCGCGGCCACGGCGCTGATCACCGCGGTGATCCCCTTTCTGTCCTATACCAAAGGTCTGCAGAGCGTCCCGGCCGGCAAGGCCGCGATCCTCGCCACGGTGGAGCCTCTGGTGGCCGCGCTCTTCGGCGCGCTGGTCTTCCATGAGGCGCTCACGCCCCTCTCCTGTCTCGGCATCCTGCTGATCCTCGCAGCGGTGGTTTTGCTGAACCGCCCGGGCAAAACGGAAAAGGCCTGAGCCGCGGTGTCCAGGTTTTTCCAGTATAAAGCCCGCTTTCTTAAGATATCTTCACTTTTATTTTGGGTCAGGTTGTTGTATAATGGCCTCAGTCAGAAAAAGGAGCGCGTAAAGCGAATGAAGAAGCCAGTCAAAATTCTCTTGTTTATCCTGTGCGCCGTTTTTGCCGGCGTATTCCTCTTCAGCGGATGGAAGCTGTTCACCATGTGGAAAGGCTATCACGATTCCCGTCAGCAGTACGACAGCCTGACCGATCGCTACACCTCCACGGCCACCCCGGCCCCGACGGCCGAGGCCTTCGCCGCGCCGGATCCGGCCGCCGCCACTCCCGCGCCGCAGGCGGTGGAGGTCTCCCCGATCTATGTGGACTTCAACCAGCTCCAGTCCGAAAACCCCGATGTGGTGGGCTGGATCTACTCCGAGAACACCAAGATCAACTACCCCATCGTGCAGGACCACAACAACGACAACTACTATTATCTGCACCGTGACATTCACGGCGACTACTCCGGCAACGGCATTCCCTTTATGGACGTCAAATGTGCCCGGGACTTCTCCAGCTACAACACCATCGTCTACGGCCACCACATGAACGACGGCTCCATGTTCGCCTCCATCAGTGACTACCGCACCGAGGGCTATTATGCCGAGCATCCCACCCTGTACCTGAACACCCCCGGGCAGGATTACCGGATCGACGTCTTCGCCGGCTATGTGACCGACGCCGACTCCAACACCTACATCATTTCCTTCCCGGACACCTCCAGCTTCCAGCTCTACTGCCAGGACATGAAGGCCCAGTCCGATTTTGCAAGCGATGTGGTGATCGAACCGGGCGACCGGATCATCACCCTCTCCACCTGTTCGTATGAATACTACGACGCCCGCTATGTGATCCAGGGCAAGCTGGTTCCGCTGGGCGTTGAGACCGGCGAGACCACCGTCTCCGCGGTCGGCTGATTTTTCCCTGTATATTTTATCGTTGAGGTGATTTTGATGAAACTGAAAGGAAAAGCTCTCCTGAGCCTGCTCATGGTACTGACTCTCGTGATGCAGCTCTTCTCTGTCTCTGCCTTCGCAGAGGGCCAGGTCAACGGCAGCGAGTCGCTGGTCTACGCCATCTACGCCAAGGATGAGAGCGGCGCCGTCGCTCAGATCCCCGCGGAGAACGAGTACGTGCTGGAGAACAAGAGCTACAGCATCACCGTGGGTGACAAACAGCTCAACCGCTCCCCCAGTGACGTGAGCATGAGCGATCTGATGAGCGCGGATCTGCGCATCACGCCCCCCGACGGCTGGTACGTGGCCAAGGCCTGGCTCTACGGCGACAGCTTCGACGACAGCGTCGCGCTGCCCCTGACCGCCGCCAACCCCAACAGCACGCCCGCCACCGCCGTCACCCTGAACCGCAACGACTGCATCGCCTACGTTCAGGACGGCTGGAACAACATTTTTGACGATTCCCTCGTCAGCTCCTTCGGCGGCATGTACACCCTCGGCGTGTACTTCGAGCCGCTGGATGAGAACAACATCACCGGCGGTTCCCACGCGGCCGGCGAGACCATCACCACCGATTACGGCGATCCCGCCCAGGGCTTTGCCGGCTGGGATCTCTACTATCCCATCAACGGCTCCCATGTCCTGCTGGGCAGCTACGAGACCGTCACCCCCTACGCCAGCTTTGAGCTGAATGCCGTGTACGCCCCGATCTTCTCCGTGAAGGTGCAGGATCTGACCCTCGCCGAGGGCACCTCTCTGGGCGAGGCCTATGCCATGCT
>CACYOR010000181.1 GCA_902775985.1 Oscillospiraceae bacterium
ATTGACTTTATGCTCTACTTTTATTTCTGCTTTATACAAAAATGTTGGGTGTAGCTCGGCCTTCAGCCTCGCTTCCCCAACATTTATTATAGAACCAAACAATCCTTCAAGCACGCAGAGATTTCTCTGCGTGCTTTTCTTTTTTGACCGCCCAAGAGGGACACCCTGTCAAGGAGGCAGCACCATGCAGCTGATAAAAAAAGAACACGTCTACAACACCATGGACAAGGCGCACGCGCCGGCCGCCTGGGTAAAATCCGGCGAGACCGTCCGCATCCAGACCCAGCTTCAGAGCGGCTCCTGGCTCAACTCAGCGGAGGACCGCTGGGGCCCCTCCAAGAGCCGGGGCCCGAACCTCTGCACCGTCGTGGGCGTCGAGGGGGCCGCACCGGGAGACACACTGGTGGTGGAGATCCTGGACATCGTGCCGGACAAGCTGGGCTATACGGGCTTTGCCGGCTGGCGCACCCCGCTGGTCGGGCAGATCCTGCCGGAGGCAAAAAACTGGGACACCGTGACCCACACGGTGGAGATCACAAAAGAAGGTATTCTGTGGAGCCCGGAGCTGACCATCCCCCTCAAGCCGATGATCGGGACCATCGGTACAGCGCCGGCGGGGGAGGCCCAGACCAACAAATACGCCTACCGCAACGGCGGCAACATGGACGTCCAGGAGCTCTGCGCCGGGGCAACCCTCTATCTGCCGGTGGAGGTGGAGGGCGCCCTGCTGCACGTGGGCGACTGCCATGCCATCATGGGCGACGGGGAAATCCCCCACGGGGGCGCCATCGAGTGCGCGGCGGAGGTGACCCTGCGGCTCTCGGTCCGAAAGGGGTATGCCGCAAAGGAGTGGCTCCGGGCGGAGAATGCGGAGTATCTCATGACCATCGCCAATGAAGACCGGATCAAGGACTCCTTCTGCGGCGCCGTGCGGGAGCTGATCCGCTGGATGTGTGAGGACTACGGCTTCTGCGCCCAGGAGGCCTATCTCCTGCTGGGGCAGGTGCTGGAGGCCAGATGCACCACGCTCCACGGCGATCCCGGCCCCTTCAGCCCATACGTCGCCAAAATTGCCAAACGGTACTTAAAGCCCGACAAGGGCTTTGACTGGACCGGCCCGAAGGAGTGAGTCGGCCGCAAGGAAGGAACGGCACAGCCGCCGGACTGCGGAGACACGCGGACCGGCGGCTGTGCCGTTTCTGTTCCGGGCGGGGGAGAATTTCCCGCGGAGGCTCTTGCGGTGGGGCGGCAGTCGTGATATCATGCAGGAAAAGCAAACAGAAAGGAACGTGGCACATGAGAAAGCTTGTTTTGATCCTGCTGATCGCCTGCCTGGTTTTCGGCGGCGTGATGGGATATCTGAGAGCGCAGAGCAGCCAGCCGGCCGCCCCCGCGGAGACGCCTGTACCGGAGACCGCGGAGCCCGCCGCGGCGGAGACGCCGAAGCCGGAAGCGAGCGTTGCTCCGTCCGGGGAGCTGCAGATGGAGGATCTGGAATATGACACGGTGGACCTCAATCGGCTCTACTCCCTGTACAGCCCGGAGAAGACGGTCCTGACCGCGAACGACAGGGCGGAAAACTGGGGCGACTATTTCTATTTCCTCAGCTCCCAGGTGGATTCCGTGGAGAAGCTCCTTGTCAGCCTGTATGCCAATTACGGAGCGGAACTGCTCTGGTCGGATGTGGCGGAGGGAGAAGACACCTACGCGGATCTGGCGGTGAAGGGCGCGGAGAAGTCCCTGCTGCAGCTGGCCGCCATAGAGGGCTTTGCCCGGGAAAACGGCGTGGAGCTCACGGAGGAGGACAGACAGGCCCTGGCGCAGCAGCAGGCGGAGGATATGGCGGCAGCCTGCGGCGCGGACGCCACCGACGCGGATTTTGCGGCGTTCCTGGCGCAGCGGCACATGAGCCGGGAGCTGTATGACCGGCTCCAGACGGCCGACGCCCTGTATGACGCGGGCTTCCGGAAGCTCTACGGCGAACACGGCGAGGCTTTGGAGGACGCGGCCGCCCTGCAGTATCTGGAGGACAACAGCTATCTCTCCGCAAGCCACATCCTGCTGCTGACCATGGACCCGAAGACCGGCGAAAAGCTGGACGAGGCTCAGACCGCGGAAAAGGCCGAAACGGCCAGACGCCTGGCAGAGGAGCTCCAGGCCATCGAGGACCCGGAGGAACTGCTGAGACGCTTCGACCAGCTCAAGGGGGAGTACTGTGAGGACACCGGCAAGGCCCTGTACCCCGCGGGCTACACCTTCACCCCCCGCACCATGGCGGCGGAGTTTGAGGCCGCCTGCAAAGCCATGGCGCCCTATGAGGTGTCCGACCCGGTGGAGTCGCGGTACGGCTATCACATCATCATGCGCCTGCCCCCGGACGCCGACGCGCTGCTCTTCAGCAGCAAGAGCGCCCCAATCACGGCGCGGGAAGCCGCCGCCTCCGCAGCATACGGCGAGCGGCTGCAGGCCTATCTGGACGGCATGGACGTGGAAGCGGCCGAGGGCTTTGAGAAGCCGGATCTGCTGGCATATATCAACGGATAAGAGAAAAGACGGGAGGCGACAGGCCTCCCGTCTCAGCCTGTAGACAAAGTACCCATAGGGAGTGCGAAAGCACTTTCTATGGGTACTTTGTTGTGTTAGAATAGGAGCAAGGGGAGGCGAGGCGCATGATG
>CACYOR010000182.1 GCA_902775985.1 Oscillospiraceae bacterium
GGCATCCTCCTGGTGACGCTGCGCCTGGGCGTGTTCTACATGGCCCTGGGCCAGCTCTGCCTGGGCCTGATCGCCCAGCTGCTCAACGCCTGGCCCAACCGCCGCCTGCTGGACTACGCCTACGGCCAGCAGCTGCGGGATATCGCGCCTGCCCTGCTGCTCTCGCTGATGATGGCGGCTTTCGTCTATCCCGTCACGAAGCTGGGCCTGGGCGATCTGGTCACCCTGCTCATCCAGGTGCCCCTGGGCGTGGCGATCTACGCCGGCGCCGCCTGGGCGCTGAAGCTGGAGAGCTTTCAGTATGTCCTGGGTATCGCCAAAAAGTTTATTTAGGCAATTGCGAAACTCGTTTCGCAATTGAGAACTCGCGCATATCGCAGCGGCTTCAGGCCGCTTTGGTCGGCGCGAGGCCTCGCTAAGCTCGGCTCAGGGAGTTTTTGAGGAGGCAAAGCCCCCTCAAAAACGATTTGAGATGCCCTTCGGGGCAATAATCCAAGCATGGCAGCGACTTTCGCAATCGGCTTAAAAAAGTTTGTTCGCAAGGAGTCATGAAAATGGCTGACAAGAAAACAGTGCTCGTGTTCCCGGCCGGGACCGAGATCGCCTTTGAGATCCACGCGGCCCTGTGCCGCTCCAAGTTCGTCCGCCTCATCGGCGGCACCAGCGTCCCCTGCCACGCCGAGTTCGTGTTCGAAAATTGCGTGGAGGGCTTTCCCTTTGCGGACGATCCGGCACTGGTGGACTTCATGAACCGCGTCATCGACGAGTACGGCGTGGACTATATCTTTCCCGCCCACGACAGCGCCCTCCTGGCCCTGAGCGAGGCGCGGGAGCGCCTGCACGCCACGGTCATCGCCCCGGCGAAGGAGACGGTGGAGATCTGCCGGGACAAGAACAAGACCTATGCCTATCTCGCCGGCGCGGACTATCTGCCCGGCTTTTACGACAGCGCCGACGCGGTGCCGGGCTATCCCATCTTTATTAAACCCGCCGTGGGCCAGGGCGCCCAGGGCGCGCGGAAGATCGAGAGCCGCGCCGCTCTGGACGAGGCCCTCTCGGACGGTGTGGACTACGCGTTGTGCGAGTATCTGCCGGGGGCGGAGTTCACCGTGGACTGCTTTACCGACCGCCACGGCGCCCTGCGCCTGGTGAGCCCCCGCAGCCGCGACCGCATCCGCGCGGGCATCGCCGTGCGCTCCCGCGTCTTTCCGGCGGACGAGCGCATCCGCGCCATCGCGGAGGATCTGAACCGCCGCCTGTCGTTTAACGGCGCCTGGTTCTTCCAGCTCAAGCGCAATGCCTCGGGCGATTACCGCCTCATGGAGGCCGCGCCCCGCATCGCCGGCACCATGGGCGCCACCCGAAACCGGGGGGCGAACCTGCCGCTGCTGACGCTGTATAATTTCTGGGGCTATGACGTAGACTTGGTGATAAACGACAATCAGGAGCTGGTGGACCGGGCCTTCATCTCCCGCTTTGAGACCGACATCCGCTATTCCCGCGTCTACGTGGACTTTGACGACACCCTGGTGTTGGGCGACAAGGTCAACACCCAGCTCATCGCTTTCCTGTATCAGGCCCGCAACGAGGGGAAGGAGCTCTATCTCCTCACCCGCCATGCCTGCGACGTGCGGGAGGATCTGCGCCGCTTCGGCATCGCCGAGAGCCTCTTTGACGCCATCTACTGGGTGCGGGGTGAGGACACGAAAATCGCCTACATCCAGCCCGATTCCCTCTTCATCGACGATTCCTTTGCCGAGCGCAAGCGGGTGAAGGAGGCCTGCGGCATCCCGGTCTTTGACCTGGACATGGTGGAGTGCCTGCTCAACTGGAAATCCTGAGAGGGGAGAAGCCCCATGCGGCCCATACTCAAGAACAAATTCTATCTCTATCTCACCGAGTTTTTCGCCGGCATGTCCGTCATGGCGGTGGAGCTGGGGGCGAGCCGTCTGCTGGCCCCCTATTTCTCCTCCTCCCAGATCGTCTGGACCATCATCATCGGCACCATCATGATCGCCATGGCCCTGGGCAATCTCTACGGCGGACGCCAGGCCGACCGGGACCCGAACCCCGACCGGCTCTACCGGCGCATCCTGATTGCCGCGGTCTGGATCGGCCTGATCCCGGCCCTGGGGAAGTACGTGATCCTGGGTGTCTCCGCCCTGCTGGTCTTCTCGGTGAACAGCAATCTGCTCATCTGGGCGGGCTTTGCCTCCTGCATGCTGATCTTCGTCTTTCCGCTCTTCCTCCTGGGTACGGTGACGCCGTCGCTGGCCAAGTACAGCATGGAGAACCTGGAGGATAACGCCCGGGTGATCGGCAAGCTGGGCGCGGCCAACACCGTCGGCAGCATCATCGGCACCTTTGTGCCCACCTTTGTCTCCATCCCCGCCGTGGGCACCAATATCAGCTTTCTGATCTTCGCCGGGGTGCTGCTGGCCCTGGCGCTGGTCTATTTTCTCAGCGGAAAACAAAAAGCCCCCCTCGGGGTCTGGATCGCCCTGCTCCTCTACGGGGCGGGCTGCCTGCTGGGGCATGATTCCCGCTTCGCCTTCTGGAAGGACGATCTGCGCTACGAGGGGGAGTCGATCTACAACTATCTCCAGGTGGAGGAGACGCCGGAGAGCGTCATCCTCTCCACCAACGTGCTCTTCGGCGTCCAGTCTATCCG
>CACYOR010000183.1 GCA_902775985.1 Oscillospiraceae bacterium
GAGGATCTGATGGCCTTCACCGACGCGGTGCTGGCCGCCTATCCCCAGATCGACCCGGCCCGGGTCTGCGAGACCGGCGGCAGCTACGGCGGCTTCATGACCAACTGGATCATCGGCCACACCGACCGCTTTTGCTGCGCGGCCAGCCAGCGCTCCATCTCCAACTGGCTCAGCTTCTGGGGCACCTCGGACATCGGCCCCTGGTTCACTCCCGATCAGAACGCCGGCGATCTCTACGCCAGTCCGGAACTGCTCTGGGCGCGCTCCCCGCTCAAATACGCCGCCTCGGTCAAGACGCCCACGCTGTTTATCCACTCGGACGAGGACTATCGCTGCCCGCTGGAGCAGGGCATCCAGATGTATTCCGCCCTGCTGGATCGGGGCGTGGAGGCACGGCTCTGCCTCTTTCACGGAGAAAACCACGAGCTCAGCCGCTCCGGCAAGCCCAAGCACCGCCTTCGCCGCCTGCAGGAGATCACCGACTGGTTTGAAAGGCACAGCAAATAAGCGCACATAAGAAAAACGCACAGCCGGAGCTGTGCGTTTTTTCGTCTATCTTGCCGCTCTCAGAGCGCGTTGTGCTCCCGGAGGGTATCTTCGATCATCTTCATGGTCTTGAAATCGCCGCATCCGCCACAATTTGCCATGGCGAGGATCAACAGGGCGTCTTTCAGATAGGACTGTACAGAACGTTTCATCATGGGTTTCCTTTCTGCAAGCCATGCCGTTTGCGTTTCCTTGGCTTCGCTTGCGAGGCGTATTATACTACTTGCACAAATAAAGTCAATGGTAATTGTGCACAATATCCAAATTCAGTCCTATTTTTGTGCAGACTGCCAAAAACGGCCGCCCCACGCTCGGGGCGGCCGCTTTGGATTTTGTTTAGGCTTTTTCCTGTCTGCTCTCGCGGATCTTGCGGATCCGGATCTTCTGCTCACGGTTGCGCACGAACTCCGGCAGCACCTTCGGGCGATCGAAGTAATCGATGCTCTCGTTGAAGGTGCGCTTGCGCAGGTGGATGGCGTCGAACTTGCAGCGGGTGGTGCAGACGCCGCAGCCGAGGCACTTGTTGGGATCGACGAAGGAGGCGCCGCAGCCCAGGCAGCGGGCGGTCTCTTTCTTCAGCTGCTCCTCGGTGAAGGTCTTGCGGTCGTCCCGGAAGCTGGAGGCCTTGTCCGCATCCTTCGCCGGCACCTGGCGCGGGGAGGCGTCATAGTCGCGCGTGACGGTGTCATAGTCCACGTTGTCCTTGTCAAAGGCGTGGTAGGTCAGGCGGTCGCGGCCGATCACCAGGCTCTGGCCCGGGTGGACATAGCGGTGGATGGAGATGGCGCCCTGCTTGCCATGGGCGATGGCGTCGATGGCAAACTTGGGTCCGGTCAGCACGTCGCCGCCGACGAAGATGTCGGGCTGGGCGGTCTGATAGGTCATACCGTCGGCCAGCACGCGGCCCTTCTCGTCCTGCTTCAGCTCGCCCAGATCCAGATCGCCCAGCTCGATGCGCTGGCCGACGGCGGCGAGGATCGCGTCGCACTTGATGCTCTTGCCGTTCTCGCAGACCAGAGCGGCGACCTTGCCGTTCTTGCCCTCGATCTCCACGGGCTTGTGCTCGAAGAGGAACTTCACGCCCTCTTCCCTGGCCTCGGCCACCTCGGCCGGGTCGGCGGGCATATCGCTCTCCTTGCGGCGGTAGGCCACGGTGACCTCCGCGCCCAGACGCACGGCGGTGCGGGCCACGTCCATGGCCACGTTGCCGCCGCCCACGACGACGACCTTCTTGCCCAGGGCGGGACGGGCACCGGCGTTGACCTCACGCAGGAAGTCGATGCCGCCCCAGACACCCTTCAGTTCTTCGCCGGGGATACCCAGAGAGGCGGATTTCTGCGCGCCGACGGCCAGATAGAAGGCGTCATAGCCCTGCTCGCGCAGCTGCTGGATGGTGACGTCCTTTCCGACCTCCACGCCGCAGCGGAAGATCACGCCCAGTTCCTTGAGCACGTCGATCTCCGCGTCCAGCACGGTCTTCTCCAGGCGGAAGCTGGGGATGCCATAGCGCAGCATGCCGCCGGGCAGCTCGTTCTTATCGAAGACGGTGACCTGATAGTTGTCGCAGGCCAGGAAGTAGGCGCAGCTCAGACCGGCGGGGCCGGCGCCGATGACGGCGATCTTCTTATCGCTGTAATCGTAGAGCTTTTTGGGCACGAAGCGGGTGGAGCGGTCCAGCTCCTTATCGGCGATGAACTTCTTCACCTCGTCGATGGCCACGGCCTTGTCCAGGCGGGCGCGGGTGCACTCATCCTCGCACTTGCGGTTGCAGATACGGCCGCAGACGGCGGGCAGGGGGTTCTCCTTCTTGATGAGCTCCAGAGCCTCCAGATACCGGCCCTGAGCCGCCAGCTTCAGGTAGCCCTGAACGGCGATGTGGGCGGGACATGCGGTCTTGCAGGGCGCGGTGCCCTCGGGAGCCACATACTCCCGGTTGGTGCGGTGCTCCGGATTCCAATGATCGGGCGTCCACTCAATATCGTCGGGCAACTCCATATGCTTGTGGACGATGGGCGTCTTGGCGCAGAGCTTCTGACCCATCTGGATGGCGTTGTTGGCGCAGCGATCGGTGCACTGGCCGCAGGCCAC
>CACYOR010000184.1 GCA_902775985.1 Oscillospiraceae bacterium
CCAAACGAATGGTAAACTTCTTTTCTGACATGGTGGTTCTCCTTATCTCTTGTCAATAATTTTGTCGATCAGCCCGTAAGCAAGGGCTTCCTGCGCCGACATGTAGTTGTCGCGTTCCGTATCGGCGGCGACCTGTGCAAAGGGTCTGCCTGTATTCTCGGAAAGGATGCGGGTCAGCCGCTGTTTGGTTTTCTGCATCTGCTCGGTCACGATCTGAATATCCGTGACCGGGCCGTGTACGCCGTTCCCAGCGATCAGCGGCTGGTGGATGCGTCCGTTACTTCTTCGCCGAGAAAAACAATTCGGTCGGAGAGGAGCCGGGAAAAAATGTCGTAGCTGCGTTCGCCGTGGCTGGTTTGTTCAATCACATAGGGAATGATGCTCATATAGGTTTACTCTTTGATTTCTTTTTGCTTTGTACAAAAAAGGTGAATGCCCAGCGCGGCATTGAAGCCTGTTGCAGCAAACACGCTGAAACGCTCGACCACGCCGAAATACTCGGCAGGGACGACTTTCATACCCATTGCGCCCACAAGCATCATGGCCAATGCGACAGCGGCGCAGACACCATAAGAACGACAGTTTTTGCTCTTGCCGCCTGCGACGATGATCATGGTCAGTGATACGATGGACAGCAGCACCACCAAAGCGGTTGTGACCATGTGCATCACATCCTGAAAGGCCCCGGCATAGCCGCTGTCACTCAGCGGGAACATCCGATACCCGACCGCCGAGATCCACTCCATGATGGCGAACAGATAAATGCCCGAACGGAGCAGCGTGGTTTTCCGCCCTTGGATGCCGATGCAGACGACGGTCACGCAAACGACCTCGCACGCATTGTAAAGGGCGCTGAGCTGATTCCAGAGTGCCAGCGATGGCGCATTGGCGGCGCTCAGGTCGCTGACGGCCTGCGCCATCCAGTTATAGCCGGGATAGGCCAGCGGCGCAAACATGACCGCCGCCGTGTACGAAAGAAAGCTGACAATGCCCAGCAGCCCAAGCTTTTGTATCAAAGATTTCTTCATGTTTTTTCTCCCAAAAAAGATGCAGTGCATGACCACAACAGAAATTGCGGTCAGCACTGCGTCTTTGCGTCTGGCTGATCCATGATCTCTATTTGAAAATTCCGTGCGTTGATGATGCGCTCCTGCCTGCACTTGGGGCAAAAGAGAGGGAAGTCCTTCAGCACCGTCCTTTGCAGAAGTCTCAGCCGTGTTTTTGCACCACAGACAGGACAGAGCACCCATTTTTCCTCCGTACTGCTCACAGCTTTCACCTCTTTACACATTCCCGCCATGAACCATGCGAAAAAAGAGCTGCACATGGTTTTGAAGCTTCTCAAGACACTCGCTTTCGCGTTCCGGCTGGCGATCACATATCCCGATAAGTGTCAATACCGGCGAAACATACAGCATCGCCAGTGTTTCCGGATCCTCCGCTATGATTTCGCCCGCCGCGATCAAAGCCCGGAAGATACCGGCATGATAATCCAGCACCCGCTCCACATATCGCTTGGAATAGAGTGCTGCCAGCTCCGGTGAGCGAAACTGCTCGATGGTCATCATGCGGCGGAACCGGCTGATGGTTTCATTATGGAGCGAATACTCAAAGATTTGCCGCACCTTTTCAAAGAGCGCGTCGGCGGTAATCTCCGTAAAAACAGGAATATCCTGCGTCGCATTCTGCACATGAATGTTGATCTGATCGGTATCCGCTTCATACTGCTCCGCTGTAGATTTCATAATGGCGTCAAAAATCGCTTGCTTGCTGGGGAAGTGGTTGTATAGCGAAGGCGCTTTAATGCCCACCGCCTTTGCAATCTTTCCCACGCTGACGGAATCATAGCCCTGCGTGGAAAACAACTCCAAGGCCTTGTCCAGAATCCTCTGCTTTGTATCTTCCTGTTTCATCATCACGCCTCGCTAACTAATATTAGTTAGTTGCATTATAAACGCTTTTGGGAGAAAGTCAAGTAGTGGTTAGACGCAGAATTCTTCTGCCTCCGTTATCAGCCGCAGACATCTTTCAAGCTGCGTTCTCTGATCCAATGATCCAGAAACTGCATCTGCTCGTCGGTATGGAACCAATGCTCCCCGTCGGGCATGACGGTCAGATCAGCATGGTACCGCTCGGCAAATGCCGATACTGTTTCAATCGATGTCAGATTGTCATGCTCACCGTAGAGAATACAGGTGGGGACATTCCAGATGATTGGGTACTGCCGCACATAGCGAAGGTAATCCCAGGACAGCGTTTCTCCGAAATCTGTGGCGATTTCCCGTTTCTCGGCAAGCTCCTGTTCGGTCACATTCGACCATTGCATCATATTGCAAATCAAGTTCTCCATATCCACGACCGGAGAGATGAAATACGCCCTGTCCACCAGCGTTTCATCCAGCGAGGACAGCGCAAAATAAGCCCCGATGCTGTTGGCAACCAAGGTGAGCTGATCATAACGTTTTTCTTGCTCGGTAAAAAACGGGTCAATCACTTTTTCTGTGTGCTTGATGGTTACTGGTTACGTACGCCACCCTTGACTGAACCTGTCAGAAACGCTGCGGCTTAAGTGCCGACGGTGAAGAACTCAAGAACAGCCTGCCTTCTTCACCAT
>CACYOR010000185.1 GCA_902775985.1 Oscillospiraceae bacterium
GCCTTGGCCCGCTCAATGGCCAGGGTCTCCACCTCGTCCACGTACTGGCAGCCGCCGTAATAGCGGGCGCCGGGATAGCCCTCGGCGTATTTATTGGTCAGATGACTCCCCATAGCCTCCAGCACGGCCTCGCTCACGAAGTTCTCCGAGGCGATCAGCTCGATATGGTCGCGCTGGCGTTGAAGCTCGCGCATCATGCTCTCATAGACCTGGGGATCCTGCCGCTTGATTCTCTCGTAGCTCATGGAAGTCATTCCTCCGCTCTCTTTCTTTTCGTCAATTGCGAAACACGTTTCGCAATTGAGGACTCGCGCATATCGCAACGGGCTAAGGCCCGTTTTGGTCGACGCGAGGCCTCGCTATGCTTGGCTTAAGGTGTTTTTGAGGCGGCAAAGCTGCCTCAAAAACGGATTTCAATACCCTCCGGGGCAATCATCCCAAGCTTGTTTACGACTTTCGCAATCGAATATTTCTTTCTTCGCTATTATATCGTAAAAGCCCTTCTCTTACAATCCGACAGAATCAACGAATATTCTTGAATACGCATCGGAAAGATGGTACAATCAATGCACAAATCTTGTTCGGAGGTGCCACATGAAACGATTTCTGCGCGTCCTTCTGATCCTGCTGCTTGTGATCGTCGTCGCCGTGGGCGGTCTGCTCGGCTGGCTGACCGCGACAGAATTCCGGCCCGAGCCGGTGGAAAGCCTGGACTTCCTCACCCACTCGGACGAAGCCGCAACGATTCCCAATGACGCCGAGCTGAAGATTCTCTCCTGGAATGTGGGCTATGCCGGTCTCGGAAAAGATTCCGACTTTTTCATGGACGGCGGCAAGAACGCCCGCAGCGCCGATCAGGCCACGGTTCAGGAGTATCTCGCCGGGATAAGCGGCTTGATCAACGGCGGGGAATATGACTTTGTCATGCTCCAGGAGGTCGATACCGATTCCTCCCGCACCTACGGCATCAACGAAGCCAAAGCTCTGGCTTTCGGCACGGCAAGCTACGCGTTCAACTATTCCTGCCCCTTCGTGCCCGTGCCGGTGCCGCCGCTGGGCAAGGTCAACAGCGGCCTGCTGAGCTGCTCTGCGTATGAGGTCAGCGACGCCCAGCGCGTCTCTCTCCCCTGCCCCTTCTCCTGGCCGCTGCGCATCGCCAATCTCAAGCGCTGCCTGATGGTGAGCTATTTGCCCATCGAGGGCAGCGATAAGCAGCTTGTGCTGGTGAATCTCCATCTGGAGGCCTATGACGACGGCGAGGGCAAGATCGCCCAGACCAATCAACTGCGGGAGTTTATCGAAACCCAGTATCAGCTTGGCAACTACGTCATCGCCGGCGGCGACTTCAACCAGACCTTCCCCGGGAGTCTGGACGTCTATCCCATGCTGAAGGCGGATTTCTGGACGCCCGGCGTGCTGGACGATTCCCTGCTGCCCGAGGGCTGGCGCTTCGCCTACGATACCGCCGCTCCCAGCTGCCGCCTGCTGAACCAGCCCTACGATCCCAGTGACCTGGAAAACACCCAATACTATGTGATCGACGGCTTCATTCTCTCCCCCAACGTGGAGCTGAACGAGGTCCGCACCCTGGATCTCGCCTTTGAAAACTCTGACCACAACCCGGTGGAGCTGAGCGTGACGCTCAAGTAAAGCCCATACAGAACGCCCCGAAGCTTATTGAGAAGCTTCGGGGCTGATTTTTTTACTCTTTTTCGTGCCTGCCGCGGGCTGTGCGCTTGGGCGCCAGGCCGTGTTTTTTCTCCCAGCGGCGGCGCTGCCGTTTGCGCACGACCTCCTCCGCGCTGTCCCGGACGCCGGGGAACCAGACCTCCGTGAATTTCTCCTTCCCCAACTTGAGCAGATGCAGCAGCGAGGCGGCCAGGATCACCGCCGGGAACACACCGTAGAGCACGCCGAGGGCCAGATACAGCGCGCAGAGATCCTCCGCGCTGCGGGCCGCGTTCTCCCAGTAGGGATAGATGATACCCTGGGTCTGCATGGATCGGGTGCCCACTGAACCGATGATCCGCAGCAGCCGGGTAAAGGAAAAGCGGTCGGTATTCTGCAGGATCTCACCGCGGCCGACGGGGAATTTATCCCGGGCCAGGTTCAGCGCAAAGCCCTTGACCGGCTCCGCCGACACAAATTCATAGCAGTCGATGCCCGCGTTCTCCACAAGCCGGGCATAGCTGTCATAGGACATATAGAGCCCCATGCCGCCGGTATAGGCCAGGCGCGAGAAGCCGTCCTGCTCCCGCTCGACCACGCCGCCCACCACGAAGGGGATCCCCTCCAGGCGGAAGGTCATGCCCTGCAGCTGCGTGCCGCCGAAAAGGATCCAGGCCAGGTCTTCATCCAGCAGAACCAAATCCTTCATCAGGTCGGACTCCTCGATGTAGCTGCCGTTGAGAAGCCGGATGGGATGGAACTGGAAGAAATCACCGCCCACGGCGATGACCCGGGCCTCGCCCTTTCCCAGCTCCGTCGCGGCGTTCAGCTTGCCGCTGGTGCTCCAGGCGTCCAGCTGCAGCTGGCCGTCGCTGCTGAGATCCACCGCCGCGTTGTGCAGGGCTTTCTGC
>CACYOR010000186.1 GCA_902775985.1 Oscillospiraceae bacterium
TGCCGGAGCAGCGGGCTAAGCGTAAAACGGTGGTGTCAGGAAAACGGCTGTTCACCTAAGACTTATTACCACTGGGAACGGGAAGTCTTGGGAAAAGTACGGGAAATCGAGAGGCCAGAGTCTCGGCCGGTGTTGACTGAGCTTGTCGTTGCGAAAGCATTGCCGGAACACCATGCGGCAAACACATCGTTTGTTCCGGCCGCTGTTATCCGCTTCGGACAGATGGAACTGGAGTTATCCAATACAGTATCAGCAGAGCTGTTGAGCCACCTGAAAGGACTGATGCAGCTTGCTGAATGACGCGAAAGGATTCAGTCGAATCATCATTGCCTGCGGCCGAACGGATCTGAGACGCGGGATAGATGGTCTTGCCGCAGTCGTAGCGGAACAGTTCCGGCTGGACCCTGCTGAGAAAAATGTTCTGTTTCTGTTTTGCGGGACAAAGACGGATCGCATCAAAGGGATCGTCTTTGAGGGAGACGGCTATCTGCTTTTATATAAGCGGCTTTCTGCAGGTCGCTTCCGCTGGCCCAGAACGCAGGAAGAAGCCATGGCAATTACGCAGGAGCAGTTCGACTTACTGATGCAGGGTATGACGATCGTATCAACGATACGGCAGGTTACGCCGAAAAGACTATGCTGAGTCCGTCAAAACGGAGAAAATACAGCGCAAATTATCTGCCAAAGCGGTGCCGGGGATCGCAATTTCCGAGATATGTGGAAAAAGCGAGTTCTCGGTACTGCTTTTATCCACCTTTTCGCCGGCGCAATAGGAATGAGCGCAGTCCTAATGCTCTTTTGTGGATTGCCCGGCAGCTGCAAACAGAAGATTTCAACAGTCATTATGACGAAAGCGATTGCAAGAAAAAGTGGCATGATTCATTACTTTGCAGTATAATAAGGCCATCTGAGGTAAGGAGAATCCACGCATGAAGCAGTACACGCCGGAGGAACTGAATCAGCTGAGCAAGGAGGAGATTGTGTCCCTTCTTATGCAGTCGCAAAATGAGGCTGCGCGATTCAAAGAACGTCTGGAAGAACTGCAGCTGCATCTCTTTGGCCGCAGCACCGAGCGTCTTGAGTGCCTGGGTCAGTTGAGCGCATTCAACGAAGCGGAGGTTGTCTGCAACGAAGAGGAAAAAGAGCCTGAGATAGAGGATGCTGTCGTTGCACGCTCGAAGAGACCGCGCGGCAAATTGGCAGAAGATCTCAAGGATCTTCCCACGCGAAAAGAAATGCACGAACTGTCCGAAGACGAGCTTACCCGTATTTTCGGACAGAACGGTTGGAAGCGTCTGCCGGATGAGATCAGCTGGAGTCTTGAGTACCACCCCTCTGTAAAAGAAGCGGTGGAACACCATACTGCTGTGTACGCGGCAAAGAACGAAGACCGGATCGTACGCGCTCCGCGCGGCGCAACGCTTCTTGCACACAGCATAGCGACACCGTCTCTGGTAGCGGCGATCATGAATGCAAAATATACCAATGCCATACCGCTGTACCGTCTCCACCAGGAATTCGAGCGCAACGGCGTCAAAATCTCTGAGCCGACGATGGCGAACTGGGTGATCCGGTGCGCACAGCGTTATCTTCAGCCGGTATATGACAAGCTGCACGAGGAGCTATGCCGGGCGGATATCGTTCAGGCGGATGAAACACCCTGTCAGGTGAACAAGGATGGGCGACCGGCCAATGCGAAATCCTATATGTTCGTCTACTGCAGCGGAGAACTGGAGAAAGAGCGCGGGATCGTCCTCTATGATTACCAAAAGACAAGGAATGCCGACCATTTAGAGGAATTCCTCAAGGACTTTTCCGGCACTTTGGTTTCAGACGCCTACAGCGGATACCACGCTTTGGACAGGCGGAGGGACGACATCCGGATCTCGCATTGCTGGGCGCATGCACGCCGTGATTTTTCAGACGCGGTAAAGCTGATGAAGAAAACGGGAGGGCCGTCCAAGCAGCGCATCAAGAAGTCAATTGCATATCAGGCGTTGGAGCGGATAGGAACCATGTACGCATTGGAAGATGAATACAGGGAACTACCCCCCGAGGAACGTCTCAGCCGCCGTCAGGAGCATATAAAGCCTCTGGTGGAGGCTTACTTCGCGTGGGTAAAGGAGATCAATCCGGATACCGTGATGAGCGAGAAAACGAAGGACGGTCTGCGGTACAGCATCAATCAGGAAAAATATCTCAAGGTCTTTTTGGAGGACGGGAATATCCCGATTGATAATTCGGCCAGCGAGCGAGCCATTCGCCCATTCACGATTGGAAGATCCAACTGGCACGTGATTGATTCCCTCAAAGGGGCAGACGCCAGCGCCGTCGTTTACAGCATTGTTGAAACGGCAAAGGCAAATCAACTGAAGCCATACGAATATCTGAAGCATTTGCTTTCGGTCGTGGTGGAGCACATCTACGACACCGATCCGGCGTATCTGGAGGATTTGATGCCCTGGTCCGAAAACCTGCCGGATATTTGCAGGAAAGACTCTTAACTGAAGGTCGGCAGCCATCTTTGCGTGGCCGCCGACCTTCTTTGTCAAGGTACGGGTTATTTACCGCTTACA
>CACYOR010000187.1 GCA_902775985.1 Oscillospiraceae bacterium
TGCCTTAGCAGCCAACCGGAATCTGCGGTTGCCACAGCGCCGCAGCGCTGTGAACTTTTCTTTAATTATTTCACTGTCTACTTGACGGGGAGCAGTTCAGCCTTCCCTGTGGGCATGTTTGTCGTTATAGGGGGGCAGAGGCTTACTTCTGCCAGCGGCGGCGGGGCTTCTCCTCCACGGGCTCTTCCTCCACCGCATCCTCCTCTTCGGGGGCGTCTTCCTCGTCCTCGTAATCCTCGTCATCGTAGTATTCGTCGTCATCCCGCACCGAGCGGCGATACAGCATCAGGGCGATCAGCGCAATGATGACCAGCACGATGGCGATGCCGATGATCCACAGGAAGTTGCGCAGCATACCGCCGCGATTGCCCAACAGAGAGCGGTTGCTGTTCACCACCGGGGTCGGTGTGGGCTCGGGCGTGGGTTCGGGCGTCGGCTCCGGCGTAGGGGCGGGTGTGGGTTCGGGCGTCGGTTCCGGTGTGGGCTCGGGCGTCGGCTCCGGTGTGGGGGCCGGTTCCTGCGCGGCCGGGGTCTCCGCCTCTTCGGCGGTCTCCCCTTCAAAGAGTATTACCTCGGGTTCCTCCGGCTCCGGTTCCTGTGCCGCCGTCGTCTGCTGCACGGCCGGGGCGCCCAGCACCGTGATCGTCGCCATCTCCGTATTCGTGGAGCCCTTGTTGTTGGAGTATTCGCAGTAGACGCTCCAGCCATTGAGCGCCGCCGGGATGTTCCGCAGTGTCATGATGCTGTACATGCCGTCGACGATCCACAGATCGGGAAACTCCTGCTTGGCCTCCTCATAGGTGAGGTCCTTGCTCCCGTCCGGGCTGACAAAATGCCAGGTCGCCCAGAGCGCGTTCTCATACTTGGCGACAAAAATCGCCTCGCCGCCGATGTCTACCGTCTCGCCCGTGGGGCTTTTTGTGATGATCGGCAGATCCGCCGCATTGGCCTCGGCGAAGGCCAGCGTACTGCCCAGTGAAGAGAGCATCAAAACCGCCAGCAGCAGCGCTGTCGCGGACTTCAGCATCTTGCGTTTCATGTTTCGTCCTCCTTAACCAAAGGCAGTCGATCCGTGTTTGAAAAACAGATACGGCTTTCCCTAAAGATAATACAAAATCACGCTTTTGTCAAATTTTGTCGGTGGATTCCTGCGGAAGCTTCCGCCGTCGGCCGATCAGCCGAACCGGCTCGTAGTAGGAGCCCAGCAGATGCAGCAGATGCATAGCGTCATGTTCGGAGCGGTAACCGTCGCGCAGAAAGACTTCCACCGGTCTGAGCGTCGGGTCCTTTTCCCGCAGCAGGCGCATCAGGCGCTTTTCCGCCTCCGCCATGGTCGCCTTGTCGGAGTAGATATACAGTCCGCTGAGACCGGGCGCGCCGGACTGGGGCCGGGCCACCGCCCGCAGCCGATGCCCCTGCAGCAGGCCCTGCAGGCAGGTCTCCAGATCGGCGATGATCGTGTCCTCGGCGATGACTTTGAAATAGACGATCTCCGCCTCCTCATAGATTTCGCCCTCCAGATAACTCCGGTAGGGGGAGCGGCGCATCCGGTCAAAGATCACCTTTTCTTTTTCGTTGATTTCGCCCTGGTGGAAGATGCAGGTCTTGTTCTTGTGGACCGTGTAGATAAAATAGCTCAGACCCAGCTCATCCAGCCGCTTGCGCAGCCAGGCGGTCTCCTCGGGGGCGATGGTCTCCGTGTCCAGATACTGGTTTTCCTTCATGTCATAGATCGCGGCGCCGTCCATCACAATCAACGGCACGCCGAGCATGGCCTCGTCCATCTGCAGGGTGAAAAAGGCGGGCGCGTGTTCCGACATGAGGCAGATCTTTGCCCCATCGTCGTAGAGGTAGTTCAGCCGAAACAGGGCCGCGGCGGGAATGTGGGAGAAGCGGTCCGCCGTCAGATCCTTCGTCCGGGCGAAGAGCACCAGCTCCCGGTGCTTCTCCCGCGGCAGGCGGAAGACGTTCACCGCGATGGCCACAAAGGTGCCCAGCAGGACACCGAGAATCCGGGTCACGGCCTGCTGCAGGGGCTGGTCGATCTCCGGGAAGGCGATGACCACGCAGATGAACACGATGGCCGCCAGACTGGAGGTGTCCGGCTTGCGAATCAGCACCGCCGTATAGAGGGAGACCATCACGCCCAGGGCCATCAGCGCGTAGAGGCAGACCACATTCCGGCTCAGGACGGGGAAGAGGAGCAGCAACAGCAAAAAGGCCAGGCCCCAGCCCGCGCCGATCAGGGTCCCGGCAAAGCGGTTGATGGCGTAGTCCCGGCTGTCCCGCACATAGGGCTGCATGCAGATGATGGCGGTGATGGCCGCCTCGGTGGGCATATCCTGGCCGTAATAGCCGCGGATGTTGTAGACCAGCAGGCAGAGAAAGACCGCGATGGTGGTCTTCAGAATACGCTGGCCGATATGGGGCGGGTGCCATTTTTCCCGGCGTTGTTTCTTTGCCTTTTTTGCCATGGCGGATCCTTTCGTTTTCGTGTTTTGTTCAGTGTATACGAAAAGGCCCCCGGAATCAAGGATAACCGGATTCTTTTTCAAAAAAACAG
>CACYOR010000188.1 GCA_902775985.1 Oscillospiraceae bacterium
GAAGAGGACGAGGAGAACTACGAGACCGGCGACGCCTCGCTGGACGATCCCCGCAACCAGGATGGGATCGGCGAGCAGGAGCTGCTGGTGGTGAGCTTCGGCACCAGCTTCAACGACAGCCGCCGCCTGACCATCGGCGCCATCGAGGGCAGCCTCGCCGAGAGCTTTCCCGACTGGAGCGTCCGCCGCGGCTTTACCAGCCAGATCATCATCGACCATGTCCTCTCCCGGGACGGCGTGGCCATCGATAACGTGAGCGAGGCGCTCAACCGCGCCGCCGACAACGGCGTCAAGACCCTGGTGGTGCAGCCCACCCATCTGATGGACGGCTTTGAGTACAACGACCTGGTGGACGAGCTGGCCGGCTTTGCCGACGCCTTTGAGGACATCGCCGTGGGCGAGCCGCTTCTCAGCAGCGACGAGGACTTTGCCGCGGTGGCCGAGGCCATTGTCCAGGCCACGGCGGAGTATGACGACGGCGAGACCGCCATCTGCTTCATGGGCCACGGCACGGAGGCCGAGTCCAACGGCGTCTACGCCAAAATGCAGCAGGTGCTGAGCGAGGCCGGGTACGACAACTACTTCATCGGCACCGTGGAGGCCGAGCCCTCGGTGGAGGATCTGCTCGAGGCCGTGCAGGCCGGCGACTACAAGCGTGTGGTGCTGCGCCCGCTGATGATCGTGGCCGGCGACCATGCCAACAACGACATGGCCGGCGATGAGGAGGATTCCTGGAAGAGCGTGTTTGAGAGCGCGGGCTACGAGGTGGAGTGCGTGCTCAGCGGTCTGGGCGAGCTGGAGGCGATCCGCGACCTCTTTGTGCAGCACGCGCAGGCGGCGATGGATTCCCTGAAGTAAATAATTCAAGACTATAATGGAAAGCAGCCGCCCGGACGCGGCTGCTTTCTTGGGAGATTCCGATGAAAAAACGTCTGTTCAGTATTCTGCTCGCCGTCCTTCTCCTGGGACAGACGAGCGCCTTTGCCGAGGGCGGCGTCGCCACGGCGGCGGATATGACCACGGTGGAAAACGTGGTGGAGGAGGGAATGATCCCCATCTGCGCCGCGAGCCTCCGGGCGGGGGAATACCCCGTCGCGGTGGACTCCAGCTCCTCCATGTTCCGGATCCAGAGCTGCGTCCTGCGCGTGGAGGAGGGCGCGATGAGCGCACTTCTGACCATCGGCAGCAGCAGTTACGGTTATCTCTATCCCGGTCCGGCCGAAGAGGCCGCCGCAGCCTCGGAGGAGGACTGGCTCGCCCCGGAGATCGGAGAGGACGGCAGCTGCACCTTTACGTTTCCGGTGGAGGCCCTGGACGCGGGCGTGCCCTGCGCGGCCTTCAGCAATAAAAAAGAGCTCTGGTATGACCGGACCCTGGTCTTCCGCGCGGATTCCCTCCCCCTGGAGGCCTTTGCCGAGGGGACGCTGACGACGGCGGAGAGCCTGGGCCTGGCCGATGGCCGCTATACGGTGGAGCTCAGTCTGGAGGGCGGCTCCGGCCGGGCCAGCGTGAACTCCCCGACGACCCTGACGGTGAAGGATGGCCGCTGCACGGCGGAGATCCTCTGGGGCAGCAGCAACTACGATTACATGCGCGTGGGGGAGGAGCAGTTCTTCCCGCTGGACGCCGAGGGCAATTCCCGTTTTGAAATCCCGGTGAGCGCCTTTGACACGCCGCTGGCCGTCGTGGCGGACACCACCGCTATGAGTAAGTCCCACGAGATCGATTACAGCCTGCGCTTTTCTTCCGCCAGCCTCCGCCCGGCGGAGAACCCGTCGCAGCTTTCCCTGCAGTATGCCGAGCAATTCTCCGTTGACTTTTGCCCCGACGGCAGCGCCAAGCTCACGGTTGCGGGGACGGAGCGCTACCGCATCCTGCCCAAGGGGGCGGAGCTGCCTGCCGATCTGGCCGCGGACGAGACGGTACTCTATCAGCCGGTGGAGCGGGCCTATCTGGCCTCCTCGGCGGCGGCGGACCTCTTCCTGGCGCTGGATGCCCTGGATCAGCTGCGCCTGAGCAGCACCAAGGCGGAGAGCTGGGGCATCCCGGAGATGCGCCGGGCGCTGGAGAGCGGTGCGATCCTCTACGCGGGCAAGTACAGCGCCCCGGATTTTGAGCTGCTCACGGCGGAGGACTGCGATCTGATCGTGGAGAACACGATGATCCTCCACGCCCCGGACATCCGGGAAAAGCTGGAGAAGCTGGGCTTCCCGCTGCTGCTGGACCGCTCCAGCTATGAGCCCCATCCCCTGGGCCGCCTGGAGTGGATCAAGCTCTACGGCCTGCTCTGCGGCAAGCTCGAGGAGGCGGAGGCCTTTTTCGCGCAGCAGGTGCAGACGCTTCAGGCCGTGGAGGCCCGGGAGCGCAGCGATAAGACCGTGGCCTTTTTCTACATTACGCCCCAGGGCGCGGCGGTGGTGCGCACGGCGGAGGACTATGTGCTCAAGATGGTGGAGCTGGCCGGCGGCCGCTGTGCGGAGCTGGACCTGCCGGAGAGTCAGGCGGGGCAGAGCAGCGTCACCATGCAGATGGAGGCCTTTTATACCGCAGCTTCTGGACCGCAGCCCCCTTTTGGCCGACTTCGCGGCGGTGAAGAACGGCGAGGTCTGGTGCATGGAGCGGGACATGTTCCAGCAGAGTTCCGCCGCGGCCCAGGTGATCGCGGAGCTGCAGCAGATCCTGAGCGGAACGGCCGATGACACCATGAGCTTTTTACACCGACTGACATGAACGATCCCCGAATCAAGCGATATCGGCTGAGCTTCGCGCTGCTCGCGCTGCTGCTTGTGCTGCTGCTGGCCCTGAACGCCGGCATCGGCAGCACGGCGCTGGGCAGGGCGGAGCTTTGGCGCGCCCTGCTGCACCGGGAGGAGGGCGGCATGGCCGCGCGCATCCTCTGGGGCATCCGCCTGCCGCGGCTGCTGGCGGCGGCGCTGCTGGGCGGAGCGCTGGCGGTGGCGGGCTATCTGCTGCAGACCTTTTTCTCCAACCCCATCGCCGGGCCTTTCGTCCTGGGCATCTCCTCCGGCGCCAAGCTCCTGGTGGCCCTCACGATGATCGGCTGCCT
This sequence comes from Oscillospiraceae bacterium, assembly GCA_902775985.1. GTDB lineage: Bacteria > Bacillota > Clostridia > Oscillospirales > Oscillospiraceae > Limivicinus. The sequence goes on from CACYOR010000188.1 coordinate 3,068, forward strand.
GAGCCGCGGGCTCGTGATGCGGGCCTGGGTCATGGTGGCGGCCGCCTTCCTCGGCTCGCTCCTGTGCATGGGGGCGATCCTGCTGGTGGCCCGCCGGATGCGGGGCATGGCCATGCTGATCGTCTGCGGCGTCATGATCGGCTACGTCTGCTCGGCCATCACTGAGATCGCCGTGAGCTTTGCGGAGGATTCCAACATCGTCAACCTCCACAACTGGTCCATGGGCAGCTTTGCCGGCATCGGCTGGAACGACGTGGGCTTTGCGGCGCTGCTGGTGCTGCTCTGCCTCGGCTGGGCGATGCTCCTGTCCAAGCCCATGGGCGCCTATCAGCTGGGCGAGGGCTACGCGCGGAACATGGGCGTGAACGTGCGCAGCTTCCGCCTGCAGCTCATTTTGCTCTCCAGTCTGCTGGCCGCCGCGGTGACGGCCTTTGCCGGGCCCATCTCCTTTGTGGGCGTGGCGGTGCCTCATCTGATCAAGAGCCTCTTCGGCACGGCCCAGCCGCGGCGAATGATCCCGGCCTGCTTTCTGGGCGGGGCGGTGTTCTGCCTGGGCTGTGATCTGCTGGCCCGGATGGCCTTTGCGCCCATGGAGCTGAGCATCAGCTCCGTCACGGCGGTCTTTGGCGCGCCGGTGGTGATCGCCATACTCTTGCAACGGCAGAAACGGTAGGAAGCCTATGGAAAACCGCATTCTCTATACCGAAAACCTGAGCGTCGGCTACGGCGCGGACCCGGTGCTGCGGGAGCTGTGCCTGCAGGCGGAGCCGGGAAAGATCCTCACGCTGATCGGCCCCAACGGCGCGGGCAAGACCACGCTGCTCAAGACCCTGATGCACGAGCTGCCGCCTCTGGCCGGCGCTGTCTGGCTGGACGGGCGGGAGCTCGAGCAGATGCGCGAGCGGGAGATCGCCCGCCTCAGCGCCGCGGTGCTCACCGAACGGCCGGAGCCGGAGCTGATGCGCTGCTTCGAGGTGGTGGCCGCCGGGCGCTATCCCCACACCGGGACCCTGGGCCTGCTCAGCGAGGACGATAAGAATATCGTGCGCGAGAGCATGGAGCTGGTGGGCGTCTTCGATCTCCGGGACCGGCCCTTCACCCAGATCAGCGACGGCCAGCGCCAGCGCCTGCTGCTGGCCCGGGCCCTCTGCCAGGAGCCGAAGCTCCTGCTGCTGGACGAGCCGACTTCCTTCCTGGATCTGCGCCATAAGCTGGACTTCCTCACCCTGCTGCGGCAGCTGGCCCGGAGCCGGGGGATCGCGGTGGTCCTCTCTCTCCACGAGCTGGATCTGGCCCAGAAGTTCTCCGATCGGCTTCTCTGCCTCCGGGACGGAAAAATCGACCGGAGCGGCAGCCCGGAGGAGATCTTTGCCGGGGA
>CACYOR010000189.1 GCA_902775985.1 Oscillospiraceae bacterium
CTCCGCCGGTGCGACGGAGGACAGCGGACAGGTCTGGAATCCCCGGCCTTATCTGATCAGCGTCTCCAGCCCCGAGGGGATCGACACCGTGCCCAACTACGTGACGGAGCTCCGCTGTGCGGCGCTGGACTTTCGGGATGCGCTGCTCTCCGCCCACCCCGACTGCGATTTCAGCGGCGGGCCGGAGACCTGGATCGGCCCTCTGGAGCGGGACGGCAGCGGCCGGGTGACCGCGGTCAGCCTGGGCGGCGTGACCGTCCGGGGCACGGAGCTGCGCAAGCTCTTCTCCCTGCGCTCCACGGCCTTTTCCCTTGAGTACCGGGAGGGATTGTTCTGCTTCACGGTGACCGGCAGCGGCCACGGCGTGGGCATGAGCCAGTACGGCGCCAACGTCATGGCCCGGGACGGCGCGGATTACCGGCAGATCCTAGCCCATTATTACCCGGGCACCGAGATCACAAGCTAACAAAAGGGGCTGGAAAGAAAGACGGCGTCATTTCGTAGGGGCTGGCGTCCTCGACAGCCCGCGCGGACAAAGAAAATGAATGTAGAAATCTCCGGCGAAACTGGTGAAGAAGACCGAATTCGCCGGAGATTCCTGTTATCGTTTCCTTTTCCTGCCGGGACGTCGTGGACGCCGTCCCCTACAAACCTGTGTCCAAGCCATTTCTTTGAAAGCTTACTTTCTTCAGAACCCCACAGTATTGTTCTTTCTATACGTGCAGAAGCAGTAGCGGACGCCGTTTTCCTCCTGCCAGTCCCCGCTCTCGCAGTCCCAGTCGGGCAGCGCGTCCAGATCGGGGAAGAAGCTGTCGGATTCCGGGCACAGGTCGATTTTGGTGATGTGGACCGTGTCCAGATAGGGGAAAAACATCGCCAGCGCCTCCTCGGTGCTGTGGGCGACGCGGGCGCCCTCGATGTGCAGATCGGCCTGGCGGCTGACGACGATGTTGTCCCGGCCCTTCAGGGGCTTGCCGCCGGGGAAATCCCCCAGGGTGCGCCGCCCGACGATGACCGCTGTGCCGGCGGTAAGCTCACGAAAATGGGCCCGGTCGGCCTTCAAAACCACGGGCTGGGTGCCGTCCCGGCCGATGCCCCAGTCGCTGTATACGGCTACGATCGCTTCCATGCCGCCACCTCAGACCGCCACCGGGATCTTCCCGGTGAACTCGGAATACTCGTAATTCTCAATCGTAAAGCTGTCCCGGGTAAAGGCATAGAAATCCTTCACCGCCGGGTCCAGATGGAATTGCGGCGCCGGTTTGGGCTCGTGGGAGATGATCTCCTCTATGGCGGGAACGTGCCGGTCATAGATATGGGCGTCGGCGATCACGTGGACAAGCTCGCCCGGCTCCAGGCCGGAGACCTGGGCCATCATCAGGGTGAGCACGGAGTACTGCACCACGTTCCAGTTGTTGGCGGCCAGCATGTCCTGGCTGCGCTGGTTGAGGATGGCGTTGAGCTTGTTGCCGCTGACGTTGAAGGTCATGGAATAGGCGCAGGGGTAGAGCGCCATCTCGCTCAGATCGGCAAAGGTGTAGATGTTGGTCATGATGCGGCGGGAGGCAGGGTTGTGCTTGAGATCCCAGAGCACCTTGTCCACCTGGTCCATGTCCCCCTCGGGATAGTGATGCTTCACGCCCAGCTGATAGCCGTAGGCCTTGCCGATGGAGCCGTTTTCATCCGCCCAGGCGTCCCAGACCCGGGTGCGCAGGTCGTGCACGTTGTTGCTCTTCTTCTGCCAGATCCACAGCAGCTCGTCGATGGCGGACTTCCAGTAGGTGCGCCGCAGGGTCAGGATCGGGAATTCCTCGGCCAGATCGTAGCGGTTCACAATGCCGAATTTCTTGACGGTATGGGCCGGCGTGCCGTCCTCCCAGCGGGGTCGCACCTCCCGATCGGTGTCCCAGACGCCGTTAGACAGAATATCCCGGCAGTTTTGAATGAAGATCTCATCGGCTTTGCTCATGCCCAGCACCTCACTTCTCAAAAGTGCCCCCATTGTAACACAGGCACCGGCATTTGTCCACGCGAATAGAATGGCCCGGAGGTGGTGCCGAGATGAAAGTTGCACTCGTCGGCGGGGACAGACGCTCTGCCCTGCTGGCCCAGCTGCTGTGGCGGGACGGGCACCGGGTCCGCTGCTATGCGCTGGAAAAGGCCCTGCTGCCCGCGGAGATCCCCCGGGACAGCTGCCTGCCGGCGGCCCTCTATGGGGCGGACGCGGTGATCCTGCCCGTCCCGGCGGAGAAGGGACCGCTGTTGAACACGCCGCTTTCTGCGCAGAACCTGACGCTGGAGGAACTCTGGGATAATCTCTGGCCGGAGCAGTGGGTCTTCGGCGGGGGCTTCGGGGAGGCGAGCGCCGCCCGGGCACTGCAGGGCGGGCAGATCCTCTGCGATCTGCTGCGCCGCCCTGGCTTCGTGACGGGCAACGCCGCCCTCACGGCCGAGGCCGCCGTGGGCATTCTGATCCGGGAGAGCGAGGGGAGCCTGCGCCACAGCCGCTGCCTGCTGCTGGGCTGCGGGCGGATCGGGAAACTCCTGGCCCGGAAGCTGGCGGGCCTGGGGGCCGATGTGACGGTGATGGCCCGAAAAGCGGCGGATCGGGCCCTGGTTGCGGAGCTGGGCTATACGCCGCTGGAGCTGGAGGCCCTGGAGGGGCGGATCGGGGACTTCGACCTGATCGTAAACACCGTGCCCGCCCGGGTGCTCAGCGACGCGGCCCTCTGCTGTGTCGCGCCGGAGGCGCTGCTGCTGGAACTGGCCTCGCCGCCGGGCGGCTTCAACCGGGACCTGGCCAGGAACATCGGCCTGCGGGCCCTGATCGCGCCGGGCCTCCCGGGGCAGTACAGCCCGCTGGCGGCGGCGCGGCTGATGCGGCGGGAGATCGAGGCCGCGCTGGAGGAAGGAAAGGAGACTCTGTTATGAGCAAGAAATGTCTGGGCCTGGCCCTCTGCGGCTCCTACTGTACCTATGAGACGCTGTTTCGCGCGGCGGCGCCCCTGGCGGAGCACTACGACCTGGTGCCGATCCTGTCGGACACGGCGGCCGAGACCGACAGCCGTTTCGGCACGGCGGTGGAACATATCGAAAAGCTGATGGAACTGACGGGAAAACGGGTCGTCACCACGATCCCGGAGGCGGAGCCCCTGGGCCCGGCCCGGCCGATGGACGCGCTGCTGATCGCCCCCTGCACGGGCAACACCCTGGCAAAGCTCGCCCACGGCATCACCGACAGCGCTGACCATGGCGGCCAAGGCCCATCTGCGCAACGGCCGCCCGGTGGTGATCGCCCTGAGTACCAACGACGGGCTCTCCGCTTCGGCGGAGAACATCGCCCGGCTCTTAAACCGGAAACACTTCTACTTTGTGCCCTTCGGGCAGGACGATCCGGAGAAGAAGCCCAACTCTCTGCAGGCGGATTTCTCCCTGCTGGGTGCGGCGGTGGAGGCCGCCCTGGAAGGAAAACAGCTGCAGCCGATCCTGCGGCGGTAAGGGAAACAGACGCGGAGGGGCCTCGGCTCCTCCGATTTTCTTAATATTTCTTAATTTGTTTCGATTTCTGCAACGAAACGTGAGTATGCTGCGTTTTT
>CACYOR010000190.1 GCA_902775985.1 Oscillospiraceae bacterium
GAGAAAGCGCAGGCTGACGTACCAAACGCCAGCCTGCGCCCTGTCATTTTATGCCGTACATTGCAACCGGTAAACCCAGAAGACAAGTCTTCCGTTCCTGTACTTCGGGATAAAGCAGGCATAGCCCGGCCCCCAGCCTGTTCCCTCCCGGCTGAACCCGGCCCGCCTCAGCTTCGATTCTGTCACCGCCTTTGAATCGCCGATCACGACGCCATAGTAACGGAGCAGCCGATTCCCGCGATTGGCCGCGTAGAACACATTACTCGGATAGTAAGACGCGTCTTTGTTCGCGCCGACGACCACGTTCTGCCCAGTATAATAAAAAGTCGGATAAGAAGCGTTTCTTCTCCTGCTCAGCCCAAGAAGAACGGCCATCGAATTTCCGCCGTTTGATGCCCAATAGTGGCAGTTCTTAAGGTCATACGGCCCGGCCTTGCGGTATGCATTCCGCATAGAACCCGGAGCCCCGCTCCCCTTCTTTCTGAGCTGGACCTGCATCGCCTCGAGCCGAAAGGCGTAACCGGATGTGCCGGCCGGAGCTCCATTCTTCGCCCAGCCAAGCCATCCGAAATGCTGGGCATACACTCTGTAATAGACATCATATCGGCCCTTGATGCCGCCGATCAGCCTGATCCTGACGGCTTCCATCCGAAGAGATCGGCCGGTGGTGCCGCTCACCTTGCCCGCACTGCGCCAGCCCTGCCAGCCTGACCGCTGAACGCACGTGCTATACTGAACAGACCCTCCGAACGAATTATTCTTCAGGCGAACCTTCACCGCCTCCAGCCGCAGAGCGCGCCCAGTTGAGCCGCCGGTTCTTCCATCACAGACCTCTTTCTGCCACCCCTGACGCTGAAGATGCGTCTGATATGAGATCGACGGAGACCCGCCCGCCATGACCGTCATCGGCAGCACGGTCAGCATAATCACAAGCGAAAGCAAAACAGCAGTGCATTTCCTGAACATGGTGTACCCTCCTCTCATGTGTCGGCTTAGGGATCGTCGTCTGATCGGCCGTCATGGTTGGCTCAGTTCCCCTTAGCAAGTCCCCTCAAGACCTTGCCATACCGCTGCGGCTCCTCAAGCCATCCATATCCTCCATTTTTCACTATGCACTTATAGCGAACCGTTCCCGGGCCGATGTAAACCTGCGTGACCTTCACCTTCTGTCCTGGACGGACGATTCGTCCGATCTGGCGTGTCGTGGCCCGTCTGTAGAGCCGGAGCGTTCTTGAAGCGGGATAATACCAATCCTTGTTCAGATAGTGAGCAGTGTCACCTCTGTTTTTCGTGACCGAGACATACCGGTTCTTCAGCTTCAGCCGGCCTCCCCGGTCACATGCGCTCACGTTCACGCACAGCGGACCGAGGGCATTCGAATAGATCTGGTATTCGAATGTGATCGTATTTCCGGACGCGCTGATATGAAAAGGAACTTCAAACCTCGGGAATCTGGAGTACTGCCGGACATCAAATTCGTTACGGAACCGCTTGCCCGTATAGGAGTAGACGCCGAACAAATCCCCGGTGCAGTCATCTCCTGCCCCCATAATACAAAGGAAAAAACGCCCGTTCGCAAGCCGAACCGTACACAAATCCAGCCCTAATATCTGCCCTTTTGACCTCAGCGTCATCTGCTGTCCGTTTATGGAAAGATAAACGCACGTCCCGGACCAGTTTCCGTACCTCGCTACGATCCAGTCCTGCCGCCCGTCTCCCGTCACATCGTAGCGGATCCGAGAGACGCTTGCATCTTCCAGCTCCCATAAAGGCAGGTTTGTGACTCTCGCACGAGCCGCCCGTGCCTCCACCGGCGTCAAAGCCATTTCCACACAAGTGATCATCATCACCAGCGCGCTCACAACACGTAAAATCAGTCTTCTCATCTTCATGGCATACCCCTCCTCTGCCCTGTTTCAAATCATGTCTTCATGATGAACGACCTGCCTGCTGATTCATTGCCGCGTGTTTCCGTCATCCCTCCATCCGCAACTGAGCAGCCAGCAGGAGATACTCAATTCCAGCTTCGTTCAATTGAAATATAGCTCGAATCAGGCTGTTTGACAACCAGACTGCCTATATCAAAATCCGCTTCAATGCTGTCCGCAAAGTTGCCTCCGGATCCTGACATCCAATCCGATTCAGACAGGGGCATTACCCCTTCGATACACTTACCTTCACGGCAGCGGCTTTCCCGTCCTGAGCGTAGAAATACACACTCGTCGTCCCGCTACTCAAGGCCTTGAACGCGCCTTTATCATCCATTGAAAGAATGTGACCATCGGAAGCTTCCGCAGCAAGAGGCCGAATTGACTCCTCCGAATAATCTCCATCCGCATCTTCGATCTCCGCTGTCAGAATAAAAGGGCTCTTCGGGCGTACCTGTGGGTAAAATCCGTGGCAGAAATGCCCGTTAAGCCCCTCCATTGTTAGTTTTCTGGCTCCGCTATCGGCCTGTTCGGTAA
>CACYOR010000191.1 GCA_902775985.1 Oscillospiraceae bacterium
ATCGTCTTTGCGATGTGATCAACAACCTCTCCGCTGATATCGTTCGCAGCATCACCGGACGCAGCTGGATTTTGTCTTGTTTTAATTAGGTTTTAGTATCAGATTGTCTCGAAATTCGCTCTCACCGAATTATGCGGTGCAGCCTTACGGACTCTTCCAGAGCGGCAAAACGCCCTTGTCGTTGCACTGCTGCAGCGTGACCAGCACCAGCGGACACAGGAGCATGCCCCAGACACCGCCCAGCTTCCAGCCCACATAGATGCCGATCAGCGAGGCCAGGGGATCCAGCCCGATCTGATCCCCCAGGAGCTTGGCCTGGGTGCAGCTGCGCACCAGGTTGACCAGCGCCCAGACGAGTACCAGACCCAGCGCCCTGCCGCGCTGGCCCAGCAGCAGACAGTAGAGCGCCCAGGGCAGCAGCACCGTCCCCGTCCCGAAGACGGGCAGCGCGTCCACCAGTGCCGTCAGTGCCGCGAGGCCCACCGGCTCCCTCACCCGGAGCAGCAGGAAGGCGAGCAGCAGCTCGAAAAAAGTCATGGCCATCAGAATCCCCTGGGCCCGGAGAAAGCCGCTGAAGCTGCCGCGCAGCTCCCGGCCCAACTCCTCCAGGCGCCGCCGCTGCTCCTCGGGGATCTGCGCCTGCAGAAAGGCCAGCAGCTGCGGGAAGGAAGCGGACACAAAATAGGTGCCGATGCCAAAGGTCACCGCAAACAGCAGCAGATCCGGGCTGTGCTGGGCCAGACGGCTCACCGCGTCCAGCGCGCTCTGGGATACAAGCGCCGGCACGCGATACAGGCTCTCGGCCAGACCGTTCATCGCTGTGTGCAGCAGCTCCGCCAGTTCCGGCGGTGCGGTGTCGATATAGGCCAGGGCCTGCCGTTCCAGTCGGTCGAACTCCCCTGCCAGTTCCCTCACCAGGGCCGGGCTCTGCCGGGCAAACTCCGTCAGCGCCGCGAAGCCCCGGGCGCTGAGCCGCCCCAAGGCCAGCAGCACCGCGCTCAGCGCCCCCAGGCTCAGCAGAGCCGAAGCCGGGCGCCGCCGCCAGCCCCGCCGCACCAGCGCCCGCACCGGCATCTCCAGCAGAGCTGCCAGGGCGAAGGCCAGCAGGAAGGGCGCGCCCCAGGGCAGCAGGAAACGCACGCAGAGCCAGACCGCCGCCACCGTGACGCCCAAATACAGCAGAAAGGAAAAACAGCGGGCCGCACGCCGCTCCATCCCCTCACCTCCCCCGCAGATATCTCTCTTTTTTCTTTCCCGTTCCGGGTGCTTTTTATACGAGTCCGTCGTCGGAACCGTCTGCCGCCGCGCCGTATAGAATGGAGTGGTCGTTTGTTTGACCACAGGAGGAGACCATATGCGGATCGTACAGAAATTCGGCGGCAGCTCTCTGGCCGACTGGGCCTGTCTGCGCCGCGCGGCGGGCCTCTGTCTGGAGGCGCGCCGCCGGGGCCAGCAGCCGATTCTGGTGGTGTCGGCCGCCGGAGATTCCACCGATGAGATGATTGAGGAGGTACGCAAGATCCATCCCCATCCTCCGGCCCGGGAGATGGATGCCCTTCTGGCCACCGGAGAGCAGCGCTCCGCCGCCCTGATGGCCATCGCCCTGACACGCTTTGGCGCGCCCGCCCGCTCCTTCAGCGGCTGGCAGGCGGGCCTGATCACGGAGGAAAAAAGCGGCGGTGCCCGGCTGCGTGCCGCCGTACCCGGGCGGCTTCTGGAGACGCTGGAGGCCGGGCAGATCCCGGTGGTGGCCGGTTTTCAGGGCGTGACGCCCGCGGGAGATGTCAGCACCCTGGGCCGCGGCGGCTCCGACACCACGGCGGTGGCGCTGGCCATTGCGCTGGCGGCGGGCCGCTGTGAGATCTACACCGATGTGGACGGCATCTACAGCGCTGACCCCCGGCTTGTGCCCGGGGCCCGCTGCCTGCGGGAGATCGACCTGGGCGACATGCTGACCCTGGCGGAATCCGGCTCCCAGGTGCTGCACGCCGAATCCCTGCGCCTGGCCGCCGCCCATCGGCAGCCCATCTGGCTTCTCTCATCCTTTACGGCAGCCCCTGGCACGCTGGTGCATCCGCTCTCGCCGGAGCGGCGCCCGGCTCTGTCCGGTCTGACGAGGGACGGAGAGGCCCACACGGTGACGCTGGTGGGCCGCGCCGCGGCAGAGCGGCGGCGGCAGGCGGAAGGGCTTCTCACCTCCCGGAACCTTCCGGTCCGGCAGGCGGAGAGCGGAGAGAATTATCTCCGCCTGTGCGTCGACCCGGGACGGGAGGTGGACGCCCTGCGGCTGCTCCACCGCGCTCTTTTTGAAAACTGAAACCGGGCCTCCGTTTAAAAACGGGGGCCATTTCTTTTCAAAAAGCGTGTAGGTTAGTCAATCATACTTTACAGTAGGAGAAAAAAAAAGGAGATCCTTAGGAGAGCGCCAGCAAAGGGGGCGCATAGGGAAGTCATTGTACTTTT
>CACYOR010000192.1 GCA_902775985.1 Oscillospiraceae bacterium
AGGTCGTCGATCGTCTTTGCGATGTGATCAACAACCTCTCCGCTGATATCGTTCGCAGCATCACCGGACGCAGCTGGATTTTGTCTTGTTTTAATTAGGCTTTAGTATGAAACGTCAAAGTAATCGGCATGGCCTCACCTCCTTTACGGAGATGTGCTGAATCCGCCTACCGTATCGATGGCAACGCCTGCTCCGAAGAGCGACTCCATTCTACAAAATATGGCGTCTTTTGTCAATGAAAGCAAAAGTCCCCTTGCAGAGCTGTTTTCGTGCCTGCAAGGGGACTTCCTTTATTTCGCGTAGATCAGGCCCACGATCCAGTTGGACAGGCGGCGGGGCAGGAGCTTGGCCAGCAGGGCCGCGCCCTTGTAGGAGGTGCCCAGGGCTACCAGAGGCTTGGAGTGCTCCTTCAGGGCCATCTTTGCCACGTAGCTGCCCGCGTACTCCGGGCTCATGCCTCCGCGCTCGTCCTTCTCCATGACGGCCACGGAGCGCCGGATGCGCCCGGCGTAGACCTCATCCCCGGCCTCGGACTTCTTGCGTGCGTCGGTGAAGCCGGAGGCGATGTCCCCGGGCATGACGGCGCAGACCGTGATGCCGAAGGGCCGTACCTCGTTCTGCAGGGCGAGAACGTAGGCGTTGATGGCGGCCTTGCTGACCGAGTACCAGAGCTGGAAGGGGATGGGCAGGATGCCCGCGATGCTGCTCATGCAGACGATGCGGCCATGGCCCTGCTTTCGCATGGCGGGGAGGACGGCCTTGGTGGCGTTGTCCATGCCGTAGAGGTTCAGCTCCAGCTGGGCGTGGGCGTCCTTGCTGTCGGTGAGCTCCGCCGCGCCGGAGATGCCAAAGCCCGCGTTGTTGACCAGAATGTCGATCTGCCCCTCCCGGCGCAGAACCTCCTCCATGGCCGCGCGCACCTGCGCCTCGTCAGTCATGTCGGCCGTCAGGTGGACGATGCCTTCGGCGGGCTTTTCATGGCGGCTCAGCTCATAGACGGTGCAGCCGGCCTTGCGCAGCGCGGCGGCGGTGCAGCGGCCGATCCCTCCGCTGCCGCCAGTGACAACGGCGACTTTCTTCATGGCGCTCCCTCCAAATAGTTTAAAAATTTGATACAATTCTACACCTGCGGAGAGAAGCCGTCAAGTATTAAGAAAACTTAAAAAAGCATAGCGCTTTCTTGCACATACCGGAAAGCTGTGTTATACTCGTCCTACTTGCAAGATTTGGAGTTGTGTTATGATGTCCTGGCTAACGGGTACGACCGTCGGCAAGTTCATATCGACCTTTTTTATCTCCATGGTCCCGGTGGTGGAACTGCGGCTGGGCCTGCCCTATGGCATCGCCCAGGGCCTGCCCTACTGGCTGGCGCTGGCGGCGGCCCTGCTGGGCAACATGCTGCCTGTGCCTTTCATCATCGTCTATATTCAGCGGATCTTCGCCTGGCTGCGGGGCCGCTGGGGCGCGCTGGATGCCTTCATCACCCGGCTGGAGACGAAAGCCCATGTGAAAGGGGAGACCGTGCAGCGTGTGGGCCCCTGGGGATTGCTGATCTTCGTGGCCATCCCCCTGCCCGGTACCGGCGCCTGGACGGGCGCGCTGATTGCGGCGCTGTTGAACATGCGCGTCAAGCAGGCCACGCCGGCCATCTTTGTGGGCGTGTGCATCGCGGCGGCGATCATGTCCGCCGGCACCTACGCGGTCATCCATATCGTATAAAACAAACGGCCTCCCGCTTCGGCGGGAGGCCGACATTTTTTACGATTCGGGTGGGAAAACGAGCGGCAGGGCGTTGTACATGTGGGCCGCCCACTGGCTCCAGTTGTGCTCCCCATGCATGTCCACGTAAAAGCTGTTCTCACCGAGGGTCAGCCGCTCGGTGGAGGCAAGGATGGCGTCAAAGCCGATTTTGGAGTTGGCATGCTGCCAGTCCTCGTCGGCGCATCCGGCGTAATAGAAGCGGATCGGCAGATCCGTCCATTCCTCCCGGTTGATGGCGGCGGCGATCGTCAGCGGGTCGTAGCAGCCGGAGAGGCAGATGTACTGGGAGAAGAGATCGAAACAGAGGGACATACCCGTCTCGTAGGTGTAGAGCGAGCCGTTGGACACCCCGCCGATGCCGAAGTGATCCCGGGCCGCCCGCAGTTCTTCCTCCGTGCCGCCCTCGGCCCAGGTGCTGTAGTTTTCCACCACATAGGGGAGAATGTACTCCCTGAGCTCCTTGGCAAAATAGACGTCCGGGACATAGCCGGGATACTCCTTGTCCCGGTGGATGCAGGTGTAGGGGGAGACAATGATCAGCGGTTCGCAGCGCTTTTCCGCGATCATCCGGTCATAGAGGGCCTTCATCGTGAAGGGATAGTCCTGATCCTCGTTGATAAACTCCATGTCGGTGAAGTCATGGCTGCTGCCGTTGCCGCCATGGATCAGGATCAGCACGTT
>CACYOR010000193.1 GCA_902775985.1 Oscillospiraceae bacterium
TCAAACTCGCCCCGGTACTTGGCGCCCGCGATCAGCGCGCCCATGTCCAGGGAGAAGATGGTCTTGTCCTTGAGGCCCTCGGGCACGTCCCCGCGGACGATGCGCTGGGCCAGACCCTCGGCGATGGCGGTCTTGCCCACGCCGGGCTCGCCGATCAGGACAGGGTTGTTTTTGGTCTTGCGGGAGAGGATGCGGATCACGTTGCGGATCTCGTTGTCCCGGCCGATGACCGGGTCCAGCTCGTTGTTCCGGGCCCGCTCCACCAGATCCGTGCCGTATTTCTTCAGCGCGTCATAGGTGCTCTCCGGGTTGTCGCCGGTGACCGGCGCGGTCTTGACCTTGCTCAGCTCCGCGGTAAAGGCGGCCTTGGTGATGCCGTGGTCGGAGAAGATGCGCTTGATGGCCGGGGTCGCCGCGGCGAAGAGGCCGATCATCAGATGCTCCACGGAGAGGTATTCGTCCCCCATGGACTTGGCGGCCTTCTCGGCGGCGGTGAAGACGCGGTTGGTGTCGGAGGAGAGATAGACGTCCGAGACGCTGCCCACCCGGGGGAGGGCGGCGATGGCGCTGTCCAGCTCCCCGAGGACGGCGTTGCAGTCCACGCCCATCTTGCCCAGCAGGGAGGGGATCAGACCGCCGTCCTGGTCGACAAGGGCGTAGAGCAGGTGCTCCTGTTCGATATAGTTGTTGCGGTTCTCCTGGGCCATGGACTGGGCCGTCTGGACCGCTTCCAGGGTTTTCTGGGTGAAATTCTGTGCATTCATGGTTTGCACCTCCAATCAATACTCATGTCAAATATGGACGTGCGCGCTGCGCATGTGGGAGAAATAGGCGGCCTCCACCTCGTGGGCGTCCAGCCGTCCGGTGAGATAGTGCTTCATCAGCTTGTCGAAGAGCTTGATGTACTCCGACAGGGCTCCGGCCAGCTCATCCGTTGTGCAGTCCCGGTCGGGCGCGGCGATGCTGCGCACAAACTTCCCGTCGTACAGGGCGTAGTCGATGTGCGCGCCGGTGAGGGGATAGAGATGGGCGTCCTCGATCCGCTTCCAGAGGCGGAAGAACTCGGTCATGGCCTGGATCAGGGCCGCCGACTGGGTGCGGAACACCACGGACAGCTCCCCGATGCTCTCGCCGCCGCTGGGATAGAGGGCCACCTCGTATTTGACGGTGGGGCGGTATTTGTATTCCAGCGAGCTTTTCAGCGACAGGGAGGAGGCATTGGGCGCGAAGAAGGGCACCAGATCCCGGGTGGGCCGCATCAGCTCCTCAATGGCGGAGAGCACATCGTTGATGCGCCGCTCGGGCGTGGTGAAGCCCACGTACTCGGCCAGGATGCGGTTGATGAGCGCGGAGCGGTTGGTCCCCAGCTGGTGGGCCAGGGCGTCCACCTCCCGCACGACCTCGTCGTTGAGCATCAGGCTGTATAATGTCTTTTTCAAAAGGAATCATCCCTTTCCTGTTTCATGGTACCAGTATAGCGCCGGTTCTAAACTTTGTCAAGGATTATATATAAGTTAAAATGCAAATTATATGTGAACAAACGAGGAAATCCCCGCTTGCTTTTTTGAGCGCTATCCTGTATAATATCTGCGCAAACACGGAGGGTTACTCAAGTGGTCGAAGAGGCGTGACTCGAAAACGTGTGACCATTTTGGAAGCCTCTCCCGAAAATGTCCTGATTTTTCAAGGCTTCCGAGGCATCGTGCCGCAGAAAACTTTCCGGTTTTCTCTCCTCGTTTTCTCCCCAATTTCCGGGCTGTTTCGGAGATCCGGAACACACAATTTAACATGCAGCGGTATCGAAGCGGTCATAACGAGAACGACTCGAAATCGTTTGGTCGGCCAGAAACCGGCCCGTGGGTTCGAATCCCACCCGCTGCGCCACACCAGTTTCCTCGCGGAAATCCGCTTGGAAGCTGGTTTTTTATTGGATTGCGCTCAAAGCTCCCTTTAATCCGTTTACCATTGCATCTGCCGAGGACAGCTTGGAATTGTAGTCCAAATGGGCATAAACATTGGCTGTGGTCGAGAAGTCGCTGTGACCGAGCCACTCCTGGATCTGCTTCATCGGGACGCCGTTGGAGAGCAGCAGAGACGCGCAGCTATGCCGGAGATCGTGGAAACGGATATGCCGCAGGCCGTTCTTATCCAGCAGCTTTGGAAATGCCGAGGTGAGATAGTGGGGAGAAATCAGCGTTCCCACCTCATCCACGCAGATGTAGTCCAGATACCTCTTGTCGTAGCACTTGCCGCATACGCGCCGGTATTCGTCCTGCTGCTTTTTGTGCGCTAACAGCTTTTCCTTAAAAGCAGGGACAAGGGGCAGCGTCCGCAGACTGGATTTCGTTTTCGTGGTGTCCTGCGCGATCTGGACGTGTTTGCCGTCGAGGTTACAGGATGTGACGGTA
>CACYOR010000194.1 GCA_902775985.1 Oscillospiraceae bacterium
GCCGCCAGGTCTCGATCCTTTTCTGCGGAGAGAACAGCTCCAGCATGAAAGCGGAGGCATAGCGGGAGGCGAGCGGGGATTCATAGCGATCGTTCATAGGCGTCCTTCCTTATCGCAGAATGATGGCGTCGCGCTCGGGGCCGACCGAGACATAGCGGATCGGGCAGCCGACGCGTGCTTCGATATACTCCACATAGCGCCGCGCCGCTTCGGGCAGGTCCTCCCAACGGCGTGCGCCGGAGATGTCACAGCTCCAGCCCTCCAGCGTCTTAAACACCGGCTTTGCCCGTTTCAGCGCCGTCGGGAAGGGAAAGCTGTCGGTACAGGCCCCGTCCAGCTCGTACTGTACGCAGACGGGGATCTCCTGGAGATAGCTTAACACATCAAGCTTGGTCAGTGCAAGTGCTGTTGCCCCCTGCACCTGCACGCCGTAGCGCGTAGCCACGAGATCGATGGGCCCCACGCGGCGCGGCCGCCCGGTCTTTGCGCCGTATTCGCCCCCGGCCTCGCGCAGACGGGAGGCCTCCTCTCCGAACAACTCACACACAAAGGGGCCCTCGCCCACGCAGGTGGAGTAGGCCTTGACGACGCCGACGACCGCGTCCAGCCTCGCCGAGGGCAGCCCGGAACCCACCGGGGCGTAGGCCGCGATGGCGTTGGAGGAGGTGGTGTAGGGGTAAATGCCATAATCGAGATCGCGCAGGGCGCCGAGCTGTGCTTCAAAGAGCAGCCTCTTTCCCGCATCCGCGGCGGCGCGGAGATACGCGCCGGTGTCGCAGACGAAGGGCCTGATCTTTCCGCCGTAGTCATCGACCCAGGCCGTCAGTTCCTCCATCGTATAGGGCTTCGCGTTGTATACGCCGGTCAGGATCAGGTTCTTCCATTCCAACAGTTCACGCAAATGCTCCCTCAGCTCCTCCGGGTCGTTCAGCTCCCCGGCGAGGACGGTCTTTTTCTGGTACTTGTCCGAATAAAACGGGGCGATGCCCTGTTTGGTGGACCCGTACTGTTTGTCGGCCAGGCGAGCTTCCTCCAGCGCGTCCAGCTCCCGGTGCCAGGGCAGGAGCAGAGAGGCCCGGTCGCTGATTTTGAGGTTCTCCGGACTGATCGCCACGCCTTTTTCCCGCAGGGCTTCGATCTCCGTCCAGAGGTTTTCGGCGTCCAGTGCGACGCCGTTGCCCAGGATATTCACGACGCCGTGATGAAAGATACCGGAGGGCAGAAGATGCAGCGCAAACTTCCCATAGTCATTGACGACGGTGTGGCCCGCGTTGCCTCCGCCCTGATAGCGGATGACCACATCATAATCCTCCGTCAGCAGATCGACCATGCGGCCCTTGCCCTCGTCGCCCCAGTTGATACCAACGATCGCACAGGTTTTCATTCTTGTATCCCCCTTATTCATACTCCACCGTGGCAGGCGGTTTGGAGGTGATGTCGTAGAGCACGCGGTTGACACCCTTCACCTCGTTGACGATGCGCACCGAAACGCGGTCCAGCAGCTCATATGGCAGGCGCGACCAGTCCGCCGTCATGAAGTCCGAGGTCTGGACGCTCCGCAGCGCCACGGCATAGTCGTAGCTTCGCCCGTCGCCCATCACGCCCACGGAGCGCAGATTCGTCAGCACCGCGAAATACTGGCTGGCCGACTGGTCCAGCCCGGCCTGTGCCATCTCTTCACGGAAGATGGCGTCGGCCTCGCGCAGGAGGGAGAGCTTTTCCTCCGTCACATCCCCGATCACGCGGATAGCGAGGCCGGGACCGGGAAAGGGCTGGCGTGCCACCAGACTTTCCGGCAGCCCCAGTTCCCGGCCGAGCTGCCTCACCTCGTCCTTGAAGAGCAGCCGCAGCGGCTCCAGGATCTCTTTGAAACCCACCGTGTCGGGCAGACCGCCCACATTGTGATGGCTCTTGATGACGGCGGATTCTCCCAGCCCGGATTCAATCACGTCCGGATAAATCGTCCCCTGGGCGAGATAGTCCACCGCGCCGATCTGCCTGGCCTCGGCCTCGAGGACGCGGATGAACTCCTCCCCGATAATATGGCGTTTTTCCTCCGGCTCCGTTACGCCCCGCAGGCGTTCCAGGAAGCGCTCACCGGCGTCCACCCGGCGGAAATCCAGCGCTCTGCCGGAAAAGGCCGCCTCCACCTCGTCTCTCTCGTTCTTGCGGAGCAAGCCGTGGTCGACAAAAACGCAGGTAAGCTGGCTGCCGACAGCCTCGCTCAGAAGCGCGGCCAGCACCGAGGAATCCACTCCGCCGGAGAGGGCCAGCAGCACCCGGCCGTCTCCCACGCGCTCACGGATCTCCTCCACGCTGCGGCGCAGATAATCGGCCATGGTCCAGTCGCCATGGGCGCCGCAGATCGTATACAGGAAATTGCGCAGCATCTCCCGCCCGAAGACC
>CACYOR010000195.1 GCA_902775985.1 Oscillospiraceae bacterium
TGATGCGCCCCGTCAACAGAATATATCCATCGGGACTGATCTTAGCCAGATCTCGGGTGCGGAGCCAGCGCTGCCCATTTTCCTCAAAGATGACCTCTTCTGTCGCCGCTTCATTTTTATAATACCCCATCATCACCGTGTCGGACGAAAGGCAAAGTTCGCCCTCCGTGTCATAACCAAGCTCAGTACAGGGATCGTCGGGGTCGATGATTTTGGCATTTACGTTGCCAAGGGGAAGTAGCCCCTCAGAACAATCTTTCGTTGCAACCAAAATGCACGCGGAGCATTCGGTCATGCCATATCCGTTTAAGATGGGAGCCTGCATCTGATAGTTCTGCAGTGTATTCTTTGCCTCCTGCTCCCAACTTTTGTTGACGGCTTCCCCTCCATACATGATAGAGCGGATATAAGACAAATCTTTTTTTGCTTCGTTCACAGTATGAATAAAGCCGTCAATCTGAACTCTACCTGCTACAATATGATTGGGCTTCCTTTTTAGGATAATCTTTCCCAATGACTCTGGCTTTGGGTCAGGCGCAAGCACCAGCTCCATCCCATGAGAAAGCGGCCCGTGACAAGATGCGCTGACGCCAAAGGCCAAAAACAGAGGAACGCATGCTAAGTATTTATCTCCTTCAAGATAGCTGGAAAGCCCGCATGAATTTGTCTTATTGAAATTGACATAGTACGAATTCAAATTCTTATTCGACAGCATGACGCCTTTTGGTATACCGGTGGAGCCGCCGGTATATTCGATCATTGCCAGATCGCTTCCCTTCACCTCAGTCGGCTGGAGCTTGCTGCCCTCTGCGGAGCGCAGGAAATCCTTCGGAGCGCAGGAAATCCTTCCAGTTCGCGGCATCGGTCTTTTTGCTCCGGCTTTTCAATCCGTAAAACAGTCTCATCAAGGGCGGCATGGATGCTCCAAGTGGGACGGAGATGATCTCCTGCACCTGGGTATTCTGCGCAGCTTCTTTCATAATGTCATAGGCGAGGTCTACCGCAAACACCAGCTTTGTCCCGGTGGAGACAAGCTGCTCTTTCAGATCCGATACGGGAGAGGTCAGCCCCAGCCAGTTGCTGACAGCGCCCACTTTGTTCACCGCATAGAGGAGAACGACAAATTCCGGCGTGTTCAAGCCGCACAGGCTGACAAAATCGCCTTTCCTTACCCCGTGCTTTTGCAAAGCGGCTGCTGTCCGCTCTATGGTTTCAAACAATTTCTTGTAGGAGGTTTTTGCGCCAAAGTAATTCAAGGCGATGAAATCCAAGTTGTCCGCATTGCACTGCCGCAAAAAATCAATCATACTGCAGTCCGGGGAAGGAACCCCTTGCATATCTACGGTTTCGGAATAATATTTCAGCCAGGGCTTATCAATGGACGGATACCCGGTCAACTTTTTCTCTGTCTGTTCTTGCATTCTCTTTCCTCCACAAGATAAAAAGTGCGCAGCCGGAACCGACTGCGCACGAAAAACGCAGAGCTCCGTTTGCTGCCACACAAACTGTTTGCACATTCCAGAGAATGCCAAAATGGAGAGTGCGTTTTTACCAATAGGCAAAAACACATTCTCTGGTCATGTGCATTATTCAGTTTGTGTGGCATGGTCAGTTTATCATGTCAAGAAAAAGAAGGCAATCATTTTTCGGCGAAAAAACTACAGGGCGGATTTCTCTGCCCTGTAATCGTGTGGTATTCACTTCCTGTTTTCCCAACTGCTGTGTCACTTGGCCAAAAATGCACCACAGTCAGAGTTAATTTTGTGAGGATAAATTCCTCCGTTACAAAATAAACCCTGGCACAATTCTGGCCGCAAAGATTGTCTTGTTTTTATTGGGTATCAGTATCAGTCGTCTTTGACGCGCAGCAGGCAGCGCATGGCGTTGAGGATCGCAAGGATCAGCACGCCCACGTCGCCGAACACGGCCCACCACATGTTGGTCAGGCCCGCGGCGCTGAGAAAGAGGATGCCGAACTTTACCGCAAGGGCGAAGACGATGTTCTCGTGCACGATGCGCATGGTACGCCGGGCGATCTTTTTGGCCAGCGGCAGGCGGGAGGGCTTGTCGTCCATCAGCACGATGTCCGCCGACTCGATGGCCGCGTCGCTGCCCATGGCGCCCATGGCGATGCCCACGTCCGCCCGGCTCAGCACCGGCGCGTCGTTGATGCCGTCGCCCACAAAGGCCACGCGCCGCCCCTCGGCCAGGAGCTTTTCCACCTGTTCCACCTTCTGCGCCGGCAGCAGTCCGGCATAGACCCGGTCCACGCCCAGCTGCTCCGCCACGGCTTTGGCCACCTTCTCGGTGTCGCCGGTGAGCATGACCGTCTCGGTGACGCCCCGCGCCTTCAGCTTGCGGATGGCCTCGGCGGCGTCGGGCTTGAGCTGATCGCTGATGACGATGTGCCCCATGTAGCGGCTGTCCTCGGCGATGTGGATCACCGTGCCGGGCAGATGGCACTCGTGCCAGGCGGCGCCCACCTGATCCATGAGCTTACCGTTGCCCACATAGAAGGACCTGCCGTCCACCTGGGCCTGGATGCCCATGCCGGCCAGCTCCTTCACCTCGCCGATGCGGCTGCGGTCGATGTCGCCCTCGTGGGCTTTCACCACCGACTCGGCCACCGGGTGGCTGGAATAGCTCTCGGCCGCGGCGGCAATATCCAGGAGCTCCTCTTCGGAGATCTCGGCCGGGTGGATGGCGTCCACGGCAAAGCGGCCCTGGGTGAGGGTGCCGGTCTTGTCGAAGACCATGGTGTCCACCTTGTCCAGCATCTCCATGTAGTTGGCACCCTTGATGAGAATGCCGTCCCGGGAGGCGCCGCCCAGACCGCCAAAGAAGCTCAGCGGGACGGAGACCACCAGCGCGCAGGGGCAGGATACCACCAGGAAGATCAGCGCGCGCTGGATCCAGTCGCTCCAGACGCCGTGGAAAAACAGCGGCGGAATCAGAGCCAGCAGCAGCGCACTCACGACCACCAGCGGGGTATACCAGCGGGCAAAGCGGGTGATGAAGTTCTCAATGCGGGATTTCTTCTCGGCGGAGTTTTCCACCAGCTCCAGGATCCGGGCCACGGTGCTCTCGGCATAGGCGCTCTCGGTGCGGATCTTCAGGCTCTCGCCGGTGAGGGCGGCGGTGTTGACGCTGCTGCTGCCCTCGAGGACAATGCCGTCCAGGGGGATCTTCTCGCCGGGCTTGACCAGGATCGTCTCGCCCACGGCGACTTCCTCCGGATCCACCTGCTGCTCCTCTCCGTCCCGCAGGACGTTGGCGTAGTCGGGGCGGATATCCATGAGGGCGGCGATGGACTTGCGGCTGCGGCCCACGGCGACGGACTGGAAGAACTCGCCGATCTGATAAAAGAGCATGACCGCCGCGGCTTCGGGGTACTCCCCGATGGCGAAAGCGCCCAGGGTGGCGATCGCCATCAGGAACTTTTCATCAAAGACCTGGCCGTGGGCGATGTTGCGCAGGGCGGACCAGAGCACGTCCCAGCCGATGACCAGATAGGGAACGACGAAGGCCAAGGACTTCCATTGCCCCTCTGCGGGCAGCAGCGCCGCCACGAGGGTGAGCAGCGCCGCCGCGAGGATCCGGTAGAGGGTTTTCTTCTGCCGTCTCGTCATATCTTCGTTAT
>CACYOR010000196.1 GCA_902775985.1 Oscillospiraceae bacterium
TGCCTTTCGGTTTTGTCTCGGCAACTCAACCTTAACTCAGGTCCTCTCTATTCGCTATCTTTTTTTCACTTGCTGTCACACATCATTGTAAACCCTACATGTAGGCATCAGGCATTAGGCAGTAGGCATGAGAAACTGCCGCGATACAATCGCCCTATTGCAAACCCGGCTCCCTGCAAAGGGAGCCGGGCCTTGTGTTATTTCCAGAATTCCGGACCGTCGGCGAGGGCCGCGTGGGCTTCCTCGGGGATGAGCAGATCGGTCAGAGCGTCATAGCCGCTGAGCTGGATGGCGATGGTGTTGCCGTCAAGGGTCAGGTTCATGGGCAGTTGAGAGAGCCCACTGGCCTGCCGGGTCTGGTTGAGGAGCCGCCCCAGCACATCGTTGAGCATGGGGCCGGGGTCCAGAAGAATCAAATCCAGCTCCCCCTGGGCGTTGAGCCAGAGAGAAACCGGCACGCTGTGCAGGTTGGAGAGCAGATCGTCCGGCAGATAAACACCGTAATCGGCCTCCAGCCGCTCCTTTACATGGTACAGATCCAGGAAACCGCGGATCGCGGAGCCGGGCACCTCCCCGTCATAGCGCAGGGAGCCGTCGGTCACATCGGGCGTTTCCACCTGATGGAAGGTGTCGGCCACCTGGGTGACGTATTTGAGGCCGTCAGCCTTGAAGTCCCGACTGTTGGTGGCGAAGTTGTATTTTTCCCAGGCCTCGCCGCCGTTGACGTTGTTATAGATCGTGAGCACGCCCTCGCTCTTCTCCAGATACAGCAGGTGCCGCCGCTGGAAGCCCGGCCATTCCAGCAGGAGTTCGGCCTTGGCCTGGAAAGGGGAGAAGTACAGATCGGCGCCGCCGGTCAGGGCGACGGTGAAAGGGAGTGTCTGCTCGCCGGACTTCACCTGGATCACCATATCGTCCAGCAGATCCACGTGCAGGTTGTCCGATTTGCTGATTTTCTGCAGAGCCCGGGCCATCCGGGTATCAAACAGGCTGCAGCCCGTCAGGCTCAGCGCCATGGCCAGCACCAGCAGCAGCGCGGCCGCTCTTTTGATCCGATTCACATCCATGCCTCCCCGGCCAAAGTATCACAATTAGACAACTCATTATACTCCATTTCCCAGGAAAAAACAACTGAACACTTCTTGCCCGATGACCAATGTCGGATGCAAAAAGACAGAGGCCCATGGCCCCTGTCTTTTTGCGTTAATCCATGATCTCCACGGAGATCTTTTTGCCCTTACGCTGGGCGACGGCCCGCATGAGGATACGGATCTGCTTGACGATCCTGCCCTGCCGACCAATGACCTTGCCCATATCGCCGTCGGCGACGCGAACCTCATATACGGTCTCACCGTCGGCCTTGCGCTCGGTCACAGAGACTTGATCGGGATTATCCACAAGGCTCTGCACGATGTAGGTCAAAAGTTCTTTCATGCCGGTAGAAACTCCTTATCAAGCCTCGGCCTTCTTCAGCAGACCGCGGACGGTATCCGTGGGCTGTGCGCCGTTGGCGATCCAGTACTCTACGCGCTCCTTGTTGACCTTCAGCTTAGCGCCCTCGGCCATGGGATCGTAGGTGCCGACTTCCTCGATGAAACGGCCGTCACGGGGGCTGCGGGAGTCCGCCACGACGATGCGGTAGTAGGGAGCCTTCTTAGCGCCCATTCTGCGAAGTCTGATCTTAACCATTCTATCTTCACCTCCAAATTAGAATCTCATTTTTTATATTACAAACATCCTTGGATGCTGTAACCGAATCAAAAACCGGGGAAGCCGCCACCCATGCCGGGAAAACCGCCTCCACCCATGCGGCCCGCGTCAGAACAGGCTCATGAGGTCATATGACCTCGCGGGCTCGGTCACATCGACCGATGATCCTGTTCTTCCTTTCCGATTCAAACCCGCTTGCGCTGGGCTTTGAATCGGGTTTAGAAGCCGGGAAAGCCGCCGCCCATGCCGGGGAAGCCGCCTCCGCCCATGCGGCCCATTTTCTTCTGGAGCTTGCGCATGTTCTTGCCGGAAAACTGCTTGACCATCTGCTGCATAGCGTCAAACTGCTTGAGCAGGCGATTCACGTCCACCACCGAGGTGCCGGAGCCTGCCGCGATGCGCTTTTTCCGGCTGGAGTTGAGCATGGCGGGGTTTTCCCGTTCGGCGGGGGTCATGGAGAGGATGATGGCCTCCTGACGGGCCATGCCTTTCTCGTCGATTTTGGCGCCCTTGAGGGCCTTGGTGTCCATACCCGGGATCATCCCGGCCAGACTTTCCAAATCGCCCATGTTCTTCAGCTGAGCCATCTGATCCAGATAGTCGCCCAGGGTGAAGCGGTTGGC
>CACYOR010000197.1 GCA_902775985.1 Oscillospiraceae bacterium
TCTGATAGCTCCATAAATACATTTCCGCCGGTCTCTCCTGACCGGCGGATTTTCTCTGTTTTGTTATCGGATCCGGCGCGCTTCCAGATAATAGCGCTTTTCCCGGGCCTGCCCCATGGAAAAGGTCTTGCGCGGCAGCACGCCGTCCAGCATGATGCTGCGGAAGAAAGCGTTCTTCTCCACATCCGGCAGCAGAAAGCCGATGCTGTCCTCCGCCCGGGCCAGCCGGCGCAGGCTGTCGTCCCCGTGGATGTAATCGATCTGGCCCTCATTCTCCGCAAGCCAGGCGTCCAGGAAGCCCTGCAAAATGCCCACGGCCAGCTGCCCCTTCGTGGGATCCAGGTTCAGAATGCCGCTCCTCTCTCCGCTGAACCAGCGCAGGGGAATGCCCGCGTCCGCCCCGATCTCCGTCCGGGCGGCCTGCAGCAGCGCCAGGGGATCCGTATGGCTCACGATGCGGTGAATGGGCGCGAAGCGCTGGGCGCGATCGTGCCTCCGTCCGGGCGGCCTGCAGCAGCGCCAGGGGATCCGTATGGCTCACGATGCGGTGAATGGGCGCGAAGCGCTGGGCGCGATCGTGCAGGTTTTCCAGCTCCACCAGAGCCCAGCGGGCCGGATGCACGGCCGCCTCCGCTGCGCTCAGCGTGGGTTTCAGCTTCTCCCAGCAGGCCTTGGCCGTGGCCAGGGAGTGGTTTCCATCCCCCACGGCGTAGAGCATGGGCGTCTCGGTAAGGTCCGCGCAGCGTACCGCCATCCCCCGCTCGTAGCCATCCAGCCGCTCGCAGGCGGCGCGGGCCGCCTCGCCGGATACCAGCCAGCCGCGGATGTGGCCGCCCTGCTCCATCAGGTCAAAATCATAAAGCGGCTCGGATTTTTCACCCTCCAACGGGGCAAGGATCCGATCCTCCTCATCGTCGCACAGCAGCAGCACATGCGGAAGCTCCAGTTCAGCCCCCTCCCGGATCTTCACCCGGGGCGGGATGCGCTCCAGCACCGTACGCTCCGTGGCCCGTACCGCCGCCTTCGACTGGGGCAGATAGTCGTAGTCCTCCAGATCCAGCATGCCCACCAGGCCGCGGCGGATACTGCCGTCGGCCAGTTCCCGCTCCACATAGACGAAGCTGTCGGGATAGGCGATGAAGCGATTTTCCTCCCAGTAGGCGGCCATGGCGGCGCGGATGGCGCGGATGTGCGCCTCCGGGTCCTTCTTCAGCTCCGCCTCCGGAAAGATCAGACGCAGCGTGGAGGGCGCCGGGCCCACAAAACGCTCCACCCGCTGCCAGTAGTCCGGCTCCGAGGTGAACTGATCGCAGGCGATCACCGCCCATTTTTCCATATCCACATCCCGCGGCAGCAGGATGTCCGCCGGTAAAAAGCTGCTCATTCCGTTCCTTCCTGCGGTGTTGTCAGCACCGCGCCGTAATACTTGACCAGCAGATCCACGCAGGCCCCGTAACTGCGCAGGCCCAGATCCTGATCATAACTCTGCAAAAAGCCCTCGTACACCGTGTTGGACACGGACTGCACCGGGGTCTTGAAGTGCTGCCAATAGGTCTGATTTTCGGCAAAATCCCGCAGCACCGCCTCGTCGAGACGATTGTAGATCTCCTGCCAGGCAAAGCGGTCGGCAGAATAGAGGGCATTGGAGAGATGGCTGTAGGCCAGCAGCGCCGCGGAATACACATAGTCCGGATCGCCGTTATGTAAACAAGCCAGCACCGCCACGAAATTGGCCTCCTGCTCCTTGGCCACGCCCCGCTGATGGGCCAGCTCATGGGCCACGGTGGAGGCAAAGAGGCTGGGCGGGAAGTCGATGTTCACATTGGCCTCTCCGGTAAAGGGGAAGAAAAAGCCCGTGAAGTCCAGATAGCTCAAGATCCGGGAGCAGCCGATGCTCTTGGCCCGCAGGCCCGGGCCGTCCAGACAGGGAAATTCCTCCTCCAGGCCCTGATAGAGCCGGGGCGAGCGCTCCAGCACCGCCTTGCGGTCCGTGGCGCAGACGCCGTTTTCATCCCGGGGCACGGCGGCGGAATAGGTGTTGGCCAGGTCGGCAAAATAGGCCGTGACCGTGCGCAGCTCCTCCGTGGACACCGCGCCTGTCTCCAGACCGCTCTGGGTGACGAAATCGTCTCCATAGTAATAGGTGCCCCAGAGCAGGCAGAAGCCGCCGTAGATGGCCAGGGCCAGGCAGATGGGCGTCATCACCAGGCGGTAGAGCTGCCGCAGGGGCTTGCGAAAGTGCAGGATCTGCTTCAGGCAATGGAAGAGATACCAGAGCAGTCCCAGCACCAGCAGCACGATCAGCAGTTCCGCCAGAGAGAAAGGCAGCATGGCGCTGCGCTGCCCCATGCGCTGCAGGGTCGGGCGCACAAAGCGCGCGGAAAGAGAACGCATCAGCGCCGTATTTCCCCGCAGCAGCCGATGCAGCACGATCAGCACCGCCCCCACAAGACCGAGCAGATGCCGGAGGGGACAGAGCCAGAAGATGGACTTGTGCTTTACTCTTTCCATGGATATCATTTTACACGTTCGCCCCAGGTCTGACAAGAGGTGAATTTTTTCCTTGCCGAAGCGGAGAAAATACGGTAGGATAGGCACAGACAGAAATTCGTCAATTGCGAAACGAGTTTCGCAATTGAGGACTCATGCTTATCGCAACGGGCTGAGGCCCGTTTTGGTCGGCATGAGGGCTCGCTTGGCTCGCCTCAGGGTGTTTTTGAGGCGGCAAAGCTGCCTCAAAAACGGATTTCTTATAGATAGAAATAGAAAGGAGCTTCCCCATGAAAGAACTGACCATGTTTTATCTCAACGACTGCGGCTACTGCCTGAAGGCCCGGCAGGCTCTGGATGAGCTCTTTGCCGAGAACCCCGCCTATCGGCAGATCCCCCTGACGCGCATCGAGGAATCCGAGCAGCCCGCGCTGGCCGACACTTATGATTATTACGCGGTGCCCAGCTTCTTTATCGGCAAGGACAAGCTCTTTGAGGCCCACATCGGCATGCGCTACGAGGACATCAAGGCCGAGGT
>CACYOR010000198.1 GCA_902775985.1 Oscillospiraceae bacterium
GACCAATAAATACGCCGAGGGCTATCCCGGCGCCCGCTATTACGGCGGCTGCCAGTACGTGGACGAGGTGGAGACCCTGGCCATTGAGCGGGCCAAGGCCCTCTTCGGCGCCGAGCACGCCAACGTCCAGCCCCACTCCGGCTCCCAGGCCAACGTGGCCGTGTATGTGGCCCTGCTGCAGCCGGGCGACACCATCCTGGGCATGGATCTCAGCCACGGCGGCCACCTGACCCATGGCTCCAAGGCCTCCATCTCCGGCAAGTATTTTAACGCGCAGTTTTACGGCGTGGACCGGGAGACCGAGACCATCGACTACGAGGCGCTTTTGCAGAAGGCCGAGGAGGTCAAACCCAAGATCATCATCGCCGGCGCCAGCGCCTATCCCCGCTTTATCGACTTCCAGAAGATGCGCGAGATCGCCGATCAGGTCGGCGCCTATCTGATGGTGGACATGGCCCATGTGGCGGGTCTCGTCGCGGCGGGCGTGCATCCGAATCCGGTGCCCTATGCCCACGTGGTGACCACCACCACCCATAAGACCCTGCGCGGCCCCCGCGGCGCGCTGATCCTCTGCAAGGAGGAGCTCCGGAAGAAGATCAACAGCGCGGTCTTCCCCGGCACCCAGGGCGGCCCCCTGATGCACACCATCGCGGGCAAGGCCGTCTGCTTCGGCGAGGCCATGACGCCGGAATTCAAGGCCTATCAGCAGCAGGTGGTGAAAAACGCCGCCGTCCTGGCCGAGACCCTGAAGGAAAACGGCGTGCGCCTGGTCTCCGGCGGCACCGACAACCATCTGATCCTGGCCGACGTGATGAGCCGCGGCAAGACCGGCATGGAGGTGCAGGAGCTGCTGGACATGGCCAACATCACCGCCAACAAGAACACCATCCCCTTCGAGACCCAGTCCGTGAAGCTGACCAGCGGCATGCGCTTCGGCTCTCCCGCCGTAACCACCCGGGGCATGAAAGAGGAGGAGATGCGCCAGATCGGCGGCATGATCACCCGCCTCATGGACGAGGGCGAGGCCGCCGTGCCCGCCGTGAAGGAGCAGGTCATCGCCCTGTGCGAGAAGTTCCCCCTGTACCCGGGGATGTAAGCTTGATCAAGACGACGGTAGACGAAGTTCCATGGTTAGAGTTTGATACGCATGGGGAGAGCGCGAGAGGGGATTGGGTATTCCCTCTCGCGTTTGATATTCGCAAAAAGGGGACTTCTTTTGAAAGTTCCCTTTTTGCGTTTCAAGATGTCGAAAATAATTCGACATCTTGAAACGCGCCTCTTGACAAAAGGGGCGCGTTTGTGTTATAACCTAACTGTACTAACAAGGATAATACAGTTATGACAGGGGTGAGCATGTTGATCAACATCAATTTCCGGGATCCCCGGCCGATCTACGAACAGGTCAAGGAGGGCTTCCGGCAGCTGATTTTATCCGGCGCCCTGGCCGCGGATGAGAAGATGCCCTCGGTGCGGGAGCTGGCGGCGGGGCTTGCCATCAACCCCAACACCATCCAGCGGGCTTACCGGGAGCTGGAGCAGGAGGGCTATATCTGCTCGGTTCCGGGGCGGGGGAGCTTTGTGCTGGAGCGCAGCGGGGCCCTGGCCGCCCGGCGGAAGGAGCTTCTGGCGGAGCTGGACGAGCGCGTGAAGCAGCTGCGCGGCTTGGGCATGAGCGAGGAAGAGATCCTACAGTATATCAAAGGAGGCGGGAGCCATGATTGAAGTACGCGGGCTCTGCAAGAGCTTTGACGGGTTTCGGGCGCTGGACGGCCTGGATCTGCACGCGCCAAAGGGCGCGGTCTACGGCCTGGTGGGCCCCAACGGCGCGGGCAAGTCCACCCTGATCCGCCACCTGGCCGGCATCTACCGGCAGGATGCGGGGGAGATCCGCATCGGCGGCGAGGAGGTCTTTGAAAACCCCGCCGTCAAGAGCCGCATCGCCTATATCCCCGACGAGATCTTTTATGACAGCCAGGCCTCGATCCTGGACATGATGACTTTCTATCGGGACATGTACCCCAATTTCTCCACAGAGCGCTTTGAGACCCTGGGCGCGGCTTTTGAACTGGATCCCAAAAAACTGATGCGCAAGCTCAGCAAGGGGCAGCAGAAACAGGCGGCCTTCTGGCTGGCCATGAGCCTGCAGCCGGAACTGGTGATTTTGGACGAGCCGGTGGACGGCCTGGACCCGGTGATGCGCCGTCAGGTCTGGAGCATTCTGCTGCAGGACGTGGCGGAGAAGGGGACGACGGTGCTGGTCTCCTC
>CACYOR010000199.1 GCA_902775985.1 Oscillospiraceae bacterium
CCCCGTGTCCGGGAAACGGGACGTCGAGGACGCCGTCCCCTACGGGCGCGGACCTACGTTTCACCGTAGTTCCGATTCACGAATCGCCCGTTTCTTCGGGTGCGCGACCAACCTCACGACAACTCTGTAGGGGACGGCCTCCGGACGTCCCGCCGGGCTGACAGAAAGAGGGCCGCCGCAAAAGCGGCGGCCCCAGAGAAAAAGGAAAGAAGTGAAGCGCGGAGAATCAGAGATAGCTGACCGTATTGGCACAGCTGATGAGGGCGACGATGATGGCATTGATCAGACCGCCCAGATAGGGGTTGCGGGTCTTCTCGTAGATCTTGCGGGAGATGACCGCGGAGGCGGGCAGAATGGCAACCAGCGGGAAGAGCCAGACCAGATACAGGTGCATGGGTCCGTTGGTGGCCGCCCAGCGGATGATGCCGGTGGACTTGAAGTAGGAATACTGGAGGAAGATCAGGATCAGGGTGGGCAGGCAGTTGAAGAAGGCGAGGATCGCCAGGTTGAAGCGGCCGCCCTGCTCGCAGTAGTTGAAGCAGTTGACCGCGACGGAGTTGACCACATAGTAGCCGCAGAGAATCAGCATGAAGGGCAGGGCGATCCTCAGAATAATGGGCTCAAAGGCTTTGACGGCCAGAACCCAGAAGCGGAAGTCGGCATGGAAGAAGTAATCATCCAGGAAGACCAGGGCATAGCCCGCCGCGGCGACCGTGACGGCCAGGAGAATGGTCTTGCCCAGATCCGCCAGACCGATGCGCAGACCGGGGGCCTGGAAGTCCTTGCCGGCCAGAACTTTGGCCACGATCAGGCAGACCACCGTGAAGCCGCCACAGGCCAGCGCCCACATGGATACGCCCTTGACCGCGCTCTGGCCCAGAGGCGTGGGCCCCATGGGGAAGCCCTTGGCCGCGATCACCACGGGCAGATAGGTCAGCGCACCGAAGATGGCACCCAGCAGGAGGCTGATCCAGAACCAGGCCTTGCTGGCGGGTTTGGCGAGGACGAGAGGCTTCACGTCCTCCTTGGCGCGCAGCGAGGAGAAGAAGCGGGTCTCGGTCAGGAGAATGGCGGCGTTGATGACAAACATCACAAAGCCGAGCAGACCCACCACGTTAAAGAAGACCTTCCACTGCCAGACCTGATTGTCCGCGGGAATGGGATTGGGGGCGCCGAAGGCTTTGTCAAAGAACTCAAGGGTGGCGACGGTGGAGCGCTTGCAGAAATGGGACCAGGGATGGATGATGCTGGGGGTGTAGATGACGCGGATGCATTCCTCGCCGTCCACGTCCTCGGTGTAGATGGTGTTGGGCTCACGCTCGGGAGCGGTGGGATCGTAGCTGCCGAAGTTCAGGAAGGACTGGGCCTCGGCGGAGTGGATGTAATCCCGGGTCGGGCGCTGGCTTCCGTCCTCGTTGAAGGTGACAAAGCCGAACTCGTCGTACTGGCCGGCCACAACGCCCACGTCGCGGCTGCCGTAGATGTTGGCGTATTCGCCGCTGTCATCCTTATAGGTGGGGTCGGTGCTGTTGATAAAGGCGGCGGCGATGATGCGCGTCTCGTTGGCATTGTCCATGGTGCAGGCGAGGTTGGAGTTGGCGCCGCCTGCGGAGTGGCCTTCAATACCGATGCGGTCCTTGTCCACAATGTCCAGGTTGTTGAGGAACAGGGCGCCCTCATAGACGCTGGCGTTCTTCAGGGGGCTGGCGCTGACAATATCGGAATCGCCGTGGGAGAGCATGTCGATGGCCAGCACCACATAGCCGCGGCGAGCCAGCTCAATGTAGTTGAGGTCCTGCATCTCCTTGTTGTTCAGCAGGCCATGGCAGCAGACGATGCCGGGCGCCGGGGTCTCCGCGGTGGCCGTCTTGGGCACCAGCAGGTAGGCGTCAATGGCGTAGCCATAGGTCGTGTACCATTTGACTTCTGTCATCTTGACCTGGCCGCCGCTCGTCTGAATCGCGGAGACGGCGATGCCGCTGATCAGGCACAGGCAGAGCGCTATGGCGATCAGAACCCGTTCTTTTTTACCGGTCTTCATGTTTTTTCATCCTTTCTTTGTTCATAATCCCAAATTGGGCAAAGAATACCATGGATTCCTTGCCGCTCCTTGTCTAAATCATACAAAAAACGAAAGCAACTGTCATTTGACAGATTGCTTTCGTTTCGGGAAAATTTTGCGGTATTTTTTTGACAGATCGGAGGATTTTGTCTAAACTGTGAACGGAGGGAAGTTCTTATTCCTTTTTGACCAGTGCAGCGGGACGCTGCGGCTCCGTCAGGGAGCAGAGCTTCCGATTGAAGGCCTGCAGCGCGGAAATGACGACGGCGAGGCTGTCATCGTCCAGGGCGTCAAGGTCCTGAAAGAAGGACTGAAAATCCTTCTCATAGATCCTCTGACTGAAAGAACGATAGAGCCGCAGGGCCTTTTCGCTGGGCTTCAAAATGATGTTTTTCCGGTTGGCCGTGCTCTGATAGCGCTCCACCAGACCCAGATCGGTGAGTTGCCGGGCGATCTTGGAAAAGCTGCTCTGGGGAATGCCCAGAGCCTCATGGATGTGGGTCATGCAGGAGGCATCGTCCCTGTGCTCGATCAGGTACTCCTTCAGAAAGATGCCCTCACCGATCTCATTGCTGCGGGCAGCAGCACGGGCCGTGATATTCGAGTGCTGCACCAGGGCGGCCACCAGTGGGCGGTAGCGGCCCATCCATTCGGTCTGCATACGGAAGCTTCCTTTCCCTAAACCGGTTTCTACGACTATTATATTTTTATTGTTTGTACTTTGTCAAGCGTCGAACAAAGGGCGCTTGTGCGTTTTCCACAGGGAAAATGGTAAATTTTTTGTGAAAAACAGGGAATGGACAGGAGAGATTTGACAGTTTATTATAGAGGATAGAAAAACATCACGCAGAATATAAAAAGATTAGAAGGGATGGAAAGGCAATGCCGGGGACGGATTTTGATCTGAAAACACTGCTGGATGTGGCGCGCTGGGAGCCGGTGCAGGATCAGCTGGCCGCGCTGACCCACACGGCCATCATCACCATCGACTACAAGGGCATTCCCGTCTCCAAGCACAGCGGGCGGACCGCCTTCTGCACCGTGATCCGGGAGAACCCGGTCACCTGCAAGCGCTGCTACCGCTGCGACGCGCTGGCCGGACTGGAGGCCGTGCGCCGCAACGAGCCCTTCATCTATCTCTGCCACTGCGGCATCGTGGACGTGGCGGTGCCCATCGTCGTCGGGGAGCAATACCTGGGCGCGGTCATGTTCGGCCAGGTGCGCCTGCCGGACGGCGACCGGGACGGCCAGGTCAGCCGTCTGGTGAGCGAGATCAGTTCCTTCCGACCCGGGGAGCAGGACGCGCGGCAGGAGCTGATGGAGAAATACCAGGAGCTGCCGGAGATGGAGTACAGCCGCATCGTGGCCATCGCCTCGCTCATCAACTCCGTCGTGCGCTACATCGTGGGCAGGGCGGTGCAGGGGCGCAGCGACCGCATGGCCTACGAATGGGTGATGCGCAGTGGTCTGCCGCCCTCCCTGGACTGGAACGGCGAGGCGGAAAAAGACAGCGGCGGGGCGATCCCCGTGGCGGCGGATAGCCCGGTGTATCCGGCCCTGGCCTATATGGAGCAGCACCGGGATGAGATGCTGCGCATGAGCCAGATGGCGGAGCTGTGCCATCTGAGCCCCAGCTATTTCTCCAAG
>CACYOR010000200.1 GCA_902775985.1 Oscillospiraceae bacterium
TGAAAACCGAGTGATCAATCTGCTGCTGGTACACCCGGACTTTGCAACGCTGACCAATCGTATTGCCGATTATCTTGACGATAGGATGGCTGCGGGGATCGCCGCACAGAACCAGCTTTACGATTCTGTCAGCGACCTGATGATGCGGATCGGGAAAGAGGAAAAAGCACTCCGTCAGGCAGCAACCACACAGGCCAAGGAAGCGAAGGCTCTGCGTCGGAAGCTCTATGCGGACGAACTCGCGCAAATTGAAACTTTGTTTAAGTCGATTCTTTTCTCCATCAAAAAAGGGCATCCGACTGGCAAGCCGGAGGCGGCGAAAGCTATGACAAAAGATGCTTTTGACAAAATGCGATCTGATCTGACGAAAGGCGGTTCGGCTGCCGAAATCCTGAAGGTTCAGCCGGAGCAGATTACAGCCTATCTGGCGGAAAGCATGTCGATCATGGACGGTGTAAGCGAAGAAATGAAGGAGAATCTCTCCCGGTCGTTTCTTCCATTTTTTAAGAAACCGGGCAAGTCGGGATGAGCAAAACTTACGAAAAAAGCAACGAGGCTATGGCGATCCTCGCCCAGCGCGGCTGTGAGGTCGTGAGAGAAAATGCCCGCGATCTTTTGCTCCGGCGCAACGAGGGTCTGATCTACGACAAGGCGCTTACATACTGGAACTATGTGATCGGTTCCGACATCGATCGATCGCTCACGCTGGACGATCTGGTTCAGCTCGGCCGCATCAAATTCTGCGAAGCGCTCGCTGCGTTTGATCCGCTGCGCGGAACAAAGCTGACCACCTTCATGACGGCGGTGCTGAACAATTATATGATCGACACCATCCGCCCGGGACTGAAAGAAAAGGAAGCGATCGGCGGCGAGTTTCATTGGCTGGATCACTATGAGGGCTCCGAGGATCAGCTCACTTTTTTAGAAAAGTACATCGAACCATATGAGAAAAAGCCGGAGCCGATCCTTTTGGAAAAAGAGCATCGGCGAGAGGTTTTCGATTCGCTGGATGGCTGTGAGCCGCGTGAAAAATCATTTCTGGCTTATCGCTTCGGTTATCCCGCAGACGATGAGCGGACGAAGAAAGAGACGCGGGAGCACTTCGGCCTCAGCGAAACAAGAGCCGAAGATTTGGAGCAGCAGTCCTGCACACATTTCAAAGAGAACTACATCGAGATCCTGCGCAAAACCGAGGAATCGCTAAAGCCGGAAGAGCCTCAGCATGTTCCTTCCTGTGTAGCGCCGCGTACCGACTCCGATCGCGGCATGATCATTCGGTGGGTGGATTAGTAAAACGAGGGAAGATGCTTTCATTTTGAAAGCACTCCGAGCATACAGATCCGAAACGTGCTAGCATTTTGAAAGCATCTTTTTGAGAAACGGCGCTGCGGCGGGACGGGAGCTTTTATATACCTCTTGTTCCGCCGGAAGCTCATGCTCCATTGCATTCCGCGCTCGCTTCCTTCAATCGGGTAGGAGGTCACCCGTTAATTGAGTGACCGTCCTCCCACACCACATAGCGTACCGTTCGGTACTACGCGGTTCAACCGTATAAGTGCAGAGACTCGTATCGGTCAAGGATACTGTAATATCCGGCCTGTGCGAGTCTTTTGCTGGAAATAGCCATTTGCACACTCGCATGTGCTGAGCTTCTCCAGTAAGATTTACGGGAACACGCTACTTCGCAGGCTCGCCACTTAGGAAGGCCAAGCTTCATCAGGTTCTTAATTCTTGTCCTCGGTCGCTTCCACTGTTTCCAGATATACATCCGAAGACGGCGGCGCAGCCATTCATCCCAGCTTTGCATTGTGTTGCGCATACTTGCTATTCCGAAATAGCCAAGCCATCCTCGGATGAATACCTTCACATTGTACATCACCTTACGGACGTTTCTGCCCTGACTGCGGGAAGTCAATTCTTTGAGCTTCTGCTTTGCTTTCTGGAGGGACTTTCATGGGCTCGAATGAATACTCCATTCTTCCCCTTCCCGAGTGCAAAGCCCAGAAACTTAAAATTTCGGATCGCGTATACACTTACCACCCTGCTCTTTTCCGTGTTCATCCTGAGTTTAAGTTTCCCCTCAAGATATCTGCGACTGGATTCAAGCAGGCGTTGTCCTGCCCGCGGTGTTCTTGCAAGCACTACAATGTCATCTGCATACCGAATCACATGGACGCCTCTGCTTTCCATCTCATGGTCAAACTTATTAAGATAGATGTT
>CACYOR010000201.1 GCA_902775985.1 Oscillospiraceae bacterium
TCCCGCTGCAGATGCACATTTCCCTTGTCCACAAGGAAAGACAGGCGGTAGTATTCCTTTTCCAAATCGGCCAGTTTGATTTTCTCCGGATCGCCGTGGGGCTTTTCCATGTCATAGACATAGAACTCCTGAAAATTGCAGGTGACAACCCAGCGCGGATGCTGGGAGAGCGGGAGCTCTGTAATGTACTTCTTGGCCTGCTGAAAGGGATTGAGCATGGAGCCGTCCGACTGCCGGATCGGTTTGTTCAGATCCTTCCCGCTGCCTTTCTGCTCAATCATGACCTTTGTCTCGGCAATATATCCGTCGATAAAGCCGGTGGAACTGTCCAGCTTTACCTGATCTTCAAACGTGATGTACTTCTCCGGCTCGGCCACACCAAAGACATCGCGAAGCAGAGAGAGCCAAAACTTCTGGCTTTCTCCCTTCTCGTAGCCTTTGTCTTCCCAATATTTCGCAAAAGCCTTTGCCGCTGCTTTCTGCTTCGCTTCAGTCAATGCCACTGAAATCACCTCAAAATCATACTACGGCAATTATAACGCAATTATATAGATAAATCAATCTTTATCTTGATTTAGCCTTGCTTTGTTTGAACGGGGTAAAATAGACGCAGCATAAAAATTACTTCCGCTTGTTGTTCTTGCCTCGTTTGTTGGGCTGGCTCTTAAGGAGAGAAGACTTTTTCAGAATGTTGATCAGGCTGACGAATTCGTCCTTAGACAGCTTATCGTAGTTGATGCCCAGCTGCTTGCAGAACAGGCGGGCCTGGCGCTCCTCTGGGCTGCCCTCATAGCTCATGGCGGCTTCCAGCTCCTGACGTGCAGTGTCGGAGGGGTTGACCGCATCTGCGGTGGTTGAGTCCTTCTTATGCGCTTCCCGGATATCCGCGATGATCTTATCAAGATCGTCATGCACGACTCTGCTGAAATACTCGTCCTCATTGATCTGGGCCAGATCCAGCGTCCGCATGTACAGATCGTTATCGCCGGGGTTGTGCTTCTCCATGACCGTTTTCCGCGCCTCGGCCAAGACGATGTTCATATCGTGCACCCGCATAGCCGCGATCCGATCCACGCAGATCTCCGTGTCCACTATCAGGCGCTGAAAATCCGGATGCGTGGCGATCTCACACAGCAGGCGGTTATTGATTATCCCGCTTGCCAACAGCTTCATCATATCATCACTCAGGTGCAGACCGGCCAGGTCTGTGTCTGGGTGATTTTTTATTTCCGAGACGCCCAGCAGGTAATCCGTGGATACCCCGTAGAACTCTGCGAGCGTCACGATACTGAACGGGCTGATGTCCTTGTAATCATCGGCTTCATAGCTGCCGAGGGCGGATTTGGAAAGCCCGGTGGCCTCGGCCAACTCTTCCAGGGTCAGATGACGCTCCACGCGCAGATCCTTCAGGCGCTCGGGAATGGACAGCTTTACGTACATTTTCGTTCTCTCCTTCGCTGAAAAACAAGGCTTTTTAACAGTATACCACATGATTTCCTTGATCGTGGAATTATTTGCTTTTTGCCCCTGTTTTCCTACATCCCGGATATACGGGAGGAGGCCTTTTTTCTTGGTACGATACGGTTCGACAAGTGAATGACCGTCCGAACTGAGATAAACCGCGAAGATCTCGCAAGAGGGAGCGCGGCCCCTACGGGGCCGACGGCACAGCGCCGAGCAGGGTTGCCTGTCAGGAAACAGGGAGGGAAGAACGGCAAGCGGCAAAGGGAGATTTCGTTTTTAAATAACTGCTCTCACTTTTCGGGAGCTGAGAAAGGAGGTGAACCCTGTGACAAACATTTTTGCGGCTGTGCCGGAACGCTGGAACAGCGCATCCGTGCCGTAGAACCCATGGCCGACGGCAAAATGGATCAGCCGGAGGAACGCTTGACCCGGCTGACCCGGGAAGAAAACGCAAGCGGAAATCATGTTAAGGAGGATATTTAATGGAACATTACAACTACAACAGAAAAGAAATCATCGGCATTGACCACGGCTTCGGCAACATCAAATGCCGGCACGTGGTCTTTCGCTCGGGCGTCAAAGCCTACGACAGCGAACCGGCCATGACGTCGGACGCCCTCTTTTATGAGGGCAAGTATTATGTGGTCGGCGAGGAGCACAAGGGCTTTGTCAGCGACAAGAGCCAGGATGAGGACTACTACATCCTCACCGTGGCGGCACTGGCAAAGGAACTGGAGTTCCGGCACATC
>CACYOR010000202.1 GCA_902775985.1 Oscillospiraceae bacterium
CCATCAACGCAGCCATCAGTGCGTTCATCGGGGAAGAGAAGCAAAAACTATTTTCGCAGATCGGATCGGATGGGCTGATCATTCCTTACCTTGACAGCAAGACCCATGTGGGCTTTTACCATAAGACCTTTACTGCGATCAATGACTACGATGCGAAACATTCTTCCCACCTAATGGAAACGCTGCTCAGCTACATCGACAGCGAAGGAGATGTGGCGCTGACCGCAAAGAAACTGTTTCAGCATGGTAATACCATACGCTACAGAATCGATAAGATCAAAACCATCCTTGGCATTTCGCTCTCGGCTGACGCATACGTACAATTGTATATGTTTGCCAAAATGCACAAGATTTATAGTATACTGAACGGAGAACCGCTTATTTAAGAACGGAGGAACAACTATGAAAGGTCAAATGAAAGGCAATGCCTTCCTAATGACAACAGCCATTATCTGGGGTACTGCTTTTGTCGCACAAAAAGCAGGAATGGACCTGCTTGGCCCGATTGCTTTTAATGGGATCCGAACCCTGATTGGCGGAATCGCGCTGATTCCAGTCATCCTGTTCATGAACAGATCAAAAAAAGAAAAGGAACCTGTCGATAAAACGCTGATCATCGGTGGTATCCTTTGCGGATTGGCTCTTTGTGCCGCCGGAAATGTGCAGCAGATCGGCCTCTATTATACATCCGTTTCCCATACCGGTTTCATCACCGCACTCTATGTGGTTATCGTACCGCTGTTGGGAATCTTCCTGAAAAAACACATATCGCCTATCATGTGGTGCTGCGTCATCGCTTCGGCTGTGGGCCTGTATTTGCTCAGCATTCCACCAGAAGGTTTTGGCAGCGTCAACAAAGGCGACATCATCATTCTGGTTTGCGCTTTCTGCTTCGCTATTCACATTTTGGTCATCGACCACTTCTCACCGAAAGTGGACGGCGTTAAGCTTTCCTGCATCCAGTTCTTCGTAGCAGGTATCGTATCTCTGATCATTATGCCTTTTGCAGATCCTGCCCTCGGTCATGCGCTGCCAACAGCGGCGACCATCATTGACTCCTGGTTCACGCTCCTGTATGCAGGCATCATGTCATGCGGTGTTGCTTACACGCTGCAGGTTGTCGGACAGAAGTACACTTCCCCAGGCATCGCAGCCATGATACTCTGCCTCGAATCTGTATTCGCTGTGCTCGCAGGGATGATCATACTCGGCGAAATGATGTCTATACGCGAATTCCTCGGTTGCATCATCATGTTCGTAGCCATTGTAATCGCTAACCTTCCGATGAGTTCACCTCAAAAGGAATAACTAATAAATGACAAAACGAGCCATACGGCTCGTTTTTTATTTCATCATTTTTTCTCTTTTCTTGATCTCCTCCCAGAGATCCAGTCCTTCATCCACAGAAGTTACATCGATGTTTCCAAATACGTGAGGATGCCTTCGGACCATTTTTTCGGCCACACACTGTATCACATCATCGATATTGAAGGTTCCCGCTTCACTTGCAATCTGCGCATGCAAAACGATTTGTAACAACACATCTCCAAGTTCCTCACAGATATGTTCGCTGTCTCCGTCATCAATAGCATCCAGCACTTCATTGGCTTCTTCCACCATATGCTTTTTCAGGCTCTCATGGGTTTCGGCGATCAGGCGGCTGTCGCCGTTCAGCGCTGCGAATACGCCCTGGCCGTGCTGGGCAGTGCCCAAAAACTCGCCGGGGCCGCGCAGCTCCAAATCCTTGCGGGCGATCTCAAAGCCGTCATTGGTGGCGCAAAGCGCCCGCAGGCGTTCGTTGGGCTCCGCCAGCAGGAAGCACCAGCTCTCCTGCGCTCCACGGCCCACACGCCCGCGCAGCTGATGCAGCTGGGAAAGGCCGAAGCGGTCGGCGTTTTCGATCACCATCACCGTGGCCCGGGGCACGTTTACGCCCACCTCGATCACGGTGGTGGCCACCAGCACATCCATTTCTCCCCGGGAGAAGGCCGCCAGGGTGCGCTCCTTCTCCTCGTTGTCTTGGCCGCCGTAGGTCAGCCCCAGCCGAAGATCGTTCAGCGGGCCTTCACACAGCTCGGCGTA
>CACYOR010000203.1 GCA_902775985.1 Oscillospiraceae bacterium
GATCCCGCACTCTCCTGCGATGCGTCTTGCCGTCTCCTCCTTGTCGCCGGAGATCATCCAGACCTCCAGCCCGAGCGCCCTGCAGGCATCGACAGCGCTCTTCGAGTCTTCGCGCAGCGGATCGCGGATCCCCGGCTCCACGCGGCCCTCGGTCAGGGTGCCGGTTTTGTCAAAGACGACCGTATCAATGCTCCATGCCTTTTCAATGGCCGAGGCGCCTTTGAAGAGGATCCCCAGTTCCGCCGCCCGTCCGGAGGCGGTCATCAAGGCCGCGGGCGTGGCGAGACCCAGCGCACAGGGGCAGGCGATCACCAGCACGCCGCAGACCGTTGAGACCGCTTTTCCCCAATCGCCGGGAGCGAGCAGGGCAAACCACAGCGTGAAGATCAGTATCGCAAGCGCGATGACAGACGGAACGAAAATCGAGGCGATCCTGTCCGCAAAGCGCTGTACCGGCGCCTTTTCACTCTGCGCGCGGCGTACAAAGGCCGCCATCTGCTGCAGGGTCGAATTCTCGCCAACCGAGGTCGCCGTGTATGTGACCTTGCCTTCACGATTGAGCGTACCGCCGACAATGCCGTCTCCAGGCCCTTTTTCCACAGGTTCGCTCTCACCGGTCAGCAGCGACTCGTCCACAAGGCACTTTCCTTCGAGGATCGTCCCGTCAGCAGGAATACGCTCACCAGGGCGGAGCAGAATCATATCACCGGAGACGATCTCCGCGGCGTCGATCTCGGTCTCGACCCCATCCCGCAGCACGATCGCGGTCTTGGGCTGCAGTCGCAGGAGGCCGCGCACCGCCTCGCCGCTCTGGTAGATCGCCACGGATTCCAGATAGCGGCCGAAGAGCAGCAGTGAGATCAGGACGCCGTCACAGAGATAATAAAGCTTGATGTTCTCCGTCACGGTAAAGGCGACGACTGTGCTGTAAACATAGATCGCCGTGGTGGAGAGCGCCACCAGCAGATCCATGCCAAGGCTGCGGTTTTTCAGCCCGCGGATCGCATTTCGGACAAAGTACAGACCCGGCCAGAATTGCAGCACCGTTGCCAGCACAAACTGGAAGCGCGGCGGCAGATCCCAGAGAAGCGGCATGCTCAGCGCGGTCGAGATGATCAGCAGCCGAAGCAGGCGGAAGCGCTGCCTGAGCTCCTCCGCCTCATCTCCGAATACCTCACAGCCGCAGCCGAGGACAACGCTTTCCTTATCCAAGCCGCGCTTCCTTTTTCAGTCTGCGCCAATGCTTGAAGCCGATCACGGCACAGGGCACGCAGCAGGGGACCATATGGAACAGCAGCACCCAGCTGAGCCAGTCGACGCCCTGATAGAAATTGCCCTGGTACTCCACGCCTTTCATCAGCGCGAAGTATGAGAAGTTCCACACGCCCCACAGACCTGTGGCCGAGCCGAAGAGGTGCAGACCCAGGAAGGACGCCGGCGTGAAGATACCGCCGATCGCCCCGACGAGGGTAGCGGACATGCGGCGGGATTTGGCAAGGAAGATCGTAATCACGGGGAAAATGTACACGGTGAGATTCAGTGCCCAGATCGCGAGCGGGATGTGGTAGCCCCAGTTGAGCGCCTGGCGGATGTGGTCGCCGTCGTGGATCAGCACGGCGATGACCATGACAATCCCGCAGATGAACATGGTATGCGCAGTTTTTTCGTCCAGCTTCTTGTCGAGCATGGCGGCAGTCTGTTTGTCGGACATGAGATAAGCCCCCTCATTAATTTTACCTATTAGTTATTAATGACCATTTGGTAATTATAAATTATCATGGAGGACTGGCTGTGTCAAGGGCAAGATATAAGAAAAGGCAGGACATATTTGTCCTGCCAGACACATTTTGGTGCAAATACCCTTCTCTGGACACCGTTTGGTACAACACAGACATGAAAACGCAGTCACCATTCGGTGGCTGCATTTTCATAGAAATAAATTTGTGACTTTTACTGTTCTGCCTGCAGTCTGCTTTGCAGGTCGTCGATCAGCGCCTGCAGGGATACGGACTTCAGCTGCGCACGCATAGCCTCGCTCACGGCGTCCAGCTTG
>CACYOR010000204.1 GCA_902775985.1 Oscillospiraceae bacterium
GCCGTTCTTGTTTGCATACGCCTTGAGCGCTTCCCACTGCCGGCTGAAATAGTACTGCTGGAACCTGCAGAACTGAATCTCGTCCGAGAGCTTCTCCCGGCAAGCCTTCAATGCTTCCGGTTTTCTCAAGCGGATATCGTCGTCCCACTCAATGAAGCATTTTCCGCCCTGTTCCGCCTTCACGGCGCTGTACAGCGCGTAATCCTCCAGCCAGGACGCCTCCCTCTCACAAAATGCGTCAAAATCCTTTCTGGCCGCATCATACGCCGTACCGGCGAAGGCGCCCTTCGGCTGCTCCGCGTAGGGACTGTTCTCATACGCCTTTTTCAGCAGAGCAAACCGCACCGCATAGATCTGCCCATAATCGACGTACTTTGGATCGCTGCCAAAATCCACAGCGTCCAGTTCCTCCTTCGTGAGAAAGCCCTCCTCCACAAAGGCGTCCAGATCAATAAAATAGGGATTTCCCGCATAGGTAGAAAAAGACTGATACGGAGAATCGCCGTACCCGGTCGGTCCCAGTGGCAGGATCTGCCAATAGGCCTGCCCTGCCTTTTTCAGAAAATCAACAAACTCATAAGCTTCCTGTGAGAAGCAGCCTATGCCGTACTTAGACGGCAGACTTGCCACCGGAAGCAGAATCCCGCTTTTACGTTTCATGGAAACTCCTGCTGCTGTTACTCCCGAACCCTCTGCACTCTGGCACGCGGCGCACACAGAACTGTCGCGCCGCACATTCCACCGGGCCGGAAGAACTCATGTGATGATAGTTTTCAGATCAGCCCTTGACAGCGCCGGCCATGACGCCTTCAATAATATACTTCTGCGCCGCCAGATAAAAGATGATGATCGGAACAATGGCGAGCACCAGGACCGCCATCATCGCGCCCCAGTCGATCTGTCCGTGGGACTGTTTCAGATACTGCACGGCGATCGGAATGGTTTTGTACTTGTTGACATCCAGCACCAGGCTCGGCAGAAGGTAATCGTTCCACACCCACATGGACTGCAGGATAGCGACCGTGATGATCGTCGGCTTCATGATCGGAATATCCACGCCGAAGAAAATCTGCGGCGGATTGCAGCCGTCAATCATGGCCGCCTCCTCGATCTCTAGAGGAATGCTCTTGACGAATCCTGTGAACATGAAGATCGACAGCCCTGCGCCAAACCCCAGATAGATGATGGTGATGCCCCATGGGGTGGAGAGATGCAGGATATTTGCGAATTTTGACAGCGTGAACATGACCATCTGGAACGGCACGATCATGGAAAACAGGCAGAGCACATAGATGGTCTTCGTCGCGGCATTCTTCACCCGCGTGATGTACCAGGCCGTCATGGAGCAGCACAGCACAATCAGCGCGACGGAGACGACGGTAATAAACAGAGAATACCCGAAGCAGGAGAAGAAATTCGTCTTCTTGATGGCATTGCCGTAATTCAGCCCTCCCACGAAGGTCTTCGAAAGGCCGGCGGACCACTTGTCAAAACCCTGCGAGATCGGCACGCTGCTCAGTCCGAAGGGATTCTTGAAAATATAAGCCTTCCTCTTGAAGGAATTCAGCAGAACAATGATGATCGGCAGAATCCAGAAGATGGAAAGGACGGTAAAAAAGACCGTCAGCAGGCCGCCATGTCTGGACTGACGTGCCGCTGAGACCGCCAGATCGGCTTTTTTCTGATTTTCCACAGATTTTGTCTTAGCCATTACTGCTGAACCTCCTTTCTGGTGGTCAGCTTATTCTGGATAAGCGAAATAACCGCAACCAGAATGAAGAAGATGACAGCCTTGGCCTGTCCGACACCCTGCCAGCCCGTCGTGCCATACATCGTGTCATAGATATTCAGGGCAAGGAGTTCCGACTGTTTGGCCGGGTTTCCTCCGGTCAGCGCGAGGTTCTGATCGAACAGTTTGAATCCATTGGTCAGCGTCAGGAATGTGCAGACCGTGATGGTCGGCATCAGCATCGGGATGATGACATACCGCAGCAGCTGATGGGAGTTGGCGCCGTCAATTTTG
>CACYOR010000205.1 GCA_902775985.1 Oscillospiraceae bacterium
AACAAGAACAGCCTCTATCCCGAATACATGCCCGCCTGGGCGACAAACGGGCATGAGCAGGCCAACAGCGTCCGGCTCCGGCCGCTGCTGGAGCAGTACGGCGTTTGCTATGCCGAACTCTTTGCCCTGGACATGCCCTATTACCGCACGGACACCCACTGGACGGCGGAGGGCGCCGCCGTGGGCGCGGACGCGATCCTGCGCACCCTGGGCCGGGAGGGCGGCTATGCCGCGCGCCGCTTTACGGCGGAGGGCCGGCACCTGGGCGACCTGGAGGAAATGCTCTATCCCGGTACGGCGGGGGAAGAGGCCGCCATCGTCGATACGACGGGCTTTTCCTATGAGGCCCTCGGCAA
The DNA here is from genome assembly GCA_902775985.1 of Oscillospiraceae bacterium. Classification (GTDB taxonomy): domain Bacteria; phylum Bacillota; class Clostridia; order Oscillospirales; family Oscillospiraceae; genus Limivicinus. Next base: position 357 of record CACYOR010000205.1, read on the forward strand.
GGTAAACGGCGGCAATGCCCTGACCATCCGTACGCAAAACCCAACAGGGGAGGGCAGCCTCTTCTGCTGGCGCGATTCTTTTGGGATCGCCCTCTATCCCTATCTGGCCGAGGATTACGCCGAGGCCGTTTTCTCCCGGTCCACGGATTACCGGCTCCCCGAGGGGGACTGGGACACCCTGATCCTGGAGATCGTGGAACGCAATCTGCCCAATTTATTGGATATACCCATGGAGGACTGAAAACATGAAAAACCTGCTGACGATCATCCTGCTGCTGGCCCTGTGCCTGTGCCTGTGCGCCTGCGGCGAGAGCAAAGAAGCCGCCGCCACCCCGACGCCCGCCCCTGTGGAGGAGCCGACGAGCACCCAGCAGTCCGTTCTGCCCGGCGCGACGCTGGAGGCGGCGGAAGAGGAGCCGGAGGAATGAACGAGGATCTGGAGAAGGCGATGGGCTTTCTGGAGAAGGACGTGGCCGAACTGATCGCGGTCTTCGGCGAACCCAACTCCAGCGATTACGGTCCCAGCTGCCTCGGCAGCGGCGAGGACGGCGAACTGCACTATGACGCTTTCACGGTCTATACCTATCGGGAAGGCGAGAGCGAGATCGTGAAGGACGTGGAGTGATGGACACCAAGCAGAAACTGGTTTCCCGGCTGGGCTGGGTCGCGGCGGCGCTGCTGCTGATTGTGACGACCTATCTTTTTACCAGCCAGCAGGCGGAGCGGCTGCAGGCCCGCACCCCGATCACGGTCACCTACCACGATCCGGAGGGCAGCCAGAGCGAGGAGCTCGTTCCCGGCGGGGTGCCCAGCTTTCCGGACGCCCCCGCGATCGAGGGTTATACCTTCCTCTACTGGAAGGATAACGACGGCCAGCAGGTTGTGAACCGGAAACTCCGTCTCCATGAGGATACCGACTATTACGCCGTCTATGCCATGGCCTTCGACCGGAGCGGGCATGAGGCCTGGCTGCCCCTGGACGAGGATGGCAGTTTCCACCCGGATGAGCAGATCACCCGCCGGGAGGCGGCGGAGCTGCTCTATCGGCTCCTGGGCACCGAACTGGTGGGCAAGGGCCGCTTTACGGACGTGGACAAGGAGGACAGTGCCTACAAGGCGGTGGCCACGCTCAAGGACCTGGGCGTGATCGGCGGCAGCCGTTTCCACCCCGATGAGGTGATCACCCGCTATGAATTCCTGCAGATGCTGACGTCTTTCTTCCCGGCCGAGGAGAGGAACGTCCGCTTTGCGGATCTGGAAGCCACGGCGGAGGAATATCCGGTCTTCCGCACCGCGGCGCAGCTCAACTGGATCGACAGCGGGAAGAAGGCAGAGGCCCGTCCCCATGAGGCGCTGACCCGGGCGGAGCTGGCGCGCATCCTCTGCGAGGTGCTGGACCGCCGCGGTGATCAGGCAAAGCGGGAAAAGATGGCCGGCACGATCCTGGATGTGCCTGTCAGCGACGAGCGCTACTGGGCGGTCGCGGAGATGTCCATCCCCCATACCTTCCGGCAGATCGGCGATGAGGAGATCTGGGTCAAGAGCAAGGCTCTGCCCCTGCGCGAGGAGGGCTTCTTCTTCCTGGGCAGCTGCCTGCACGCCATCAACAGCGAGGGCGTGGCGGTGGCCGATGCGGACTATCGGAACATCAGCTTTGACGCCTCCGGGCGGGTGACCAGCGGCAACGCCGATCTGGACGCGCTGCTGCGGCCGATCCTGGACGAGGTCGTGGATCCGGAAAACATGGACTCGGAGGAAATGCTGCGGGCGGTGTTCGACTACACCGTCAACAACATCTCCTATCGCAAGAAGGATCTGCACAAGCCCGGCGATATCAGCTGGGTCACCCAGACGGCGCTGGACACGCTGAACAGCCATCGGGGCAACTGCTACTGCTTTGCCTCTGTGTTCTATGAGCTGTCCCGCTTTCTCGGCTATGACACGCAGATTTTCAGCGGCATGGTCAACGGCGAGAACGGCCTGACGCCTCACTCCTGGACGGAAATCGAGATCGACGGCGTCCTTTATATGTTCGACCCGGAACTGCAGTTCAAGAGCAACTGGGGCGGGAAAGATCAGTTCTTCATGCGCACGCCCGAGGAGCTGGCTGCCTACAACTACACCAAGGAAGCCCCCGCCTACTTCACGGTCATGTGGGGCGATTGATACATAGGAATGCAAAAAATGAGCACACCGTTTTCGGTGTGCTCATTTCAGACCGTAGACAAACCCGCTTTAGGCCGAGGCCGAAAGCGGGTTTGCTGCGTAGATGTTGGAAAAGTTGGAAAAGAAGTCCAAAATGAGGTGAG
>CACYOR010000206.1 GCA_902775985.1 Oscillospiraceae bacterium
GGGATCACATCCTGCACCCGGCGCGGAACGCGGTATTTTTCCTTGTCCTGCTTGAGCAGGTTACTGAGCGTTTTCAGCATTCCGCCTGTATGCCTCCTTTTCATGGAATGCGATGGTGTCCTTCAGCGCCTCATAGTACAGATCGCAGACCTGAACGCAGAGCTGCTTTGGCTCGATGAGCTCGGAGCGGACCCACGCGCGAATGAATTGCTCGGCGGTCATGCCGTGGTAGCTGACAAAGCCCAGCATGGCGAAGGGCGCAGCAGCCAGAATGACCATCCAGCTCACCGTCTCCATACCGAAGTGCGGACGCAGCAAAAAGTACAGCCCCACGGCCACGCCGACCGCCAACAAAGAAAAAACGAACTGTCGCATGGACAGTCCGAAGAACATGGATTCCGTATAATTGCGGATCTCCCGATTGATTTTTACTTCCACTATGTTTCCTCCTTACAGGCCCATCATCTCGCGCACGACCCGGTCGGCCATCTTCACCGCGCCTACAAGCACAAGCATGTTGAACACAAGCTCGGCAATGTAGCTCCAGACCATCGTAACGGGAGCGGCGCTGGTGTTAATCGTGGGCGGGGTCGCAGCGAATACAGAGAAAATGATGCAGGCCAGCACGATGATTGCGCCTTCCAAACACACGGCGGCATAGCTTTTGAGAAAGCTGCGCCCCACGTTCTGGCTCGGCTCCCCGGCGAAGGTGGATAGCGGCACCGGTGCGATGGCGGCGTACAGGTACAGCTTGAAAAAGCGCCCGTACACGGTCATGATCATCACAAAGGAAAGGACTGTGATAAACAGCCCGCCGATCAATGTCACCGCCCAGAGGGGGATGCTCTCGAAAAAGCCGCAGTCCTCCACCGCGTTCACGATCTCCGGGGGCAGCACCGTTTGCGATGCCGCCCCGAAGCCCGCCGCCGACATGATGCTGGAGATCACGCCCTGCACGATGTTGAACAGAGCCACCATCAGTTCCATGCCATAGGTCACGACGCCCTTGGCCAGCGCGAAGCGGATAAAGAGCTTCAGTGCAACCTCTGGGCGCTTGGTCTCCGCCAGACTGCCGCAGGTCTTCATGATGCCGGTGACAAAGAACAGCACCAGCAGCGCAAGCCCAACCGCTTGCAGGCCGCCGTGGACATTCCGCACTACAGCCCAGATCGCGCCACCCTTGAAGGATTCCGGTGACTGCGTGATGAGCTGCCAGACCTCGGCCAGCTTTTCATTCCATGTGTTCAGCGCGTTTTCCAGGTTCTGTACGACCCAGTTATCTGACATTCATGCGTCCTCCTTTCCGCAGAATGGGGCAACGCGGCGGAAGCCACCCTGCCCCTCTGCAAATGAGATCATCCGGTGATCAGAGTCAGGATCTCCTTGGCGAAGGTGATCACGACGCCGCCGGCCAGAGTCAGAAAACCGTTGGAGCGCTGGGAGGGATCATGGCTGGAGAAGGACAGACCCACCTGGACGATGCCCCAGCCCAGCAGGATCAGACCTACGGCGCGGATCAGGCCAAAGATGAAATCCGACAGGTTGTTGATGACCGTGATGGGATCGCCCGCGGCAAAGGCATGGATGCTCATGCCCGTCACGAGGGCCATCGCCAGCATAAGGGAGCTGTAGACGCGAAAGCCTTTCTTGACCTTCGCAGGCATGGGGAGCCTTGCGGTATTCCGGCTCTCATTCAGTTTTTTCATTGCGTTGTTCCTCCTGTAATCTGAAATATTCTTCCAACTCCTCCTCGGAGAGAAGATCGTATAAGGTCTCCGCTTCCTCAAAAGCAGAGGCGGACGCAGGCGAGGTGCCCGCGAGGGAAATGGTGGCGACGGCGTTTTCCGTGCCGCCCGAGGGAAATGGTGGCGACGGCGTTTTCCGTGCCGCCATGAAGATAGGGCTTTGCCTTCCCGTCTGTGGTCAGCGCCACATTGGGGTGTTTGAGAATGTCGTACTTGGAGTCCATGATGGGCCGCTCGCCCCGGATAAAAAGAAGCGCCTTGCTGTTATCCAGCAGGCGCACCTCGGTGGCGCCCATCAGTTCCCGTCCCGTGATCTGATAGTTGGTGCTGTAGTTGCCGCTGCGCCCGGTGCTTTTCCCGTAGGTGTTGGTGTCGATAGTCTCCTTGCCCAGCAGCTCGGCCACATACTTGTGGGTCGATTGCTCGTTTCCGCCCAGGTACAAAAACTCATCGCAGTTGCCGACAATGGATTCCCACTGCTTCTCAAACAGGGCTTTGAGCTGCGCCAGGTTTTGAAGAATGATCGAGACA
>CACYOR010000207.1 GCA_902775985.1 Oscillospiraceae bacterium
TCGTACAGCCGGTCAAAGAGCACGCCGAGGGCGACGGTGCCCAGGCAGAAGACCAGCGGCCCCAGCACGGGCGCGCCCCAGTACTGCGTGCCGTAGTTATAGCCGGCGAGGATCATGATAGGCCAGTGCCAGACGCCCCAGATCAGACCGCCCAGGAGCCGGCCCTTTCCCACGCCGAAGCGCGCTTTCAGCCTGGGATAGAGCGCGCCGCGCCAGCCGACCTCTTCACCGAGGGCGGCGAGCATATTGAGCCAGGGGGCCCAGGTCAGCGCGGCGGCGCTCTGCACCAGCGCATAGGTTCGTAGCGTCATCCCGGCGCTCTCCAACTGGGCCAGACCTTCCTCACCCAGCTGGGCGGCGATCAGAGAGCCGCCGGCATCAAAATGAGTGGGGAAGATCACAAAGTACAGCGCGGCCCCGAGTACAGTAAGCAGAATCGGACCGAACCAGGCGGCCAGTACCCAGCGGAGCTTTCCTTTCAGCCGGGGCTTCCAGCCCATGCCGCGCAGACCGATCCCGGCCAGCAGCACGGCCGCAAAGGGGGCGTACATGCTCAGGGCCAGGACAAGCCGGAAGCCCTGAAGCTCCCCTCGATGGGCGAGCACGATGGCGGCGGCCTGGAGCGCCCAGGCGAGGGCAAAGGCCCAGCGCAGATAGCGGCGGAGAGTTTTGTCCTTCATATCAGTTGCTCCTTTCCAGAAGGCTTGGTGCAAGCATCGCCAGCAGGACGGCGATCAGCGACACGGGGAGAAACCAGCCGCCCAGATCGCGGCAGAGGGCGCTGCACAGCGTCAGATAGCCAAACAGCAGCGCCAGCGCCAGGCCGGTGAGCTCCAGGCTCAGGGGCGTGGGCTCCAGCTTTGTGCCGCCGAAGCGGATGGCGTTGACGCGCACAAAGCCGCCGTTTTGCTTCAGCAGCCGGGGAACGCGGGCGAGGACGATCATCAGCAGCCAGAAGACCCAGGCCAGCACGAGAAGGCCGATCAGGGAGTCTCCGGGATGCCGGACCAGCGCAGGACGAGGAACACCGTCGTCCCCAGCAGCACCAACAGCCCCAGAATCACCACCAGCAGGCGCAGGATTTGTTTGAGCGTCATGGCAGTCACCTCACTCGATGTCCAGCTCGATCGGCTTGTCGATCTCCTCACCGACGTATTTCCCGTTCTTTTTCCGCTGCTTGACGCACTCGGTCAGCAGATATTCGATCTGGCCGTTTATGGAGCGGAAGTCATCCTCCGCCCAGGCGGCGATGGCGTCATAGAGCTTGGGGGACAGGCGCAGCGGCACCTGTTTCTTCGCGTTGTCAGCCATGGGGCATCAATACAGACTGCCGGAGTTGACAATGGGCTGGGCGTCCCGGTTGCCGCAGAGGACGACAAGGAGGTTGGAGACCATGGCGGCCTTGCGCTCCTCGTCCAGCTCCACGGTGTGGTTCTCGCTCAGACGCTCCAGCGCCATCTCCACCATGCCCACGGCGCCGTCGACGATCATCTTGCGCGCGTCGATGATGGCGCTGGCCTGCTGACGCTGCAGCATGACGGCGGCGATCTCCGGCGCGTAGGCCAGATAGGTGATGCGGGCCTCAACGATCTCGATGCCGGCCTTGGCCACTTTCTGCTGGATCTCATCCCGGATGCGGGCGGCCACGGTCTCGCTGGAGCCGCGCAGGCTGCCCTCGTCGGCCACGCCGTCGCCGGTGGTGTCCACACCGGGGGCCACGTCGTAGGGATAGATGCGCACGATGTTGCGCAGGGCGCTGTCGCATTGAAGGGAGAGATACTCCTTGAAGTTATCCACATTGAACACGGCCTTGGCGGTGTCGGTGACGCGCCAGATGACCGCGATGCCGATCTCCACGGGGTTGCCGAGGCAGTCGTTGATCTTCTGGCGGCTGTTGGAGAGGGTCATGTCTTTGAGGGAGATCTTTTTGCTTGCCGGCTCAGCCGTGACGTCCACGCTCTTGCCCAGGGCTGCGTTCAGCAGAGCGTTATTCTGCTGTCCGCCGTCCACGTCGCCGGACTGGCTCAGGCGGGTCTTGGCGGCGGGGTTCACCGCCACGCAGAAGGGATTGACGAAGTAGAAGCCGTCCTCTTTCAGGGTGCCGATGTACTTGCCGAAGAGGGTCAGCACCAAGGCCTCCTGGGGCTTGAGGACCTTCAGACCCAGGAAGGGGATCCAACCGACACAGGTCCAGAGGATACCCAGCAGAAAGAGCGGCAGGAAACCGGTGCGCCCGTGATCCATCTGGATAGCGCCGAAGATGATGAGGCCGATGGCGGCCGCGTAGAGCAGGAGAAACAGCAGCATCATGGCCATGCCGTTTTTCTTATTGTTCAAATCTTTCTCAGTCATGGAAAAAACCTCCTTTAGTTGATATCAAAATGATATCACCACGATATTGGATTGTCAAGGGCTTTTCAAAAAAAGATCGCCGCCCGGTGAAAACCGGGCGGCGTTATCTTTGGAGTATACCACTCGCTATGCGAGTGGTACAAAAAGCTTATAGCTATACGTAGATATACAAAGAAAGCCTCCTGAGATAAGATAGAAAAGGTCTGCC
>CACYOR010000208.1 GCA_902775985.1 Oscillospiraceae bacterium
TTCTCCGCTGATTTCATATTTCTCTGCCATAATCGTCACCCTAGACTATTATAGCATATCCATTCTCCTATGTCAGCTTTTTATTAAGGAATAGTATCAGAACACCTTGACCCATTCCCGGCAGGTCGGGCAGGTGCCGTGGGGATAGGGTACGGGCACGACCTCGTAGTTTTCAAACTCCCACACCATCCCGCAGCGCGAGCAGGTGCCGATAAAAGTCCCGCCCTTGGTCGGGCCGCTGCGATAGCTGCCGACGACGGCATTGCCGTCGTCCTCGTCGTTGTTATGGAACAAATACTCAAACATCTTTGTGTTCTCCTTTCGCATTCGCGCCTCCGCGCCCCCGCCGCTGTGACGGGGGGGCGCGTGCGCTGGTCTCAGTTCCGGCCAAGCCGGCCAAGGGCTTTCCCTCTCGCCTTTTTCCTCAGGCGATTGAAGGGGAAGCCGCACTCAGGGCATACGCCGCCCTGCATCGGTGTTCCGCACCGGGGACAATTCATGGTCTCATCTCCTTGTATAAAAGTGGGGCGGTACGCCTGCGCTATGCACTTGTACCGCCCTAGATCTTTATTCTATTGTCATTATACTATATTAACCAGAGCTATGCAATGATAAGCTGTCCCAAAGCTGCTGCAAAAGGGCAACAGCTTGGTTTCATTCGCCGCTTTCCATCACCCGCAGCGTATTGAGGGCCTTCGCCAGCTCGCGCTGTGGATTTTTGATCTTCTCTCCCTTGCCCAGTTTCTCCAGGACACGAATACACCTCTCATTGTCCATGGTCGTCATAATGTCCAGGCGCAGCCTAGCCCGAGAAGTACCTACATAGTAGTTGTATACGTTCTGCTCGCTGTCGTCTTTGCCCAGGAACGTGTTTTCATCCACGTCCACAAGGATGACGGCGTCCGCTTCAAGCCCTTTAAACTTGCGGCAGGTCGTAAAGATGAGTTTTTTCCTTCCGGCGGGATACATTCCTTCTTCCAGATAAGGAGCCAGAACGCTGTCCGCCTCTTTTATGCAGGTCAGGATCACGATATTATCCATCCCCTCACCGCGCAACTCGTCTATCGTATTGTCCACAGCGGCAAGAACGGAATCCCCATCCGGGCAGAAATGAAGCTTAGCCGGTACACCGGCAATACAGTTTTCCATCAGCTTCGGGCTGCGCTCCGTTATGGGACGCAGCGAGGTCTTGGCGATGTTCTCGGTATTGCGGCAGTTGCGGTAGAGTGTCAACTTACAGTCGGCATCCGCCAGATATCTTGGCAGCTTGCGCGCTTGATTCAGTTGCAGTTTGTCGTAAAACACATAAAAGCTGCCGTTTTCTTTCGTGTCCTCGATGATAGTCTTAAGTGTTAAGAGAATATCCGCCTCTTCAATCGCTTTGATGCCAAAGTCCTGTCCTTCATCCACCACTACATGCGCGTAAGGGAAGCTTCCATCCTCCCACATTTTCTCCAGAATCCGGTTGAGCAGTGCATAATCCGGTGCCGGTGTACGACCGAAACGGCATGCAAGGCCGGAGATGGTCATAAAGTCGATGTACTCGTGAGCATAGTTCTCTGCCAGGTGATCCCGCAATCGACGGTTAAAGCAAAGAAACAGCACCTTTTCGCCACGGAAGGCGTGCCGTTTGGCCTTCTCGACAGCCACCAGGGTCTTTCCCGTACCGGCCGCGCCGTTGGCCTGCTCTTTGAGAAGCCGATGGAACAGCATGTGCTTAGTATCCGTATCAAAGGAAGCGGAAGGCGCAATCTCAAACTGCGGGCAGAGGATCTCGTTGACGATACGAGAAGCCTGGGCTTCTGTGAGATCCGTTGCTGTTTTTCTTTTCTCCGCAAGAGAGAAAATTCTCTCCAGATATGGCTCGGGATCAATCAGAGCCTCTTCGGTCAAAATCAGTTCCCGAAGCGCTTCCATTGGCAGGGGCAGACGGCGGATCTGCGCAGCAGAAGCCGTTGGGAACCAGACTGCGTGGTAAAACTTGCAATGCTCAATCGCAGAGAGCATACCAAGCGCCTTCATACGATCCTGAATGTCGTACATCATCATCCGCGCCTGAGCAAACGGGCCGTCGTGGCTCATTTCCTCGCCGCTGATATAGTACCATTTTCCATTTTCGTAGCCGCCAACGGAAGCCTTTGCTTCGATACACATTAACCCCTTCGTGCGATTGAAAACGACGAAGTCAGCCTCCGCATCAATGATACGGTTTCCGTCCTTGATTTTGGTTTCCTGGAAGGAGTGAACGACATAATAGTCATCCGGCAGCTTAGCCAATGCGTCAAACATGATGTCCTCACGGCTTTTCAGTTTGAACGTTCTTGGTTTTTCAGGGATCATGATCGCCATATCGTTATTCCTCCTTCAGTGCAGCCGCAAGTATGTCCGGCGTCAGTTCCTCACTTCCGAGCAGGAAGCATTTCCATCCGCTGGCTGCCGCGAACTCCAGCCCGTCTTTATCCTCTTCTGTGAACAGCATGACACGGGAGTCGGGCCAGAGCAGCGCGCAGCCGTACTCTTCTTCGCCTAGAAACACGCAGTCAAACCAGGGCTTTTCCTTTCCCTTGAACAGATCGCTCTGGGCGGCGATCGTCTTGACCGCATCCCGTTCGACTTTTGCATCCGTCAGAGATAAAGCATTCTGCCATATGTCCTTCCATCTGCTGTCGTGCATGTTCATGCCGAAATCGTCCGGCAATTCGAGCTTGTTCTTAGCATCCGCAGTGTTTTCCGCAGCGCTTTCGGGTACCTTTTCCTCCGGCGCCTCAGTCTGCATCTCACCGATCCACTCTTTCAGGAAAGCCGCTGCCTTATAACGATCCAATTCGTCATGGATTTTCTGGTTATAGTAATTCCGCAGACATTTATAGCAGGAACTGCCGCAGTCACAACCATTGACGATATCGTAGGCACGACGAAGCACCCGCTGGAAGGCAACTCCGTCCGTTGTAACAAGGCGTCGTACATGACC
>CACYOR010000209.1:0-926 GCA_902775985.1 Oscillospiraceae bacterium
GCACAGGCCAGAGAAGCACAACAGGCAAAACGGCGGCAACGTCAAAGAAGCTATGATAATGAAAGGTAGGGTCATGCAATGGAAAAGCAAATCTACGACGAAAAGAATGGGCTGTGGTACGAGCTGCACGGGGACTGTTATCTCCCGTGCCTCCTGGTCCCGCCTGAAGAACAGCGTCCTATCGGTGTATGGGGGCAACGGCATCTGCGGTATCTCCGGCAACACCGCAAGGCGCTGTACACAGAGCTGCAGATCACAGGCAAGCTGAACGGTTATCTGGCCAATCTAAACGAGCAGGCGGAGAACATGTTTCTTGAGCTGGTAAAACAGCTTGCCACCCTTGAGGGCATCACAGAACGGATCAAGGCCCAGGATCAAATGCTGTGGGTGCAGCGGATGAACAATATCCGGGATCGGGCTGTGGAGGTGGTAAATAACGATCTGATCTACGCATAAGGTATCGGCGGCGGGAACCAATCCCCGCCGTCGTTTTCTTTGGCGCTTAAGCGTCAATAAACCCCCAGTTCAACTGGGGGTCAATAAGCATAATCACAGAGCAGGCTGTGTTTGCGATTTTAAGCCGAAATCCGGAGAGTTCCCGCGAATTAATTCCTGAAGGGGTGTCCAAAACAGTGAGGACAGTGCATTTTGACTTGTCCGGCAGGACTGTAAAACGGAGAGATTCTACTTCCAAACCTCCCCGTTTTTGCCTCTACTGCTTATTGTTTTGGCTTAACAAATTCTTTAGTTCTTTTGCTTCTGCTTCCACATCATTTTTCAGCTGATGCTGCTCGGCAATATGGGCGGCTTCGGCTCGGATACGCTCATGGCGGATCTCCCGTTCCACGTCATGGGCTTCAAGCGCCTCTCCCGCGGACTTCTTGAATTCCTTTGCCTCGCTGCGGACCTGTTGTTTCAGAGCGTCC
>CACYOR010000209.1:942-2618 GCA_902775985.1 Oscillospiraceae bacterium
TTGATTTCCTTTTCGACCTTTTTCATGTCTTTCATACGGCATATTCCTTTCCTTCAGTTTCACGGGGTACCCCCGTGTCGGTTTTTGGTATATATTCATAGCGAATATAACGGATTTGATCTTTGCTCCTTGCCACGGTATCCATAAACGCAAAGACTTGATTCCTCAGTTCCGCCTGCGCTTTCCGAGGCGTCAGGGAGTTGTCGGGCATCATAATTTCAGAGAAGCTCACCTTGATCCCCGGCCGCTTGAGGAAACGAAAAAGCCCCTTCCGTTTCCGGTATGTGACGACCATGGCCACCGCAGGGGCGTTTTCCTTGACGGGATAGCGAAAAGAGGTGTCCGGGAAGGGCCGGATCCCCGTGTAATACGGCCAGATATGCGCCTCGGGGAACATGGCGACACAGGCATTCTGGCGATAGCGGAGAGAGATGGCGTCCAGAAAGCCTCGCATGGCTGACATCTCCGTGGGGATCGGCAGCGCGCCGAGCATCATCACCAGATGCTTGATCCCTGGAATGGACACCACGTCAGGCCCCGCAACGATATACGCCCGCCGGGGAAACGCGGCGATGGCCGGGAGAAACGCGTCAAGGATCTGCGTGTGGTTTCCGTATAGGAAAAACCCTTTTCCGCGGAGCTGACGCAGCACCTTTTTGTTCTCAAACCTCAGTCCCAGATAGAGTCTGGACACCAGCCAGACGATGGGGAAAGCGATCCCATAGTAAACGACGAAGGATACCGCACGCCAGAGGAGAGAAGAACGGACAAAACGAAACTCCTTCCCAACGCGGCAGGTGTTGATGTTCGTACCCGCGAAGTCATCGTTGAGCGGATCGGAATAGGCGTAGACCCGTTCAGCTCTCATGCCTGCCCTCCGATACGTCCAGGATCATCTTCTCCATCTGATCCATACAGCTTGTGAAATTGAACTGCGCGGCATAGCCCAGATAGCTTTTTGAGCAGGAGAGTCTTTCCTCCGGGTGCTCCAGCCACCAGTCCATTTTGTCCGCGAGATCCTGCGGATCATTGTAGTGAAAGAGATTGTGATCCGTCAGGGCAAAATGCCGCGTAGCGCTGCGCGGGGAATCGGCGATCAGGGGCACCTTGCCGCAGGCGATGGCCTCCAGACAGGCGATGGCTTCGATCTCGATTTCGGCGGGATGGACATAGAGATCCGCGTAGTTGATGACCTTTACAAGCTCTTCACGGCTATAAAACCTCATGATCGGGTCGTGAACGCCCCGGCGCTTGGCCTGCCGCGCCAGGCTCTGCCTGAGAGGCCCGTCGCCGGCAAAAATCAGTTGGATCTCATCTTTGTAGCGGGATCTGGCCACAGCTTCGATCAGAACTTTGTGGCTTTTTTCTGGACTGTACCGGCCGGTAAACAGCACGACAAACCGGTCCTTCAGTTCTTTTGGCTTCTCTGCCGGTTTCGGCTGAAAAATGTGATTCACGCCGTTTGAGATGATCCGATGCGGCGTGGGGCCGACGATCGCTTCAAAGGTGTCGCAGATAAATTGGGACGGGTAATGGATACAGTCGCAATAGCGATAGAGATTCCGATAAAACACGTGATAGGCGATCCGATTGGCGGGGGGAAAATCCTTCATAAAGATATGCCCGGTGAAGTTCTCCGCCTGGCAGTGAAATCCCGCCGTGAGAGGGAGCCCCAG
>CACYOR010000209.1:2675-4205 GCA_902775985.1 Oscillospiraceae bacterium
CTGTCAGGATGTTCCTGTCCGGATTCGCCAGCGCGACGCCGTTTTTGGCTACATACGCGTTCAAAGGTCCGAGATTCAGTATGGGAACAACATAAAAGTCCTTCTGTCCCGCTCTCTCCGGGTCCGAGCATACGACACGCACATCGTACCCCTTTTCCCGCAGGGAGCGGATCAGATTCATGGCGGCGATGGTCGTACCGTTATTCTCTTTCCCCAACACGTCACAGATTACGGCTATCGTCATAGTCAAACACTCATTTTCTGCTTATTTCAATTTCCCGTCCCGGAGCCATTTCCGGATCTCTTCATTCAGCGGTCTCAACACACCCTTCGGGCTGATCTCATCCAGCAGTTCGATCATCAGCCGCACTTGCTCGTCGGTCAGCGCAGGGTTTCTTGAAACACTGCGAAGCTTGGCCTTTACGACCTGAAGGCGGATCTCCTCAAGCGAAGCGTGGTCTTCGATCATCAGGCGAACCTGCCCGCTCGCTTTTGCCGTCTGGATTAGATCCTTGTTCAGGAGCGTATAGGAAAGCCGCCCGTCTTTGTCGCTGTAAGCGTCGACAACGCGCTGATATTCCGCGCTGTCAATAACCGCCTCGATCTCCGGTTGAGCGGGAGCTTCTTCCGCCTCCTCCGGTTCAACAGCAAGCCCTTCGGGCATCTGTACTTTGCCGAGGTTTTTGTAAGGCAGCCCGGCAGTCAGCTTGATTGCCTCCGCAAACGCCTCCGGAGGATAATACTCCAAAGGCGTATTTGCAGTGGGGATCGCCTCGCCGGAAGTCTTGCTGATCGAGGCAAGCCCCGGTTGCCGGACATTGTTTCCCCAAATGGTAATCCCTGCGCCGCCGGATACCAGCTTTTGCCGATAAGCAACGGCGGAGATCGTTGTCAATTGGACCGTACTGGTTCTTATCATGCCTGATTCCTTCCTTCCCAAGAATCGAAGTCTTTCCAGAAAGCCAGAACAGCGGCCGTATAGCGTTCCGGATCTGTGAAATAACTCATGCCATGGTCCGCCCCGGGTACGATCAGCAGCCGTCGCGGCCCGCCGCAGGCGAGATAGTTTTCATAGGTCATCTCCACCGGAACAAAGTGGTCGCCTGTGCCGTGAATCAGCAGCACCGGGATTCTTGTGTTTTTCAGAGCCTCCGTCGTGGAGAAGTCGTTGGAGCCTACCTGGATCTTATGGCGCAGGATTTCGCTGGCAATCACGCCGCGCACGCCGTAAGCAATATGCAGATTGTTGTTGGCCACGTGCTTCCAGATAGCGTGCGGCGAGGTGTAGCCGCAGTCGGCGATGATTCCATGTACGTTCTCGGGCAGGCAAAGATCTGACGCCATCAGCACAGTCGCCGCACCCATGGAAACGCCTACGAGATAGATTGGGAGATCTGCGCCGACACTTCGGTTTACCCAGGATACCCAGTCGAGGCAGTCAAAGCGTTCTATCAGGCCGAAGCCCATGTACTCGCCGCCGCTGTTGTCATGGGCGCGCTGCTCGATATACAGGACGCTGCAGTCGTTCGC
>CACYOR010000210.1:0-960 GCA_902775985.1 Oscillospiraceae bacterium
GGCCCTGGCCTATATGGAGCAGCACCGGGATGAGATGCTGCGCATGAGCCAGATGGCGGAGCTGTGCCATCTGAGCCCCAGCTATTTCTCCAAGCTCTTCCTCCGGGAACTGGGGGAGAACTTCACCGACTACATGAAGCGGCAGAAGGTGCGCTGGGCCAAGGAGATGCTGCGCCACAGCGGCAAGAGCATCAACGAGATCAGCGGCGAGCTGGGCTTTCTGGACAGCAGCTATTTCATCAAGGTCTTCAAAACCGTGGAGGGCATCACGCCCCTGGCCTACCGGCAGGAGAAGTACTATACGTGAGGCAATAAGGCATCAGGCAGTAGGCAACAGGGGACGAGGGACGCGAGGCAACAGGCAGCACCGACGGGATTTTCCTCTTGCGGGAGAGGCGCGGCTCTGCTACACTGTTCCCGGAAGTCCGCCACGGGGCGGAACAAGGAGCAGAGGGGGAGAGACATGGCCCGCTATATCGCCTTTGACGTGGAGACGCCCAACCGTCTCAACCATCGCATGAGCGCCATCGGCATCACGGCGGTGGAGGATGGGGCGATCAGGGAGGAGTTTTACTCCCTGGTGGACCCGGAGACGGACTTTGAGCCCTTCAACACCTGGCTCACCGGCATCAGCGAGGAGAGCGTGCGCGGCGCGCCGCGCTTCCCGGAGCTCTGGCCGCGGATCGAGCCGCTGCTGGACAGCGGGATCCTGGTGGCCCACAACGCGGGCTTTGACCTCACGGTGCTGCGGCGCTGCCTGCGGGACTACGATCTCGTGTGGAAGAAGAGCGCGGAATATCTCTGCACGGTGCAGATGGGGCGGCGGCTCCTGCCCGGGCAGAGCCACAAGCTGGACGCGCTGTGCGAATACTACGGCATCGCCCTCGATCACCACCACGCCGGCAGCGACAGCCGCGCCTGCGCCCAGATCCTGCTGCGCTATCTGGCTGCCGGGGCCGA
>CACYOR010000210.1:1016-2686 GCA_902775985.1 Oscillospiraceae bacterium
TTCCGTAGGGGCTGGCGTCCTCGACAGCCCGCGCGGGACAAAGAAAAGGAATGTAGAAATCTCCGGCGAAAACGGTGAAGAAAACCGAATTCGCCGGAGATTTCTGTTATCGTTTCCTTTTTCTGCCGGGACGTCGTGGACGCCGTCCCCTACAAGCCTGTGTCCAAGCCATTTCTTTGAAGGCTTGCTTTTTTCACAGGCCCTTTGTATGCTCAGAAAAACTTCACCAGGGTCAGCACGTTCTGTCCGCCGCGGTATTCATAGTGCACATCATCCATGGTCTTCTTGGTCATATAGATGCCCAGACCGCCGATCTCCCGCTCCGCGGCGGGGAGGGACACGTCCGGATCGGCCTTGGCCAGCGGGTCGAAGGGAACGCCGCTGTCAAGGAAGGTCAGGGTCGCGCGCCGCGGCTCGCCCCCGATGGACAGGCACACCGTGGCCGTGCCCGTGCCCGGCGCGTAGGCGTAGCTGGCGATGTTGACGAAGATCTCCTCCGCCGCGACGCTCAGCTGCATCTGCACCTTCATGGGACAGCCTGCCGCCTCCAGCTTCTGCTCCAGGAAGGAGAGCAGCTGCGGCAGATTCTCGACCGTCGCCTCCAGGCTCAGCTCGCTGGCGGTAAAGAGCAGGGTGTCGGTCCGGGCCAGCAGCTCCAGCAGTTCGCTCTTCCAGAGCTCGATCTCCGCCCGGCCCGCCTCGGTCTCCAGGTGGTGACGGCGGATCGCCCGGCGCAGCAGCCGCGCATAGCCGATGATGCGGGCCTTGTCCTCCACGGCGCGGATGGCCTCGGGGTCCTCCGTGCCCAGATAGGACGCCAGCGTTTTCTTCCAGAAGGTCCGGGAGGTCTCGTAATCAAAGCCCTGGAAGCGCTTGACCGTCTCGTGGTCGTATTCCGAGAAGCCCACAAAGGCGTTGTACATGCTCCCCAGCTCGAAGACCGGATGGCCGACGGAGAGGGTGTCCATGTCGATGAGCAGCAGCTCGTCCCCCTGCAGCATCAGGTTCTTCGTGTGATAGTCCCCGTGGAGCATGTGGTCGTCATGGGGGACCGCCTCCACCAACGCCAGCAGCTTCTCCCCCGCCTCCTGGGGCAGATAGTCCTGCAGGAAGCGGGCCCAGTCCAGGACCTTCTCCCGCATGTCGGGCAGCTTGCCCGCCGGGACCAGGGTGCCGTGCACCTTCTTGAGCATGCCCGTGAACTCCCGCACGCAGTCGTCCAGCTTTTCCGGCTCCGTCGCCAGGATGTCGGAGAGGGAGCGGGCGCGCAGCAGCTCGAACACCGAGCCGTAGCGCTCCCCGACGCGGACCAGGTCATAGGAGATCGCCGTGGGGATGCCCAGGATCAGGGCAAGCTTGGCCACCTCCCGCTCGTGGCGGATGTCCGCCAGGGCATCGGGGTGGTTATAGACCTTCACCACCGTATCCGGGGCGATCCGGTAGAGCGTGCCGTTGGCGCCGCGGCCGATCGCCTGGCAGCCCTCGATGGAGACCTCCCGATAGGCCTTCTCCACCTCCATCATCTGGGTGAAGCCGGTCATATCCAGGATCTCGTAGGCCTCGCTCCCGACGTTGATGAGGCGGAGAGCGGGGCAGGCTTTTTTCAGGTGCAGCAGCACGCGCAGCCCGGCCGAGGAGATGTATTCCAGCTCCTTCATGTCCAGCACGAC
>CACYOR010000211.1 GCA_902775985.1 Oscillospiraceae bacterium
TCCTCCACGCTGCGGCGCAGATAATCGGCCATGGTCCAGTCGCCATGGGCGCCGCAGATCGTATACAGGAAATTGCGCAGCATCTCCCGCCCGAAGACCGTGTGATTGACCTCCGGGTGAAACTGCACCCCGTAAAAGCGCCGCTCTTCGTCGGAGATGGCGGCGGTGGGGCAGGCCGCGGAATGGGCGGCCAGACGGAAGCCCTCCGGCACCCTGGCCAGGTAGTCCCCGTGGCTCATCCAGGTGACGCTCGTTTCGGGTAGGTCCCGGAACAGCGCACAGGTCAGATCAAAAAATGTCTCCGTCTTTCCGTATTCCCGGGCGGAGGCGTCTTCGGCGGCTGTCACCAGTCCACCCAGAGAGTGGGCCAGCAGCTGACACCCATAGCAGATGCCGAGGATCGGCACTCCTAAGTTGAACACGCCGGGGTCGGGCCTGGGCGCGTCCGGGAGATAGACGCTGTGCGGCCCGCCGGTAAAGATGATGCCGATGGGATCAAAGCGGCGGATCTCCTCGAGGGGCATCGTGTGGGGGTGCAGCTCACAGTAGACCTGCTGCTCGCGGACGCGCCGGGCAATCAGCTGATTATACTGGCCACCGAAGTCAAGGATCAGAATTTTCTCCATCATTCAGACCTCCAAAGATGCGGAAATGAGTCCCACAAACAGCGGGTGCGGATGGTTGGGACGGCTCTTGAACTCGGGGTGGAACTGGACGCCGACAAAGAAACGCTTTTCGCCGAGCTCCACAGCCTCCACGATGTGGCCGTCCGGGGACTGCCCGCAGAGACAGAGGCCCTTGTCCCGCAAAAGCTCGCGGTAGTCGTTGTTGAACTCGTAGCGGTGGCGGTGTCGCTCACGGATCTCTTCCACGCCGTAGGGCAGGGGTAAGCACCCAGCCGGAGCGTACCGCCCTTGCTGACAGTTTCATCCTGGTCGGGCAAAAAGTCAATAACTTTGTGCGGCGAGTTGGGGTCAAGCTCCCCCGAGCTCGCGTCGGGAAGGCCGCAGACATGGCGCGCGAACTCGATCACGGCCACCTGCATGCCGAGGCAGATGCCGAGATAGGGGATATCGTGCTCCCGGGCATACCGGGCCGTCACGATCATGCCCTCCACGCCCCGGTCTCCGAAGCCGCCGGGGACGATAATCCCGTCGCATCCGGCGAGAGTTTCCGCCACGGTTTCCTCCGTGACGGTCTCGCTGTCGATCCAGCGGATCTCCACCTGCGCACCGCAGGCATAGCCCGCATGGCGCAGCGCCTCAGCTACAGAGAGATAGGCGTCGTGCAGCTGTACATATTTGCCGACCAGCCCGATGGTGACCTGGTGCTGCAGCGACTTGATGCGCGCCACCATCTCCCGCCACTCGTCCAGCTGTGGCGCGCGCGTCCAAAGCCCCAGCTCCCGGCAGACGATCAGGGAAAAATCCTCATCCTCGAGCATCAGCGGCGCCTCATAGAGAATGGGCAGCGTGCGATTTTCGATCACACAGTCGGGCTTGACGTTGCAGAACATGGCGATCTTGCGGAAGATCTCCGGCTCGAGCGGCTCGTCGCAGCGCAGCACGATGATATCCGGGGAGATGCCCATGCCCTGCAGTTCCTTGACCGAGTGCTGGGTGGGCTTTGTCTTGTGCTCGTCGCTGCCGCGCAGGAAGGGGACCAGCGTCACATGGATAAAGAGCGTGTTCTCTTTTCCCTGCTCGAGGCTGACCTGCCTGGCGGCTTCCAGGAAGGGCTGGCTCTCAATGTCGCCGGTGGTGCCGCCGATTTCGGTGATGACCACGTCAGCATTTGTCTCCGCGCCGACATGGTAGATGAAGTCCTTGATCTCCTGGGTGATGTGGGGGATGATCTGTACCGTCTGGCCGAGGTACTCCCCGCGCCGCTCCTTGTTCAGTACGTTCCAGTAGACCTTGCCGGTGGTGAGATTGGACCAGCGATTTAAGTCCTCGTTGATAAAGCGCTCGTAATGGCCCAGATCCAGGTCCGTCTCGCTGCCGTCCTCGGTGACATAGACCTCGCCGTGCTGGTAGGGGCTCATGGTGCCGGGATCCACATTGATATAGGGGTCGAGCTTCTGCGCCGCCACCTTCAAGCCGCGCGCCTTCAAAAGCCGTCCGAGGGAGGCCGCCGTGATACCTTTGCCGAGACCGGACACTACGCCGCCTGTCACAAACACATATTTTGTCATGGGAAACGCCTCCATTTTGATTACGATGCATCGATTCGAGAGATCCCGATCGTCATTTCTTCCAACACATCCAAAAGGACACGAACCGTATCCAGGGAGGTGAAAATCGTGATATTGTT
>CACYOR010000212.1:0-1184 GCA_902775985.1 Oscillospiraceae bacterium
AGCTCCGCCGGGGAGAAGGGCTTGGTCACATAGTCGTCCGCGCCGGTCATCAGTCCGGTCACCTTGTCGATCTCCTGGCTCTTGGCGGTGAGCATGATGATGCCCATTTTGGAGCCGGAGGCGCGGATGCGGCGGCAGACCTCAAAGCCGTCGATATCCGGAAGCATCACATCCAGCAGGGCCAGACAGATATCCGGATTCACCTTCCACTTCTCCAGCGCCTCCGCGCCGGTCTCCGCCTCGATCGGCTCATAGCCGCTGCGGCGCAGATTGATCACCACGAAGCTGCGGATGTTGCGTTCGTCCTCCAAAACCAGAATCTTTTTCATCTCGAAAACCCCTTCCAAGCAGGCTGACTTACCATAATATGACAAGTGACATTATTATGTCAACTTAAGTGAAGATTTCATGCATGCGAGCCTACTACCCGCAGAATATCAAAGCAAGTATAACATAGCTTTTACAAAAATGGTAGTCAAAGTTTCAAAAAAGTCCACAACATTTTGCATAAAGATGACAAGGCGGAACAGACATCTTGTGGTCAAGTCTCAAATAGCTATCGACAGATCCCATTCCTTGTGCTATACTGCATGAGATTTATACTATATCAATAAAAGGAGGGATCGCATGGCGGAGCGGAATCGGCGGCTCTGTCTGGGCCTGGTGGCCCATGTGGACGCCGGAAAAACCACGCTGGCCGAGGCCATGCTCTATCTCTCCGGGACGCTGCGGAAGCTGGGCCGGGTCGACCACCGGGACAGCTTTCTGGATACGCACCAGCTGGAGCGGGAACGAGGTATCACCATTTTCTCGAAAGAGGCACGGCTTCGCTGGGGCGATACTGCCGTTACCTTGCTGGACACGCCCGGGCACATGGATTTCTCCGCGGAGATGGAGCGTACACTCCGGGTGCTGGACGCGGCTGTACTTGTCATCTCCGGCAGCGACGGCGTGCAGGCTCATACGGAGACCCTGTGGCGGCTCCTGCGGCGCTATCGGGTCCCCTGCTTTCTGTTCATCACCAAAATGGATCTGCCCGACACCGACGAGGCGGCCCTCATGGATGAGCTGCGCAGCCGGCTGGACGAGGGCTGCGTGGATTTCAGCACGCCGGGAAATGAGTTTGACGAGCGTGTAGCCCTCTGCAGCGAGCAGGCCATGGAGCGCTATCTGGAAACCGGAAC
>CACYOR010000212.1:1207-2733 GCA_902775985.1 Oscillospiraceae bacterium
CCCTGCTTTTTCGGCTCCGGGCTCCGCCTGGAGGGTGTGGAGGCGCTGCTGGACTGTCTGGATCGGTTGGCCCCCACGCAGGAAGATCGGGGATGTTTTGCCGCGCGGGTCTTTAAGATCGCCCACGACGCCCAGGGTAAGCGGCTGACGTACCTGAAGATTACCGGTGGGGAGCTGTCGGTGCGTTCGGTACTGGATTATACCGATGAAGCCGGAAAGGCGCTGCAGGAAAAGCTGACGCAGATCCGCCTGTATTCGGGGCTCAAATATGAGAGCGTTGAGACGGTAAGCACCGGGGAAGTCTGCGCCGTGCTGGGGCTCAGCGGGACTTATCCCGGTCAGGGCCTGGGTGATGAGCCCGACGCCGCGATGCCGGTGCTGGAGCCGGTGCTGAGCTACCGGGTAATCCTGCCCCCGGGATCGGATCCGCTGCTGATCCTCCCCAAGCTCCAGCTCTTGCAGGAGGAGGATCCCCTGCTGCACATTCTCTGGAACAGCCGCAGCCGGGAGATCTCCGTGAGTCTCATGGGCCGGGTGCAGAACGAGGTGTTCCGCCGACTGGTTAAGGAGCGCTTCGATCTGGATGTCACCCTGGACAAAGGGCACATCCTCTATCGGGAGACGATCGCCGAAGCCGTAGAGGGCGTGGGGCATTTTGAACCTCTGCGCCACTACGCGGAGGTGCATCTGCTGCTGGAGCCTCTCCCTGCGGGCAGCGGCATCGTGCTGGACAGCATCTGCCCCGAGGATGAGCTGGACCGCAACTGGCAGCGGCTCATTCTGACCCATCTGCAGGAGAAGATCCATCTGGGCGTTCTGAGCGGCTCGCCCCTTACGGATGTGAGAATTCGCCTGGCCGCCGGCCGCGCCCACATCAAGCATACCGAGGGCGGGGATTTTCGGGAGGCCACCTACCGCGCCGTGCGGCAGGCTTTGATGAAAACCAAAAATGTGCTGCTGGAGCCCTGGTTTGCCTTTACGCTGGAGCTGCCGCCGGAGCTGATCGGCCGCGCCATCAGCGATGTGCGCGCCATGAACGGTGAGTTTGACTCCCCGGAGGATGCGGGCGAGATGCTGCGCCTGGAGGGCAGCGCCCCGGTGGCCGCCATGAACGGCTATCTGAACGAAGTCCTGGCCTACAGCCATGGACGCGGCCGCCTGGCCCTGCGCCCGGGCGGCTATCGGCCTGTGAAGGATCCGGCACCTATCCTCGCCGCCATCGGCTATGATCCCGAGAGCGACCTGGAGAATACCCCGGATTCCGTGTTCTGTGCCCACGGCGGCGGCTTTACCGTCAAATGGGATCAGGTAGAAAACTATATGCATCTGCCCAGCTGTCTGCAGCCGAAGAAAGCCGAAGCCATTCCCGCCGTCCACCGCAGTCTGAACATCGACGAGCGGGAGCTGGAGGCTATCATGGAGCGGGAGTTCGGTCCGATCCGGCGGCCTCAGTACAGCGCCGGGCAGCGCAACGAGGCGCCCGCTCCCCCGCTCTCCTTCACACCGCAAAAAGAGACGATCATCGT